>NZ_CP038033.1:3403772-3713206 GCF_004421105.1 Nitrosococcus wardiae
GGTATAGCAAAGTGCCGACGGGCCTCAGCAGCATAATAACGACACGCATCCACCGCCTCTCGCACTTCAGAGAGGGAGTCGGGAATACTCCTGCCCCCTTCGCGAATACACAAGGCCATCAGCTCAACTTGGCGCTCCTCAAGTAAATTAGCCGCCTGTTCCAAGCACTCGGCCCGCCCGAGAACAGAGGTGGCATCCCAGCCAGGGGCAACGGAGGTGGCTTCAGCCAAGGCTTCAGTAGTAGCTTTGTGATCGGCTTCAATCACCGTCCCCACTACTCGCCGCCGATCACTAGGATCTCGCACCACTCGCCCATTGCCCTCTCTCGCCTCGCCACTGATAAGAGGCGACGCCTGCCTTTGCCGCCCCATGGCAGAGGCAAGTTCAGCCATTAAGCGATCCAGGGTGGTCGGATCATTTAGATTAATTCCCAGAGAATTACGCCGGAATCTTCCATAAAGATGAGGTGGCAAGGGAATCCGGGGGTGGGGTATAGAGGACAGGGTACGAACGTGCTTAGCCGGATCGGCCACCATCTGCTCAAGGGGTACTTTTTCATCCTCAATCCGGTTGACAAAAGAGGTATTAGCGCCATTTTCCAGCAGCCGCCGCACCAGGTAAGGTAAAAGGTCTTTATAACCTCCCACGGGGGCATAAACTCGGCAAGGAACCTGAATTCCTTGTTCTCGCAAGGCGTTATAAAGGAGTTCTCCCATGCCATGTAAGCGCTGAAATTCGAAACCTTGCTGCTCCCCCGCCACCTCCAATACCCAGGCCACAGTATGGGCATTATGGGAGGCCAATTGAGGATATAAGGCATCGCGGGCATTGAGCAGTCGGCGGGCCAGAGCAAGGAAAGAAATATCTGTATTGGCCTTTCGGGTAAAAACCGGGTAGCCTGGTAATCCCTGTTCCTGGGCGCGCTTGATCTCCGTATCCCAGTAGGCGCCTTTGACCAAACGCACCGGAATACGCCGACCTTCCTTTCGGGCGAGATCCAGCAAATACTCCAAGGCTGGTACTGCCCGCTTTTGGTAAGCTTGTAGCGCCAGACCGAAGCCTTCCCATTTCTTTAGGGAGGGATCGCGGAATACAGCTTCAAAGACATCTAGCATCAATTCCAAACGATCACTCTCTTCCGCATCCAAGGTTAACCCGACGCCGGCAGCACAAGCTTCACGGGCTAACGACAACACCCGAGGTACCAACTCCGCTTGCACCCTTTTTCGTTGGGAAAAAGTATAACGGGGGTGTAGCGCCGAAAGCTTGACAGAAATTCCTACCGACTCCCGGCCCTGTTGATCTTGTCCTACCTGAGTCAGGGCGGCAATTCCATGCCGATAGGCACGATAATATTGCTCAACACGGGCTTGAGTGAGGGCAACTTCACCCAACATATCAAAGGAGTAGCGTTCATTCCCCCGACGCTGCGTCAGGGCGTCCTCAATGGTAGGCGCGATAATGAATTGGCCACTAATAATGCGCATGGCTTGCCGGAGGGCTAACCGCACTAAGGATTCCCCTCCACGCTTCACCAAACGTTTAAGAACGCCCCTGCCATCATCAAGCAAGCGCGTTTCCAAACGCACCAGACGCCCAGTTAGCATCAACCCCCAGGTAGAGGCATTGACAAAGAGCGAATGGCTATGTCCAAGATGCTTGCTCCACTCGCCCTTGGTGAGTTTGTCATGGATAAGCCGGTCCGCATTCTCATCATCGGGGATCCGCAATAGGGCCTCGGCCAAGCACATAAGTACGACCCCTTCCTCGGTGGAGAGGTCATATTCATGGAGAAAAGCATCTAATCCTCCATGGCGATGACGCCTCTCGCGCACTAACTGCACCCATTGACTTGCCCGCTGCTTCACTCGCTCACTGGCCTCCTGGTCCAACTCCGCCTCACGCAATAGGGACTGAATCCAGACGGTTTCATCGGCGAGATAGGCCGCGCTGATAGCCGCCCGGGGCGAGCTTGGGGAGGGTAATTCAATACCAGAAATCATGAGCTTCCTCGCTTTTTATAAGGGTTCCCATTTAATTAAGTAGGATGGATTAAGGCGTATTAGCGCCGTACCCATCAAAAATTTAGCGCTTAATCGTGGAACTCTCTTTCAGGCTTGATTTGCCCTTCGCTGCAAGTAAGGTTTCCCCGCAGCTTCTCTGTAAATATAGTTCAGGAAAGGGGTTCTTAACGGCTAGAGATGAAATAGAGATCGGAGGCTTTCAGCCTCCAATGCGTGACATTTCGACCTTATCGAAAGAAACGGTTGCTGCACTGCGTAACTCTGAATAGCGGTCATTGCGGCGCCACCAGATGAGCTTGAGGAAAGCCGCAAGATCCGCATCGGAACAACCATTGCGCAGCCGCCGCCGCAGATCATAGCTGCGGCTCCCAAACAAGCAGGTATAAAGCTGGCCATCGGCAGCAAGCCGGGCCCGGGTACAGTCCCGGCAAAAGGGCTGGGTTACCGAGGCAATGATCCCAATTTCTCCCCCGCCATCACCATAGCGGTAACGGGTAGCCACCTCTTCAGGATAAGGGGAAGCGATCCGTTCTAGGGGCCAGTGGGCACCGATTTGGTCAATTATCTCTTGGGCAGAGACAACTTCTTCCCAGCGCCAATCATTCGTGTGACCCACATCCATGTATTCAATAAAACGGACAGTATGCCCACTATGCCGAAAATAGCGGGCCATAGGCACAATATCCTGATCATTCACGCCCCGTTTAACAACCATATTGACTTTGATCGGCATGAGCCCGGCTTTGGTGGCCGCCTCGATCCCCTCTAACACCTGGGCTAGAGGAAATTTAACATCATTCATGGCCATAAAAGTGGTTTCATCTAAGGAGTCCAGACTTATCGTCACCCGCTTTAGACCGGCCTCCTTCAGCCTCTCTGCTCGAGAAGCTAGCAAAGAGCCATTGGTCGTCAGAGTCAGGTCTTGTAGCTCCTCAATGGACGCCAGCATCCGGATCAACTGCTCTAATTCCTGGCGGAGCAAAGGCTCGCCCCCTGTAAGCCGAACTTTCTCAACACCGAGAGAGGCAAAGATCCGCACCAGACGGCTTATTTCTTCAAAAGTCAGTAACTCATTACGGGGCAAAAAGGCCCACTTTCGACCATAGATCTCCTTGGGCATGCAATAAGGACAGCGAAAGTTACAGCGGTCAGTCACAGAGACCCGCAAATCCCGTAAAGGACGATGGAAGGTATCGACAACTGCCAAGGGCTTGCTTCCTTAACTCAAAGCCGTTTAGTGAGGAAAAGTAAAATTTTTGAGATAGGTTAGGGAGAAAACACGCCTACCTCTCCAGGCTTTCGTAACATCTTATTAATCTCACCTTGATGGATCTCCTCCTCTGAGATCAATCGCCGTGCATATTCTTCAAGAAAAACTGAACGATCTTTTACCAAACTCAACAATTCAAAATAGACCTTGAGGGTAGCCTTTTCATGCTCTAGGGATTCTCTCAAAATAGCCCCAATATCATGATTGTGAGTCTCCAACAAGGGACCAATCCCCAGGGAAGGATGACCACCAAGATGGGTAATTATTTCCCCTGCTTCATGGGCATGGGCAAGGCCCTCTTCCGCTTCTTTGCGCAACCAGGAGACAATAGGTATCCGGCTATAGCCAAAAACCATAAACGAGTAATGGGTATAACGCACCACTCCCGCTAGCTCCATCTCCAGGATCTGATTGAGCTTGGCGATAACCGCCTCAGTATCAATATTTTCGTTACTCATAACGAGCCTCGCTAATTGCCCTTGTCTCGCTTCGGTCCGTCTCTCAAATGCTCACTGACTCCTCGATGCTCCTTGCCTCCAAGGTCGATAAGATCCAAATTACCCGTCAATTCTGAACCCTACCTTCAAGCTCACCTGCCAATGCTTGATCTGCCCCTTATCATCAATCTCACCCCGGGTCTCGGCCAACTCAAACCAACGTAGGTTATGAAGGGTTTTCGAAGCTTTATTTAGCGCCTGTTGTACGGCATCCTCGATACTTTGGGTAGAGCTCCCGGTCAACTCTATCTTTTTATAGACATGATCTGACATAGAAATTTCCCCCTTACTTTATGAATATCTAGGCGTTCACCTAGGGCACCGTCATCAGTTTAGACTTGCCCCCCCTGATAGGGTAGGCAATAGCCAGCCATTCTGCCAAATTTAACGTCCGCCCGGCACCGCATTCAACCTTGTGCTTCTCTTCTGGAGCGTGGCTAAATCCAACACCCCTTTCTCTTGAAAAGGAAAATCGGACTGCCCAAAGCCTAAGGTGCGGGCCAGGTGTAATCGTCCAGCGATTTTGTAACTCAGCTTCTCTTGGCCTTGAAGGAAGAGAACCTGTTGAAGTAGGCTGATAAGGGTGGTTGTCGCCCGCACCTCCACCTCAGCACTGCCAAAACGAGGTACGGCAAGGAATTGGTTACTTAACCCCTGGGCAAGGGAATGTCCATTCAAAATAAGTTCTATATCAATCCCATTAATGGGCAGGGCGGTATCATTGGGATTATCGATGCGTAAGCGCAGTAAAAAAGTCTGCGCCAGCATGCTCGCTTCTTGGAACTGGAGATGAGTGAGATAGACCCGTGGTCGTTCATAGTTTGGAAGGGTGGCACAGGCCATCAACGCTAAACTCAAAAGAGCAAGTACTCCCCACCTGGGGTCTAAAATTGTTTTAATGAAATTAATTTTTGGCAACCTACTTCCTAACCATTAAGAGATATCGAAGCGAATCCCTTGGGCCAAAGGCAATTCCGTGCCCCAATTGAGGGTATTGGTCTGCCGCCGCATGTAGTTTCGCCAAGCATCAGAGCCTGCCTCCCGGCCCCCGCCGGTTTCCTTTTCGCCCCCAAAAGCCCCCCCAATTTCAGCCCCTGAGGTCCCAATATTAATATTGGCGATACCACAATCGCTGCCACAGTGGGAAAGAAACTGTTCTGCATGCCGGAGATTATTGGTAAACAAGGAGGAGGAAAATCCTTGGGGGACAGCATTGTTAAGTTCAATGGCCTCATCCAGGGTTTTAAAGGGGATCAAATAGAGGATGGGCGCAAAGGTCTCCTGCTGCACAATCTCCCAATGATTCTCAGCCCGGACTAAGGTAGGCTCGACAAAATATCCAGTTCTCTGGAGCACCTGGCCGCCGTAGAGAATCTCAGCTCCCTGGTGCTTAAGCGCTTCAATGGCATGGTTAAATCGGGCCACGGCCCCCCTATCAATCAGGGGCCCCACTAAGGTCTTTTTATCGAGGGGATCCCCAATGGGAAGCTGGGGGTAAACATGAACGAGCCGAGAAATTAATTCCTCATAGCGGCTTTGGTGAACGATAAGACGCCGCGTGGTGGTGCAACGTTGCCCCGCCGTGCCTACCGCCCCAAAGACCACCGCCGGCACGGCTAAATTAAGATCAGCCGTTTCATCCACAATCACTGCATTATTGCCAGAGAGTTCCAGCAGGCTCCGTCCCAACCGTGAGGCCACCAACTCACCCACTCGCCGCCCGACCTCGGTTGAGCCAGTGAAGGAGATCAAGGGAAGCCGTGAATCTTGCACCAAACTCTCGGCAAGTTGATTATCATCGGTGACCAAAAGGTTAAACACCCCTGGATAACCGACCTCTTCCATCACTTGGTTGCAAAGGTGCTGCACCGCCACTGCCGTTAAAGGCACCTTGGGTGAAGGCTTCCAAATCACCGTATTGCCACAGATGGCGGCAATCAGAGCATTCCAAGCCCACACTGCGACCGGGAAATTAAAAGCAGTAATCAAGCCAACCACCCCTAAGGGGTGCCATTGTTCATACATGCGGTGGCGGAAACGTTCCGAGTGCATCGTCTTGCCATAGAGCATCCGCGACTGGCCCACGGCGAAATCCGCCATATCAATCATTTCCTGCACTTCCCCATCCCCTTCTTCCTTGATCTTGCCAGTCTCCAAGCTCACCAGGCTACCCAACAGATCCTTATGGGCCCGCAGGGACTCCCCCAACCGACGCACCAACTCCCCCCGTACCGGAGCGGGGACGGTACGCCAGGTTATGAAGCTCTCCTGGGAGGTGTTAATCAGGGTTTCCATATTGGAGGAGGTCGCTCCCCCGACACTGGCGATCCGCTGCCCAGTCGCCGGATTGATGGAATCAATTCCCCGCTTGGTCTCCTTTCCAGACCAACATCCCGGTCCCCAACAAACTCCTGGATTGAAATCTTCTAGGCCTAGATCCTTAAGTAATTTCATTGTGAACTTACCTTTGTTGTGGAAGCCGGATAGTTTTCTTCCAGCTCTTGAAAGGTCCGGATAATACACTCCACCGCCCAATGGATTTGCTCCCGGGCAATAGTGAGCGGTGGTGCTAAACGGACCACCACATCATGGGTTTCTTTGCTTAATAGCCCCCGTTCCATCAAGGCTTCGCAAACGGCTCGCGCCGTCACCCGTTGCGGATCAACTTCAATGCCAATAAACAGGCCTCGACCCCGGATCTCGCGAATCAGGGGACTTTGCAGCCGGTGAAGCTGTTGTAATAAGTCCTCTCCCAGTTCAGCCGAACGTTCCGGCAAGCGATCTTCAACCAGGATCTTGAGAGCTTTCAAAGCTACCGCACAAGCTAAGGGATTACCCCCAAAGGTACTGCCGTGATCTCCGGGCTGAAAAACCCCCATGACTTCCTCCCGGGCCAGGAATAAAGAGAGGGGTAATAGCCCCCCACCCAGGGCCTTGCCGAGAATGAGGCCATCCGGTTGGACTCCTTCATGCTGGCAGGCAAACAATTTACCGGTGCGTCCCAACCCGGTCTGAACTTCATCACAGATGAGCAGCACATGATGACGGCGGCAGATCTCGGCACATCCCCGGAGATAACCCTTATCCGGGATAATAATACCCCCTTCACCTTGAATCGGCTCTACCAGAAAAGCGGCGGTATGGGGCGTTATTGCTGCCTCCAAGGCTTCCAAGTTATTGTAGGGAATACATTTTAGACCCGCAGGAAAAGGGCCAAAGCCTTCTCGGTACTGGGCTTCAGAGGAAAGGCCCACAATGGCGATGGTACGTCCATGGAAATTCCCCTCACAGGCGAGGATTTCCGCCTGCCCTGCCGGGACTCTTTTAACTTGATAGGCCCACTTGCGGGCTGCTTTAAGCGCGGTTTCCACGGCCTCTGCGCCGGTGTTCATGGGGAGAGCCCGGTCTTGCCCACTCAACTCGCAGGCATACTTTAGCAACGGCCCTAGGCGATCGGTATAAAAGGCCCGGGAAGTCAGGGTCAAGCGCTGGGCCTGGTGGACGAGAGCCTGGACAAGGCGGGGATCGGCATGGCCATGACCCACTGCGGAATAGGCACTCATCATGTCCAGGTAACGTTTTCCTTCCGTATCCCAGAGATAGACTCCTTCGCCCCGGGTCAATACCACCGGCAGCGGATGGTAATTATGCGCTGAGTACTGATTTTCCAATTCGATGATAGGGTTCATGGGCAAACCTCTGTGGCGTAAATAGTGAGCACAGCAACTCACCAATAAGGCCGGCCGTCAGGTATCCCTTATCCAGGAAGGGGTTATATTCGGCAATCTCCACTCCCCTAAAGCGGGGCTCTCCCTGGATCTGTCTCAACAGGGCGATTAATTCCCCCTTGGGGATTCCCCCTAGAACCGGAGTACCCACAGCCGGTGCTTCGTGAGGATCGATAGCGTCGAGATCAATGCTTACTCCAAATCCTGCAGTCCGGTTCCGTACCCGCTCCAAGGCATCCTGAAATACTTTTTTAAGGCCACGGCGGCGCACCTCATCCATAAAAAAGACCTTCACCCCTAGCTGTTGCAGCAATAAATACTCCTCCGGCTCAAAGCTGCGTATACCGATAAGCACCACATGCTCTGGCAAGAACTTGGGCCCCTGGCCGCCAATAGCCGTTAGCCGGGGATCGCCTAAGCCTAGAAGACAAGCCAGGGGCATTCCATGAAGCGCACCACTAGGGCTGGTTTCCGGCAGGTGACAGTCCATGTGGGCATCTATCCAAATCAACCCCAGGGGTCCCCCCACCTGGGAAACACCACTCCAGGTACCGATGGCGCAGGAGTGGTCGCCTCCCAAAACGGCGAAGGATTCACCTTTAGCTACCGCATTACCGGTCGCCTGGCTTAACGTCATCGAAAGCGCCTGGACGGCAGTCAGCGCATTCTCATGGTTCGCCGGAGGTCGTACCGTGAGTTCCCAGGAGGCTGGCACGCCTTGCTGGCGCAGATGAGGGACTAGGCCTTGCTGACGAAGAGACTCGGGACCCGCCTCGCAGCGGCGGTCCTTGGCGCCCCAACCGCTTGCGGCACCGATAATAGAAACACTCTTCATGGCTCCCACCTTTTTCCATCTTGATGCAGATCTCCCTGCGCTTAATCTGGATTTTTCACCACCAAGACACAAAATTGATTTCTTTGTGCTCTTAGTGCCTTTGTGGTGATCTCATGAATTATCCCGGTTAATACCTTACTCATCCCATTGGACCCTCTAAACGCTGCTTTTGTTCGGGTAAGTAACTCGGCAAAAATTTTGAGAAAAATGCGGTCAGTTCCGCTTTGCTCACGCTCCGAGAAGTCGACAAGTAGCGTGCGCCGTGCGCAGGAAAAGGCCTATACCGGCGGGGATGAGCGCCCAGAGAAATCAACTCCTCAAAAATTTCTCTGGGAGACTTACTCCAAGTTATGGGAACGCCCGGTGGCTCCTAAAGTCAAAAAGTAAAGGGAATATCTACCTTGAGGACTTGGAAATGGGAGATCCCTATACCCTCTTTGCAAAAGATCTGGTCACTACATTACTTGAGGAGGCCCCTCAATTAGCTCCCGATCCCGATAATCCTTGCCGGGTGCGGGCCCCCCGACCCGATGGAAATTTTGCCAGCCTTAATCTCACTCCCTTCCAAGGGCCACCCCAATTGGTCTCGGCTCTGCCCTACTTTCAGCATGTCCTCACCATGGACGATTTGCTGACTGCTTACCATCAAGCCAGTAAGGCCATGCCCTTAGAGGGAGACCTGCCTGGGATGACTATCAGCCCACCGGCCCGCTCCTTGTTAGCGGATTTACTCGAACAGGCACAGGCCACCTTAGCAGACACCCATGCCCAACGCATTGCCCGTTTCGTGCAAAATTTCGATATTTATGTGGCCGTCAAGGCGGTGGAATCCCTACTCAATAGCCGGGCCGATCTTGCCTTGCTGGGCATTGCCGAGGAGCAAGGCTGGACTGTGCATTTTGACCATGTGGCTATCCGTTGCGGCTCGGGAGCAACCCAAGATGCGGAGAGAGTGGCGCAACTATTACAAACAATACACGGTTATCTGCCAAGCCAGGTTCCAGAAGAAGCCGCCTATCAATTTCCGGACGGCTGGGATGCCTATCCGTTATACAAAATGCTGACGAATGGCCAGGTGCTGCGGATATTTTTAGATCAATCCGATGCCGAGGCACCGGCCCAAATCATCCAGCACTGGAATCGGGTTTATGGTTTTACGGCTCATCACTTGGCGCTACGGGCCAGTCGACAAGGCTCAGATGAGCGCCAGGCGGTGAGTTTGGAAACCCTTATCCAGGCCCTGAAAAAAGCGGGTATAGATTCCAGGGAAGCGACTGGCCATTATACGGCAGGATTGCTATTGCAAGTCTTTGTCCAACCCGAACGTCATGTCAAAGTAGCCTCAAAGATCAAACAAGAACTTGCCGCTATTGATCCCAGTCTTGAGCGCAGCATTGAAAACGGCAAGCTATTGGAGTTGGTTTCACGGCGCGAGATGCCGGCTCTCTTAGCGAAAGAATATTTTGCCCTTTATGGCTTAACCTATGAACAGAATAATCCTCTCCATTCAGCGCCCTACTATCATTATTTTCTTCCCGCGCAAGCAGCCCATGTGATCAGGACTTCGGTCGCCTAGAAGAATTTCCCGCTTAGGTTAATGTTGAAATAATTGCTTGGTCTAGGGGGGAAGAAATCGCTTCTAAGGCGATTGCCCCCAACTGCCTGGCTAAGCTTATTGGGCTTGAATTTCCTGATGAATACGGCCTATTTGACGAATCCAAGGATTATACCTTTGCCAAGGTTGCGGGAGTTCTGTCAGCGCTTGGCGGGCGGCGCTGACACTCTCATAAACGCCGCTCACTAACGTATATCGATACTGCTCCCTCTCGATGAAGCGAAAATAGGCAGAGTCGGAAGGAAGAGGATAGCGCTGAACAAACTCAAAGAACCATGTTTCATCAGTGGCGGTGAGTAATTGCAGCGTATAGTGATCGGCAGGCTGGGCTAACAGCCAGTTAGCATCATGAAGGTCGGCGGGTAGCAGAGCAAGCGTTCTTTCCTCCATTTTATTCACTCGATTTGCTAGCGCCTCCACCCCGGCGCGCAGGCTCGCTGTTTCCTGGATGAGGGTTTGCTGACCGCGGCGGAGATTGTGCCATCGTTGCTCAGACTGAGCCAAGGTTTCTTGCAAGGATTCCAATTGTTCGCTCATTTGAGCGACTTGGGTATTCAATCCGCTTTTAGCTCCGGTTATCTCGTCTAGGCGTTCGGTTAGCGCGCCAAATTTAGTGTCCAGGCGCTGGAGATGATCTAAATGCAACCAAATGCCAATGGCGGGCCATAAAAGGAGGAATGCCACCAGCAGGAGGGTTGCAGGGGTCCAGATCCGTTTGCGTTCGGCGTGCTTGCGCTGGGGAAGAGGCAGGGGAGGCACCGCAGGTTTCACTTCTTCCCGGGCGGGTGCGCCGACCCAGCGGCGACGAAGCCATTTTTCCACCTCTAGCACCATAAAGAGTAAGACACCGATAGCAAGGATTTCGATTCCATGGACGATATCGATGGGGCGGGTATCAAAAAAGCGCTCCATAAACGGTGCATAGGTGAAGATAAGCTGTAAGAAACCGACGGTAATCACAGCGATGAATACCGCCCATGTGGCTTTAAGTCCCCGCCAACTCAGTGAACTCGCTCCAAGGTAGCGAGCACTGAAGAGATAGAAAACCTCCATTACCACAAGGGTATTAACGGCGTAGGTTCGCGCTTCTTCCAAGGAGGCGCCCTGTTGTCGAGTCCAGGCAAAAAAACCGAAGATCCCGACGAGAAAAAGGAAGGAGACAAAGCCGATGCGCCAGAGTAAAAATCCGGATAAGAGCGGCTCATCACGCCCTCGCGGCCGGCGGTGCATCACATCGGGTTCGGGAGGTTCAAAGGCGAGGGCCATGGCCAGCGCCACGGAGCTAACCATGTTAACCCAGAGAATTTGAAGGGGAGTAATAGGTAAAGTTAACCCCATGACGAGTGCGGCGAGGATAGTGAGGGATTCGCCCCCATTGACGGGCAATAGAAATAATATCGCCTTCTTTAGATTATCATAGACCGTGCGGCCTTCGAGTACCGCCCGCTCGATGGATACGAAATTGTCGTCAGCCAGCACCATCTCGGCAGCCTCTTTGGCCGCTTCCGTTCCTTGACGTCCCATGGCGACGCCTACATCGGCCCGTTTCAGCGCCGGCGCATCATTGACGCCGTCGCCGGTCATAGCCACGACTTCCTCCTTCGCTTGCAAGGCCTGCACCAGGCGCAATTTATGCTCAGGCGTAGTACGGGCAAAGACGTCAACGCGCGAAGCCACCTTCACCAACTCCGTCTCTTCCACCAGGGCCTCATCGGCGAGCCGTTCGAGTTCGCGCTCGGCGGTAGCCTCGTCTATATCCCGCCGTTCAAGCTGCTGGGTAATTGCTTGGGCGGTCACCACCGACGCTTCGGTAAGGCGGTCCAATTCGCGCCCCGTGAACACTTCGTCCACATTCTCCAACCCTAGCTGTCGAGCAATCGCCCGGGCGGTCGCGGCATGGTCCCCGGTAATCATCTTGACCCGGATGCCGGCCGAGCGGCATTCTCGAATCGCGGCGATAGCCTCTTCCCGTGGCGGATCTATAAACCCAAACAGACCCAGCAGCACCAATCCTTCTTCGACATCGGCAAAGTTAAGCTCGGAATGCTCAGCGGCCACCGGGCGGGTAGCAACCGCCAGCACCCGCTCCCCCTGTTCGGCGATGGTTTGAATCTGCTCCTCCCAATAGGCCCGATTAAGGGGCGCTTCTTCGCCGCTGCTTTCCCGTTGCCGGCTGCACATATCGAGCACTCGCTCGGGAGCGCCTTTGATAAAGATATAGCCGTGACCTTCGTGGTCGTGGTGCAGGGAGCCCATGAAACGATGTTCCGAATCGAAGGGAATGACATCGGTACGCGGGTAATATTTCAATTCGGATTCTGTCTCAAAACCGGCTTTGACGGCGGCAACCAACAGGGCCCCTTCCATGGGATCGCCGCTTACTTGCCATTGATCACGATGATGTCGCAGGCTGGAATCGTTGCATAGTAAACCGGCGCGTAGCATTTCGATGAGTTCTGAATAGTCATCCGCTGCAACCTCCTGACCGTCAAGGCTGAACCCGCCGGCATAGGGTTCATAGCCGGTACCGCTTACCGAGAATAGCTTGCCCGCCGTAATGACAGAACGCACCGTCATCTCATTGCGGGTTAGCGTGCCTGTTTTATCGGAGCATATGACGGAAACGGAGCCTAGCGTTTCCACAGCGGGTAAGCGTCGAATGATGGCGTTGCGGGCCGCCATCTTCTGGACGCCGATGGCAAGCGTCACCGTCAGAATGGCGGGCAACCCTTCCGGAATTGCCGCGACGGCAAGGCCGACCACGGTCATAAAGGTAGCGGCTAACTCCTGCCCTAGCCCTAGATAGCCGTAAAGGAAAACTATAGCGGAGACACCGAGGATGACTATTGTAAGAACACGGGCGAAGTGGTCCATCTGTTGAAGTAGGGGTGTGGTGAGTTCCTCCACCTCAGAAATCATGCCGCTGATTCGCCCAATCTCGGTACGGGCACCGGTCTTGACGACAATCCCTCTCGCCTGGCCGGCCGCAACGAGGGTGCCGGAGTAGGCCATAGAAAGGCGGTCGCCGAGATCCGCCCGCACCTCCACCGGGTGGGTGACCTTATCCACCGCCACTGATTCCCCGGTAAGCACCGCTTCTTGAATTCGCAAGCCTTTCACCTGCAACAAGCGCAGATCCGCTGGTACTTTATCGCCGGCTTCAAGAAGCACAACATCACCCGGCACCAGCTCCTCAGCGGCGATATTGTAACGCTGGCCATTCCGGACAACAGAGGCAGAGGGAGAAAGCATACCCCGGATGGCTTCCAGGGATTTTTCCGCCTTGCCTTCCTGAATAAAGCCAATAATGGCGTTGACAAAAACCACTCCAAGGATGACCCAAGTATCAACCCAATGTTGGAGAAAGGCAGTGAGTACTGCGGCTCCGATCAAGACATAAATCAGCAGGTTATTGAATTGAGCCAGAAACCGCATCAAAGGGCCGCGCCGTTCCGGTGCGGGTAATTTATTCGGGCCGACCTCAGCCAAGCGCCGCTCCGCTTCCCCCTGGGAGAGGCCCTCAGAACTGCTTCCCAGGTGGTCAAGTATTTCCGCTTTTCCCAGGGCGTGCCAGTTACGGTGCTCCTTCACGAACTTATCCTCTGTTGTTGCCTGTTTTGGTTCCGTTTTTGTAAATGGAAATTCCTTGTCTATTTTTTGAGATAGAGTGTAGAGGGAAGAGTAGACCCCCGCAAACCCGGTGCCTTCTCACCTCTATAGGGGAGTTGTCCCTCTTTAGCTTAATTTTAGGGTCAGTGAGAGACTGATGCGCTCGCGCCAATCATCTAGCATTGGAACCGAATTTAGAGGCTGTTGGAAAACCCTGAGTCTATAGAAATGGAGGAGGAAGAAGATGTGTGTTCAACAGAAACAGAATAGGACTAACGCACTCCAAGCGCTTTGAGGACGCCGAGAATGGCCGGGCCTATAGCCACCAGAAAAAAGGATGGCAGTATGCAGAAGATAAGGGGAAAAATCATTTTGGTGCCCATCTTTGCCGCCATTTCCTCAGCCCTTTGCATCCGTTTATCCCGGAATTCATCGGAGTAAATTCGCAGAGTATCCGCGATACTGGTGCCGAAACGCAGACTCTGGGAAAGAAAAGCAACAAAACTGTGGATATCCTCTATCCCCGCTCGCGCGGAAAAATTTTTCAATGCCTCGACGCGATTTACCCCCGCCCGGATCTCCATGTTCACTAAAGTCAGCTCCCCGGAAAGTATGGGATGGCTAACAGCGCATTCTTCCGCTACTCGCTTTAAAGCCGCATTCAACCCCAAACCGGCCTCGGTACAGGTGATCAGCAAATCGAGTACATCGGGGAAACCGTTGTAAATCTGGCGCTGACGTTTTTTAATTAATCGTTCTAGAACGCTATTCGGAAATAATAGCCCGATAAAACTTAAAAATAGGCCCAAGAAAACAATCTGGAAGGTGGTAAATTTAGGATAGAAAATTGTCGTTAAAAAGATCGCAGCCGCCGGCAGAATGATTCCTGAAAGCAACTTAATAGCATAAAACAGGGGAAGTGCATTACCTGAGCGGTAACCGGCGTGAACCAGCTTGGTCGTGGTTTTGGAGCGTTCCCATTCTTGCCGCGGTAAAATATAGGGTGATAAAGGCGCTATCGCTTCCGCTACCGCATCCGAAGTTTTCCTATCATGATGTCCGGAATTAGCAATGGAACGCAGCCGTCGGCGCATGGGATCAGACAATCCAGCGGCAAGTAACAATAAGGCCAGCACAAAAAGAGTGGTCGCCACACCCATGATAATGGCAAAGAACCACGTGGTTTGACCAGGCTCATTCAAAATTTGCAGAAGATATTCCATAGGGGGACCCTCAAACATCGATACGGATAATACGCCGCATCCAAAAAACACCCACCATGATATTAATAAAAGCCAACAGGATTAGGGTTCGACCCAAGGGTTCCTTTATCAACATAGGCAGGTATTCAGGGTTGGTCACATGAAGTGCCGCTGACAGAACGAAGGGGACTAAAGTCAAGACCCAAGCGGAAATCCTCCCTTCTGCCGTGAAGGTCCGTACCTTGCGCTGAAACCGAAATCGTCCTCGCACGACTGCGGCGATCTTTTCCAGGATCTCCGCTAAATTACCGCCCGTATCCCGCTGCACTAAGACTCCAGTCACCACAGCCATCAGACTCATGCTAGGGACCCGCTGCAATAGGCTGAGGAATGCGATTTTGATATTCATGCCGTAGTTGATGTCCGCAAACGTGGTGCGAAATTCTTTGGCCAAAGGATCTCGCATTTCCTCTGAGGCGACGTGTAATGTTTCAGCAAAAGGATATCCCGCCTTCATCGCCCGGCTCATGATATCAAGGGCCTCTGGTAACTGTTCCTCAAATTTGCCTATCCGCTTGTCCCGCTCTATGCGAATCTTTAAGATAGGAAAAATGAAACTCACGAAGGCCACCAGCAATCCCAAGAGTGGGGACCGGGACAGAGCCCACACCAGCAATCCGAAACCCATACCCAGGCCAAAAGCGAATAATACGACCCGGTAAGCGGCGGTCTCCCGGCCCGATTGCTTGATAAGCAGACTCAGCCGCGCCATTCCTGGCAGCCCTTCTATCCAGCGCTCAAGGGGCGAGAGCTTATGAAAGCTTTTCTCCCGTAACAGAGAGATCGCCGCGGGGTCTAGTGTCTCTATGGTTCCCTGAATACGCCGCCGCAGATTTTTCGCCGCCTGGGCTGAAGTTCCAAAGGTGGGGACGATAATAGCGGTGGCAAGCAGGAATACCGCCAGAAACACCATAATCAAAAAGATCAGTTGGTCACCGACCATAGAATATACCCTATCCTTAATTAAGTATTTCAGTGAAAGTTTTGAAGTATTCCTGGAGCGAGCCGGTGGCGTGGAGCTAGGGGACAGGGAAGTCCCCGCAAACCCTTTTTTCAGGGAGGAAAAACGGGTTGGCGAAACACTACCGGCTCGCTTCTAAAACACCTCACATTTTATTCATAGGTATTTACACTTGACGATCAGGATCGAAAAGATCAAAATCGAGCTCAATTCCTCGCTGGCGCAAACGTTCATGGAACTTAGGCACGAGTCCCGTGGATTGGAAGCGGCCTTGCACATTGCCATCGCTGTCGATACCTTGGCGATGAAATTTGAAGATTTCTGACATGGTGATCACGTCGCCCTCCATGCCCTGGATCTCTTGCAGGCTAACCACTCTGCGCTTCCCATCCTCCATCCGCTCGAGCTGGATGACAATATGGATAGCAGCAGCCATCTGCGCACGCATGGCGCGAATAGGCAGATTAAATCCGGCCATCGTGATCATGGTTTCAAGGCGGGAAAGCGCATCGCGAGGAGTATTGGCGTGAATCGTTGTGAGTGACCCATCATGACCCGTATTCATCGCCTGCAGCATGTCCAAAGCCTCGGCCCCGCGCACCTCCCCCACAATGATTCGATCCGGACGCATGCGCAGACTATTGCGGACAAGATCCCGTTGTGTCACCTCCCCTTTGTTTTCAATATTGGGCGGTCGTGTCTCCAGTCGCACCACATGGGGTTGCTGCAGTTGCAGTTCCGCCGAGTCCTCGATAGTCACAATCCGCTCATTATGGGGGATAAATCCAGAGAGCACATTGAGCAAGGTCGTCTTACCCGATCCGGTGCCGCCTGAGACCAAAACATTTAACCTCGCCTTCACAATCGCGCTGATGACCTCTGCGATCATGGCAGTAAGGGTCCCATACTCAATCAGATCTTCAGTGCTGGGGCGATACACGGAAAAGCGGCGTATCGATAGCATGGGACCGTCAATCGCCAATGGGGGGATGATCACATTCACCCGAGAACCATCTTTCAGGCGGGCATCGACCATGGGAGAAGACTCATCGATGCGGCGCCCCACATTGGAAACAATGCGGTCAATGATATTTCTCAGATGGGCGTCATCCCTGAACTGCACCTCAGTACCCTCAATTTTTCCTTGCCGCTCCACATAGACTGAATGGTGGCCATTGACGAGGATATCGGAGACGCTCGGGTCAGCCAGCAGGGGTTCCAAGGGTCCTAATCCCAGAACTTCATCTTCGATCTGGGTCACCAGCCGCTGCCGGATAGCAGCAGGCAGGGGAACGGATTCCTCTATCATGAGGCGGTTAACCACCTCACGAATCTGAGTGCGCGCCTGTTTTTCCTCAAGTCCGGTGACTAAAGAAAGATCGATGACTTTAAGAAGTTTCTGGTGGATATGATGCTTCCATTCTCTTTCTAAGGCAGATGCCGTTTCCTTTGCATGGGCCTGATCGTCAGCTGCCAGCGAAGGAGTATTCGCCTGTACCAAACTCTCTTGCGAACCCGCGTTACGCATTCTTTCCTTTAAATTCATAAACTAAATACCCTCAAGCTAATGTGGCAGAAAGTACGATAGCGCCCTTCGCAATATATTTTGGGGTTGCGCTTGGGGTTGACCACTGAGCTTCACCGCCACCTTGAGGACGGCTTTGGTAATGGCCGCATTCCTTTCGCTTTCAAAAAGGGGAACACCCGTGTTAATGGATTGCATGACTCGTTTAAAATCATTGGGGATGAGCAAAAAACTCGAAATCTTCAAGGCATCCCTCAGATCAGCCAAGCTAATCGCATTCTTATCTTGATGGCGATTCACCACCACATAGATATTTTCATCCAATACCGCCAAATCCCGTTGGACAATTTGTAGCAGCCGCTTGGCATCGCGGATGCTAGTTAAACTCTCCTGCATCACGATGATGACATGATGAGCCCGTTCCAATACCGTGCTTGTCAAGGAGTCGATTTGCCGGGGCAAATCGACTACGACATGCTCATAAGCTTGGAGGGAGACATCCAGGAGACGATTGAGATCTTTTTCAGAGATTTCCCAGGGCAGTAATACTTGCTCAGAGGCGGAGGCCAAAAGGTGTAACCCGCTAGGGTGTTTTCCCATATAGCCTTCAAGAGCAACCCCATCGAGTTGGTCTACCGCAGCAAACACCTCTGAGAGGCTGTTGCGAATATTCATATCCAGATAGAGAGGAAGATTGCCAAATTGGAGGTCCATATCCATTAAAGCCACCTTGATCCTGGAGTGGACAGTCATCATATGGGCAATATTACAGGCAAGGAACGTCGCCCCTGATCCGTTGGTCGCATTGATAACCGCCGTCAGCACGCCTTGCCCCGTTACGGCCGGCGAATGAAGCTCTTTCGCAATTTGCAATGTGGAAGCCAATAATTCTTCTGGCGGTGCGGGATGGGTAAAAAAGTCACGGGCCCCCGCCTGCATTGCTCTTCGCATGACTTGGGTATTTCCCGCCGGTCCGATGGCAATCATCGGCAAGCCTTGGGAAGCCGTGCGGATTCTAAGGGCACGCAGCTCCTCTTCCCAAGCAGCACTCAGGACCAGCAAAAGAATATCGGGTTGGGCGGTGATTCCATATAAGGGATCCGCATGGCCATTTTCGATATGGTGAATGCGCACCTGTAGCTCTGACGGGTCACGAAATAAACGTCCCATCGCCTGTAGATGCTGTTTATCCCGCCCCGCAACAAGTATCATGGGTTTGTTTCTCATTCAGTGTCTGCTCCTGACCTTTAATTCCTCGCTTGGAGTTTGCGGCTAAGCCTCGCTGGGTTGTTCCCGACAGCCGCACTCGCCTTGTTTCCTCCTCGCTGGAGGGGCATGGCACTTCCTTGTGCTTCTTCGACGCTTAAACCCCAAAACATTCTCGGGTCCCTAGATCGGGGATATAGCCCAGGCTTTCAGCGGGGAGTGTGGTGCTAAAGGCAGGCACCTCCAAGGTTTGCCCCACAAAGGGAATCAGTAAAGTATGCTGATAATTAGTGATGCCAACTCGTACATAAGCGATATCGGCAAAAGTTGCCGTGGCCACACCCCCATTATCAAGATAATTGAGGGTCACGTTGCCCGCTGACAATCCGCTGAGAATGGGGCTGGAATCTCCCCCATCTGGCTCGCCGAAGATAGTAATGCGAGCGATAGCAGGATGATTGACGGGACAGACAGTGGCAACTCGCGCCCCACGCCGCGTTGCTTCGGCAATGGTGTTCCAGACGAAAAATGCCCGCGCGACTTCGATAACCCCAAATAGCACGATCATGACTAAGCCAGCAATAAGCGAAAACTCCACCGTGGTCATTCCTTGCTGTGATGTCTTCATAAAACCCTCTTAACTAGCAATCCTGTTAGCCGATATTCCCATTTTCTTGTGTAATAGGGACGCATTGCTTTGCTCTGCGCCCTCTCAACCTAGCAATCACAAACCCAGGCCTGACAGCAGCGATTTATAAGGCTCTCATGGTCGTCGCCGCCTGGAAGTTGAGCTCAAGCACAATGTCCTCACCCAACCCAAACGCAGGTATCCTTGAAAACATCGGTTTAAAAGCAAAAGTAGCGCTGACCCGGACATGGGCGGCATCAAACCCAGCAGCGGTAACCTCTGCCGGCGACCACCCTTCTAAGAGCGGACTACCGCTTGCCGTCGTATTTCCATACACCACCAAATTCTTGGTCTCCGCCTCAGTCGCCGCATCAATGTCAATCACCCCCGTCGCCCCCTTAATAGCATTGTCGGCCAGGTATCGCGCCCCATCCCGCACGGCTTTAGTCAAGGTGTTGTACTGGTAAAAGGCACGGCCTAGCTCGGCCGTCCCCAGCATCAGCAGCAAAATCACAGGAAGCACGATGACAAACTCAGTCGCCGCAATGCCCCGTTGCCTGGTTTTAGTTGAATCACAGGGTGGTCTCATCATGGCTTACGAATCTTGGCTATCCGGGTCCTTATAAAGGACGATTTTGTACAGATCAAAGTCATCGTCATCGATGGGCGGAGCTTCGATGACGCTACCATCGGCCTCACATTCGGCGATGAACTGTCCATAGATTTCCTGGGTGTTGCCTGAGTGGGAAGTGGGCCGAGTCATGAAAAAGCAACCATAACCCAACACCTCCACCTCTCCTCTCCCATCCGTGGTGCCGGTGCAGTTGCCAAAGGGCACGGCCAATATTCGGCGTTGGGGAACACCCATCCCCTCCGGCTGGGGACTGTAGTCCCAAGGCCCGTTCTGCAGGCGGCTCAAGTAGCCTTCATGCCAAAAGTAGTTACCTGAAGAATCAAAATCCCTGTAAGTCACCACATCAGGAGGGGCCTCACTCGAAGACATGCCCCCCTGATAAATACCAAAACGGGTATTAAATCCCTGGGCCACAGGGCCTACGGTATTCCCCGGTTTGGTGGTGACACTATCCCCTTCAATACAACCTTCGTATTCACCAGAGAGGGCGTCCCGAACACAATCTCCGCCTGGACCGCAATCCAGCTCAATCAACTGAAAGTTACCGGGCCCCACTTCCCAATCACTACTGTTCCCCGAATGGGTTTTGAGAGTCTGTTCTTCCTCTCCATCCATGGAATAACCAAAGCAATTCCCATCGGAGCAATCCGTATCCCCTGGATCGGCGCAGAGAACCATAGGTGCGATATCACATTTCTTAGGCCCTAGGGGGATGGGACCCGCAACCGCACTTCCCCCTACCGATTGAGTGTTGCCGACCCCAGGGAGCACCTGGGCCAGCCAGACCTGCATGGGAAAGTCATTCACCCTTGTCCGGAGGTAACGGGGATTGATCCCCCCGGGAACAAAAGGAGACAAGGTCTCAGAAACCTCCACCGTGGGAACCAAACCGGCATCCGCTAGTTCACCCTCAAGATGCATATTGAAGGTGGTTAAAGCAGCCGCGGTGGCCTGACCCACATCATGCATATCGTTCAGGACCTTGGCACCGCTCAGGGCGGCGGCATCCAAAGCATTCTGCAAACGGGTTTTATTCAGGTAAGCATGCCCCATATCCAACGCCAACCCGGCCATGCCGATAATAGCGATCATGCCCACAGTGAACAGAACCATAGTCACCCCCCGCTGGGAATGGGGCATAGCATACAGTGCGTTCATTTCAGTCCCTCATATTCACAAATAACAGTACCGATCACTGGCCGATGAGGATATTTAAGGGCAATTCTTTTTCCACTTTGCTAGGCTTGCCCACATCCTGGCGATATTCTTTCAAGGCTTCCCCCGCCTTGGCGCCATCCAGTGCAGCCGGCGGATCTACAGGAGGATTACGGGCGGCCTCCGGATCGTAGATTTGCGCCTGGATCATATTGCGTACTGAATTGCCAAAGTCCTGCTCGACACGCACCGGATCAGTGCTGGTACAACCGAGCAGTAGCACCAGGGGAATTCCACCGGAAAAACAAAAGACTTTTATCAGGTTTGCTCGCATCGGGGCATGCTCCTTACAACTGGTGGCCAAAACGGTGACTCTCGGGGCCAATATCAATAATGCCCTGAGAAGATGGGGAGGAGTTCGACATTTCCCGCGCCTCCATTCTGCCCATTAGATAGAACTCAAGATCGGTAGGGGGGACAAAACTGTCCGTGGGCAGTTTGACCTGCTGGGGTGAAATGGGACGGGCTAAATGGGGAGTGACGAACATCACCAGTTCCGTCTGGCCGGACATAAATTCTTGGCTCCGGAATAGAGCGCCCAGGATCGGCACATCACCCAGGCCTGGAAGCTTAGTCACGAGTTCCCGAAGGTTATCGTTAATCAATCCGGCAATACCGATAGTCTGACCATCGGCTAATTCCACGGTGGCTTTGGCACTGCGCTTAGTCAGCGAAGGAATCACGAAGGTGCTTTCGGTGCCTTGGACTCCCACGGTGACCGGGACGTCTTGAGACAATTCGCTCACCGCCACATTGAGCTTAAGATTGATGCGGCCAGAATCCAAAACCAGCGGTAAAAATTTGACGATCACGCCAAATTCCTTGAACTCAATGGTCACATTGCCGGTAATACCGCTTTGGGGAACCGGAATGGGAAACTCTCCTCCCGAGACAAACTGAGCTTCTTGACCCGTCAGCGTAGTGAGGGTGGGTTCCGCCAAGACTTTGGCGAGCCCTTTCTGACGTGAAGCTTCCAGCACCGCTTCCAGGAAGAATTTGCTACTCAGGTAGCTCAGAAAGACCCCCTTATCTTGTATTCCCGGAGTGTTCGGCTGAAAGAGATCAACCACCGGGCCAATGGGACTATCCTCTCCATTGAGAGAACCTAAGATGGGAACCTCATTGCCGCTGGGGGTCAAAGCGTTGGGAAAGGAAGCCCCTCCACTGTTAGCACCCAACTTCCAGGGGCTGTCGAAGCTAAAGACATTAAAATTGGAGTCGAACCGTTTCAGGACCGTACGGGCAATCTCAGCGACTTTAATCTCCAGCATCACCTGATGGGCGCCGCCTACCTGCATCAGATTAACGACACTGCCTTTCTTGCAGCCCTCCTGGTTAGCCCCACTAGCGCCGCGTCCACCCTCACCTTGTTGAATAATAATGGGGGTTCCTTGGGTGGTATCCCGCACTAGGACATTCGATTCGGCACTGATGCATTCGGGTAAAAACCCTTGGGCTAAATCCTCCGCCGCCTTCATCTTCACCACACTTGAGACCTGCCCGCTGAGAATAATCCGTTCTTGGGCGGAATGGACTTCGATCACTTCACCGGGCAACAACCGATGAAGTTTACGTTTTAACATATCCAGGTCATGGACGACCTCGATGTTGAAGGAAGCAAAAACCCGTTCATTGTTATCCCAAACCACCACATTGGTGGTGCCGAGCGCCTTGCCCACCACATACAATTGACGGCTGTGGAGCATGAGAATATCGGCGATACCCGGGTTACCCACAGAGATCCTCTTTGCCCTTTCTTCAAGCTCAATCACCCCAGACTTATATAAAGGCACTTGAAAGTCGCCATCGATATTGGATTGAATAATCAGATTCTCCGACTGTCGTGGGGTCAAGGGAGAGGTTTGCGCCAAAACAGGGGAAGTAAGGCTGAAAAAAATAATAAGATTAATGGCGAGCAATAAGCTACCGCATAGCCAGGATTGGTGATTGCCAACGACAAAATGATTTTTTTGCGGGGACATGCTGAGGATTCTCCTTTCTATAGATATAAGTCGCTGGCTAATCGTTCGGCGGCAAAATTAATCTCTTTAGATTTCCCTGCTTATTTAAAAAACCTCAAGCGTTCCTGCTCCTTCCAAGACTTAAGCTAAAGCCTGACTTTGGAGATATCCACCTGGGTTCCCCGGATCACGGTGACCGAATCGGAAACAGGTTGCGGTGCTTTAGAATAGGTTTTCTTGGCCACCTTTACCGGTTCAGGATCTTTGATAAGGGCAACATCTTGCGGGTTACGCAGAACCAGTTGAATGGTCCCCTCCTCGGTCGCCTTAAATAGCTTCTCCGCTTGCTTCGGATCGGCTTCCAGGGTCACCGCGCGCACCACCAGGGGCTGGTTTTTATCCTGGGAGGCCGTTTGATCCACCGCCAGGACTTTTAAATTTTGCAAAATAGTCTCGATTTGAACTTGGTTTTTACTTCTATCAATTTTACGTGAGGACAGGACATCCACCTGATTGCCGGGCAAAAGAAAACCCGCCACACCGATGACGTCATTGACACGCACGGTCACCGCCCGTTTATCGCGGGGAACAAGGGCCGATAAGGTGCTACCGCCAAGCTGCTCCACCGCCCGATCCTTCATGATCGGCTCGCCTGGATAAATTTTTTGACTGGCAATTCGGCCTTCCACGGCGGATGCCTCATGAAATATCCCCTCTGGCACGTTATCGGCAGGCCAGGAAACAACTTTTAGGTGCATCGCCTCGATTTTCTGTCCAAAGGGTATTTCCAGGGCAGCAACCACGACGGAAGCAGTCTCTGGAGACACCACTTCTACCGGCCCAGGCTGCATTCGCTTCTGGAGCCATTGATTGGCCATCCAAGTGGCACCGGTCCCCAGGACGATGGCGATGAAAAATAGCATCAAACTCTTACGCTTGATCATGTTGACCTCCTATTTGATTCTGACGATAACCCCATCGCAGTCTCCGTAAATTAGCTTTTGTCACTCTCTAGTCCGACAAAATAACTCTGCCAAGCCAGCTCCAGCATGGCTTTGGTCACTTGCTTGGAACCCCCCAAGTAGCAGGCTTGATCCAAGGCCATGGACAGCAAATCCCGTGGATGGCAAGGCAGCAGCGGCCGATGGCTGGAGCCATAAAGTTCCTCTAGCACATACCTCAACACTTCCCCATCGAACTCGATGCCCCGCGCTTCACAGACTTGACGCCAGATGGCCGCATACTCTTTCGCATTTAATTCCCCAAAGCGGATTTTGTAGCCCAGGCGGCGGAGAAAGGCCTCGTCAGCGAGGGCGCTGGGGTCCAAATTGGTGGAAAAAATCAGGATCACATCGAAGGGCACGGGAAAGCGCTTGCCCGAGGCCAAATTCAAATAGTCTTGTTGGCTTTCCATGGGAACAATCCAGCGATTAAATAAATCTATCGGCGCCACCCGCTGGCGGCCCAAGTCATCAAGGAGGTAGATCCCGTTATTGGCTTTGAGTTGGAGCGGCGCTTGGTAGACTTTAGTGGACGCCTCATAGCTGATTTCCAGCATATCCAGGGTTAACTCCCCCCCCGTGAGCACGGCAGGACGCTGGCAGAGGATAAAGCGGGGGTCGTACCCTTGCTCGAACAGTGCATGGGGAGTTCCCTCAGGATCTTTAATCGGCTGATGGAAGATGGGATCAAAGAGCTGAATGGGGGTATCGCCGACCGCAATGGCGTGGGGAATTAGCACCGGATCGCCGAGCATCCAAGCCAAGCGCTGGGCAATATAGGTCTTACCCGTACCGGCAGGACCGTAGATGAAAATGGCCCGCCCGGAATGCAGGGCCGGACCCAGCTGATTTAAGAGATGATCGCCGATAACGATCTCAGCAAAGGCAGACTGCATCTGGGCCTGGGTGACCTGATGATGATGGACACTTTGGGCCTGCACGACCTGAATATATTGGGTTAACGGTACCGGGGCCGGTCCCAGATAACCGCTTTTCATCAAAGACTCCAGGGCAAAAGCCCGGCCCCGATCCGTGAGCCCATAGCGCAAGGCGGTGGTTCCGTCCACGCTGCCCCGAATTTCCACATAGGCTTCGCTGCGCATCAGGGCCAACACCGTTTCCAAAATCGATCCGGCTAACAGGGTTCTCGCCACCAACTCCCGCAGGGTGCTGACGCCTCCATCGTAAAGGTGCTTGGCGATCAGCGCTGCCAAAAGATTCTGGCTGAGGCCCGTCTCCTCCACCGTCCGGGGACGAGGAGCTAGGGCGGCCAATTTCATCTCCATGGGGTCCATGGAAGGCTGTTCCGAAATGTGTCGTGCCAATGTGTCCACAAAAATCACCTCATTGAGTGTTCACCCTACGCCAATAAAAAGACCGCACCCAAAGTTCCCGCCGCAATGGCCACGGCGTAGGGAAAACGGGTATTCAAATTCCTGTTGGTCTGCGGGGGAATATAGGTTCCCGCCAACAGCAGAAATTTGGCCGTGGTGGCATAGGGACGCCAGACTTCCAAAAAAACACCCCGGGCAATGAGCACCCCGATGCCAATGAATGAACCGGCAAAGAGACTGAAAATGGCAGCCATTAATATGCCTTTGGCCCCCAGAAAGGCGCCCACCGCCGCCAGGAGTTTTACATCCCCTGCCCCCATGCCGCCGAGCAGATAAAAAGGCAGATACAGCAACAAACCGAGAGTCAATCCTCCCAGGCCGGAAAACAATCCCTCCAAACCTAAAAACCAGGTTTGTAATGCCAGTCCTAACAAAGCGCCGCCGAAAGTTAAAACATTGGGGATACGATGAGATTTCAAGTCCATATAACTAGTGGCAATTAACAGCCATACTAAGACACTAAAAGCGGTGAAACTGATAGAGGTAAGCATGGGTTTTACCTCGAAAGAGAATGAATAAATTTTTAAAGTGAGATGTCCTAGAAAGAATCAGGGAGGGGAACTGAGCCCCCTCCCTGCCAACAATTACTGAGTAGCTGCGGTACCGCTGACAGCCTGGGCAATTTCATTGATTCTGGCGCTAATATTCTTCCCCAGCAGTGAGAACATTCCAACAGCACCCATTACGACCAAACCACCTGCCACCGCATATTCGGTCATGGTTAGGCCTTCTTCATCGCGCAAGAAAGAACGGATTTTTTGGGTCAGATTGCTCATGGTATCTTCCTCCATCGTTATAAATTTTGTTAACTCAAACTCATCCCAGACAGCGGTAAGGTTGATGTAAAATTGGTTGTGTTGTTTACCGTTGTCTTGGTAAACATTATGGGACAGAGGCGATTTAAGTGTTATGAAAATCTTGCGATTGATTAGAACTGTTTTGCTTTTACCGTGACAACCTAGGAAACTTGGGAGGAAGAAGACAAGGAAGTATGCAAATTCTCCAGATCGGCCTTATAGCGAGAAGGAGTCATGCCCACATAACGCCGAAAGGTGCGGGTAAAATAAGACAGATCCCGGAAGCCCACGGTATAGCAAACATCCGTAACCGAGGCGCTCGGATTTTTAAGTAAGCGCACGGCCTCGGTCATCCGCCGGCGGATAACAAATTCTTGGAAGGTCATGCCGTAGGCTTGCTTGAAATAGCGGCTGAACTGAAAAGGCGTCATGCCGCAAAGCTCGGCTACTTGGGATTGGAAAATATTCTCATGGAGATGCTTTTCTATATAAGAGATGCCCGCATTAATGGCGTTTTTTTTTTGCGACGAAGGTCGGAAACGGGCATCGGTAGGTATGGAATGGGGGGGTAAAATCGCTTTCCTGGACATTCCTCGATGCCGCTCTGCAACTACAAGCTCAAGACTTTCCATGCAGTGCAGAATATCGTCGACTACCAGGGGCTTTACAAAATAATCCCAAACCCGCGAACGAAACGCCCAGACAGCAAATGCCTCGGAATGTTGTTCCGTGACCAAGATAATAGGGATAGAGGGATAGTGGAGCTTAGTCTGCTGGAGGAATGAAAGCCTAGCAATGTCGGGATAATCGTATTCGAAAAAAAAGACCTGAGCTGCCGTCTCCACTATCTTCTTGGGGATATCCCCCGTCCAAGAAATATGATGCACAACCGCCTGCTGTTCCAGGATATGCTGGAGATCAGACTTGCCATCAGGTGACGTTAGCTCTCCCCTCTGCTGCCTCAGATCGATTAAAAGTAGGGTTAACCTTTCTGAAGCCGATGCTTCCTTCCTCATGCTGGTTCCGAAATCTTTTCATACGGTGATTAATCTCCCTATATGTTTCGGCACCTTGGCCTTGAGGTTTAACATTCTTAAAAATCGGGGTAGCTTGGAGCTGGACTAGGCATAGAGAGAGGCAACAAGTAGCGTGCGCACGAAAGGGCTAATAGGTCGCTTCTTGCTGCCGATATGAGTAAGACATCACCCTTTGTAAAAATAGTTAAGTACCTATGAATAAAATATGAAGTGTTTTAGGAACGAGCCGGTAGTGTTCCGCCAACCCGTTTTTCCTCCCTGAAAAAAGGGTTGGCGGGGACTTCCCTGTCCCCTGGCTCTACGCCACCGGCTCGCTTCAGAACTACTTAAAAACTTTCACTGAGAGACTTACATTCCATTTCTCCCATGAAATCGGCTAAGGATAAAAAATGGATAGCCTAGATTCTCAACCATACCCACAAGGAATGAGATTACTCGTACAGATAATGCTGCTAGCATTGTCAACCTCACTTTTGGGTTGCGCCACTGCCACCAAGCCTCCTCCTGAGAATAGGGATGCCGCTGCCCCCGATCCCCAAGCTGTTCAAAAAGCGATAGAGACTGGCGACCAAGCCTTCAAGGCAGGCAATAGGGATCTGGCCTTATTTCATTACGTCAAGGTCTTAACCTTAGATCAAGAAAATATTAATGCCCTCTATAAAATAGCCACCATACACCGGGAAAAAAGAAATACGGAACTAGCCGAGAAAGCTTATCGGGACACGCTAAAACAAAAAGCGAATCATGCCGGAGCATTGGAAGGATTCGGATTATTGCAACTCCATAAAAAGGAGTTTGAGTTGGCGAAGGATAAATTCGCAGCCGCGGTTAAAATAGATCCAAAACGCTGGCGGGCCCATAATGGCCTGGGGGTGATTGCTGATCTTCGCAAGGATTACGTCACTGCACAGCAACATTACCAAGCCGCCCTGGAAATCAAACCAGGACTTCCCTTGTTACTCAACAATCTCGGGTATTCCCATTATCTTGCGGGGGATTGGGAATTGGCCCGTTCTTTTTTTGAAAAAATCTTGGCCAAAGATTCTCGTTATGAAAAGGCCTGGGCTAATCTGGGTCTTATCTACGTACGTCAGGGCCATCATGATAAAGCCACAGGCGCTTTCCAAAACATTATGGATGAACCCGAATCCCTCTACCATATCGGGTATATTCTGATGATGGAGGGCGAGCATCGAACCGCTGAAAAATATTTCCGTAAAGCCATCCATGCTTCACCCACCTATTATCCAGAAGCCAATGACAACTTGGAGAAAATTCAGGCCCTTCTTAAAGCAAACGGATAGAGGAGAATAATCATGTCTGGGCAAATAAGAAAAAAACTCGCTTTGATGTTAATCGTCATTTTGGTATTGACCACCACTGGTCCTGCTTTTTCTCAAGAAAACATCGAAGAACCTAGATGGACAGTATCAGAAGCCTTGACAGAGGTTTTAATTCTTCGTCCTCTAGGGCTTGTGGGGACGATTGTGGGAACGGCAGTTTTTATTGGGATCAGTCCTCTCACTGCCCTCGCCAGCATAGCGGATAGAGAGGCGTTTAAAGTGACAGGTCAAACCTTAGTCGTGGCCCCTGCCGAGTTCACTTTTAAAAGGCCTCTAGGGCACTATGAAAAGGATTATTATGCGCCCCCAAAACAATAACCCGGCCATTTAGATATCTCGGCAAAAAGCTTGAGAAGAATGCGGTCGGTTTCACATTGCTCAACCACCCCTACGAGCCGATCAGCCCCATGCGCTGTGGGCACGAAGAGGCATCGGCGGGGATGAGTGCTAAAAAAACTTACGGTACTTGCTCAGCAAGCCGTTCTAGAACCACAAGGGAAAAGGTATTGAGTATGGCATGGGCAAAAATTGCCGGCCACAGGGTTCCCCACCGTATCGTTAAAGCGGCAAGCACAATGCCGAACAGAGTCGTTTGCGCTACTCCGATCCATCCTTGGTAGAGATGACCTAATCCGAACATAAAGGAGGATAACAATACGGGCCCCCATCGGCCTCCCAATGCAGTCCGGCATCGAGTCAGGAGGAAACCTCGGGCCGTTATTTCCTCATACACCCCCACAAAGAACATCATAGCGATAATTCCGGCAAAGGGTATTTCACCACTCAAGTAAGTGGCGATCACTTTAAGCTGACTCATATGTTGCTTGAGTAATGGCGGGTCAATCATAAATATCACCGTTGTCAGCACCATATTGGCGCCAATACAACTGAACAACCCTACCAGCGTCCGGCCCAGATCCTTAAAAGTGATTGCTTGTAATCCAAGGTGCCGCCAACTCTGCCCCCGCATGGCCAACAGGAGGCGTAAGCCGAGGAGAATGACCACTCCCTGCAATATCAATAGCAAGGAAAATTGATGCTGGGCCATCAATGCGCCCATTAGCCCAATAGCTACTCCACTCACCCCCACTAAGATCAGGGCAAGAATAATATCCACCCATGCTTGCCGCCGGTTCATGCCAATACTCTACCTAAGTTTTTTAAACTGTAAAACAACCGCTAAACAGAGAGAAGCGCTTTCTGCAACAACTCCGCAGGATGATAGGCCAGGACTTGGGTACCATCTTTGATCTGGGTCCGACAACTGATGCCCGGTGCACACACCAATGTGCCCGCTGGGGCCCGGCGAACCGCCGGCAATAACACCAGCTCACCAATACGCAACGACAACTCATAATGCTCCTGTTCATAGCCAAAAGCTCCCGCCATCCCGCAGCAACCCGAAGGAATAGCTTCGATAACCGCTCCTCTCATCAAGGCTAGCGTATCTAAAAGGGGTTGCATTCCAGCAAGGGCCTTGCCGTGACAATGGCCATGAACCAAAATACGGCGGCTTCGATCATCAAAAAATGACGGATGGATATGTCCAACGGCCGCTTCCCGGGCCATGAACTCTTCGAATAACTGGGCCTTGCCCGCAATGGCTTCAGCCCGACGGCGGCTCTCGCCCACGGGCAACAAAACTAAAGCTTCATCCCGGAATGTCAACAACTCCGACGGTTCCAACCCAATTAATGGTTTGCCTTCGGCGGCATAGGGATAAAGGACGGTAATCGCCTCCTGAAACCGCTCCTGGGCGTGAGTCAACAACCCCTGACTGAGCTGAATCCTTCCTGACGACAACCAGGGGGTCACGGTGACTCCATATCCCAGTTGCTCTAGGCAATTGACGGCCGACATCCCAATCTGGGGAGCAAAGAACTCGGTCCAGAGATCATTGATCAGCACCACTTCGCCAAGATGCCCCCCATGAGCATGGGGAGAGCGGTCTCGAAGCTGGGAACTAAAGGTTCGATGCGCCAGGGTGGGAAGTTGGCGTTGAGGATGCAGCTTTAATGCTCGCCGAGGCCACTTCAAAGCCAATAGTCCATTGGCCACGGCGGGCAGAAAGGAGCCTAGCCAGGCCAAACGTTGGAACTGACTCAACGCCCGAGCGCGCCAGGGAAGACCATAGCGGTTCTGGTATTGCTGTAGGAATTCTGCCTTCATGAGCGCCATGTCAACCCCAGCCGGACATTCAGTCTTACACCCCTTGCAAGCCAGGCATAGATCCAGCGCCTCTTTAAGCAAAGGGCTATCTCTACCTGTCAACCCTCCAGGCGAAGCCAACACTTGCCGGAAAACATTGGCCCGGCCCCGGGTACCATGCTGCTCTTCCTGGGTCACCCTATAGGAGGGACACATGGTTCCCTGACCGGCCCCTTTGAGACAGACGGCCGCCCCATTGCAGCGGGCCCCAGCGCCCCGTAAGCCTTGGTCTTTGCTCCAATCTAGAAACGACAACGTAGGTCCTAGAGGGGTTTCCTGCTGGGTGCGGAGGGAGTCCAGCAAGGGGGGAGGCTCCAGGATTTTGCCAGGATTGAAGCACTGGTGGGGATCGGCCGCCTGCTTAATGCGGCGCAGCAGGGCAATAATTTCCTTGCCCAAGAGGGTTTCCAGAAACGAGGCCCGTAACCGTCCGTCACCATGTTTGGCGGAAAAAACCCCCCTAAACGCTTTCACCAGTTCCACCATTTGAGTCATGATGGATTGAAAGCGGGCTTGATCTTCCACCAGCTCCAGATCTAACTTGGGCCGCAAGTGCAACAACCCCCGCCCTGCCGATCCATAAATCACACAATCAACCTGATAGCGGGCCATTAAAGTTCGCACCTGGATAACATATTGGGGTAAATCCGCCACGGCAACCGCAGTATCTTCAATACCGGTCACGGCCTTACGTTTACCCGCTACCCCCATGAGCAACCCCAGACCCGCGCGGCGCACTGCCCATGCTTGTTCCGGGAATGGCAGCACCGGCGCCCCATAACAGCCATTCCCCCCACCCAAGGCTCCCGCTAAAGCCTCCCCCCGCCCCTGCAATTGGCCCCCATCACCTTCCAGTTCAATGAGCAGCACCGCCGCCGGCGCCCCTTCTATCCAGGCACAATTGTTTGCCTGCTCCGGGTTACTTCGGGCCAAATCCAATATCGTTTTATCCAATAACTCCACCGCCACCGGCTGGTGCTCTAGCACCATGGCCACTGCCCCCAAGGCCCCCTCAAGGCTACTAAAGTGAGCCCCAATGAGGGTCCGCTCCTTTGGCAGAGGGACCAGTTTTAAGGTGGCTTCAACAACCAGTGACAAGGTCCCCTCGCTACCACAGAAAAAAGGCGCTAGATTGAAAGGCCGACCATCGCTCACCCAGGGTTGCCCCTGGGCTAATAGGTCCAGAGGATAACCCTGATTGCAAGGAATCCCGCGGGTACTGGGATAGCGATCTAAGATCACTTCCCGCTGTTCCTCCACAGCCTCAACCACGGCACGGTAAATCTTCCCTTCCAGGGAATTCAGCGCCAGTTTCGCTTCCAATTCGCCGGGGCTTAGCGGTCCAAAGCCAACTACACTGCCATCACTAAGGACCGCTTTAACCGCAAGCACATGGTCCCGAGTCGTCCCATCGCGGAGGCTGTGCAGACCCCAAGCATTGTTGCCCATCATGCCGCCTATCTGACAACGGCTGCTCGTCGAAGGGTCCGGTGCAAACATCAAGCCTGAGGGCCGAAGCTGCTCATTCAAGCCATCTAAAACCACTCCCGGCTGTACCCGCGCCCGGCGACCCTGGACATCAATTTCCAACACTTTGGTCAAGTGCCGAGAAACATCGACCACCAACCCTTCACCCACACATTGGCCTGCCAAACTAGTACCCGCGGCACGGGGAATCAGGGAAATCCGGTGACGGTTAGCAAAATCTATCAGCACCACACAATCTTCAACACTGCGAGGGCGAACCACCCCCAAGGGGAGTTGCTGATAGGGAGAAGCATCGGTAGCATAAAGCATCCGGCTCAAACGATCGGTCAGCACTTCCCCCTGGATTGCTTTTGAAAGCTCTTGGAAGGAATAATTACTGCTTAATTGAGGCATCATGCTCCCTATTGCTCTCTATCAGTAAAGGATTCGATCCGATTTTTCCTTCCAGCGCCGAAAGACATCGAGAACCTCTTCCCGCATAAGTTGGATCATGGGAATATGACGCCTACTCGGCTCAAGGCAGAGTTCATCATAAATTGCGGCATCGGCAAAACCAATACTGGCTGCATCTTCTCGGCTAGCGGCATAGTAGATACCATCGAGATGGGCCCAGTAAGCAGCCCCCAAGCACATGGGGCAAGGTTCACAACTGCAATATAAAGCACAACCCTCGAGATGAAAATGATTAAGATTCTGACAAGCCATCCGAATGGCTTGAATTTCCGCATGGGCGGTGGGATCACGCAACCTAATGACCCCATTACAAGCGCGCCCCAGTATCTCCCCATCACGAACTACCAGGGCCCCGAAAGGTCCTCCAAGATCATCGCCCATGCCTTGACTTGCTAACCTAATTGCCTCTGCCATGAACTCTGGATTCATAAATCCTCCGCAAAAAAACCCGCGACTTCAGCCGCGGGAGGAAAGGTTAATTAAGGCGACGACTCAACCACAAGTCTAATTTACTGTTAGAGTAAGCATAAGCACTTCCGCTAGTAGGACCCTAGAGCAATTTTGAAATGACGGCAGTATTAGAACTCCTTAACCTTAGCAAATCTTACTGGGAAGGCGAGACTGAGCACCGGGTACTCCATGGGCTCACCGCCACTGTGCAAAAGGGTGAATGCGTGGTTCTACTTGGGCGCAGCGGCTCGGGTAAATCCACCCTCCTCAATCTTATTGCGGGCATTGATTTTCCCAGCACCGGTGAAGTGAAAATCAATGGGATATCTCTAATGCAACTCTCCGAAGAAGATCGGACCTTGCTGCGCCGACGCCATATTGGATTCATCTTTCAATTCTTCAATCTCATCCCCACCCTGACTGTAGAAGAAAATCTGCTGCTGCCACTGGAGCTTAATGGTCGCAATAGTCCCGCTGAGCGCGCTCACGCCCGAAATTTGCTCCAGGAAGTCGGCCTCCTAGAACGGGCTCAAAGCTCTCCAGATGAACTCTCCGGTGGCGAACAACAGCGGGTGGCCATCGCCCGAGCCCTAGTCCACGATCCCTTGCTCATACTGGCTGATGAACCCACGGGGAATCTGGATCTGGAAACCGGACAACGGGTTTTATCCCTCTTAGACCGTCTCACCAAACAAGCCGGCAAAACTCTCATCATGGTCACCCATAGCCCAGAAGTGGTCGGGCAAGCGGATCGCATTCTGCGGTTACGCGCAGGAGGATTAGTCGCCGAGGAGCTCCCCCAATGATTCCGGTGCTGTGGCGAGCCAACTGGCGCAGTTTAAAACAACACCCTTGGCAGATCGCCCTAGCACTGCTAGGTATTGCCCTTGGCGTGGCCGTTGTCATTGCCATTGACCTTGCCAATAGCAGTGCTCATCGGACCTTCCTATTAGCTACTGAAAGTGTGGCAGGGCGAGCAACCCATCAGATCATTGGCGGACCCGATGGCCTTTCAGAACAGTTTTATACCCGGCTGCGGTTGCATCACCGGGTAAAGCCTGCTGCCCCTATTGTAGAAGGTAATGTTTACCTGACGGGTGAAAAGGGCCAGCAATTGCGGCTGCTGGGTATCGATCCCTTTGCAGAGCAGCCGTTCCGCGATTATTTGAGTGGAACAGGCACGGGTTCAGAAATCGACATTCCAGCCCTGCTCACGGAGCCCGGCACGGTCATACTCGAACAAGCAACGGCCCAACGGTTAGGGTTTCAACAGGGCGAGCAATTCACCGTCCAGGTCGGAACCCGAAACCTCAGCTTGAAAGTGGCGGGCATTTTTCAAGGAGACAATCTGGCTCAAGAGGGACTTGCGGACTTACTCATGGCCGATGTCGCCACTGCTCAAGAGGTTTTAGGCCTACTGGGAAAACTAAACCGTATTGATCTGATCTTGCCCTCTGGCAAAGCGGGGGTTGCCCAACAAACACGGCTAAAAAATCTCTTACCGCCGGGGGCAGAGCTTATCGAAACCAGTGCCCGCAGTCAGGCCGTAACGGAAATGACCCGGGCCTTTCAAATTAACCTTACCGCCCTTAGCTTACTGGCGCTACTGGTCGGAAGCTTTATCGTCTACAATACGGTCACCTTTCTCTGGTTGCAACGACGACGTCTCATTGGCCTATTACGGGCTATTGGCGTAGCTCGAAAACAAATCTTCCTCCTGCTTCTCAGCGAAGCGCTCGTTCTTGGCGCCCTAGGTTCGGTAGGGGGCGCACTCCTGGGCATCGGTCTAGGCGAATTCCTCTTGGGGCTGGTGAGCCAAACCTTCAATGATCTTTACTTCGCCCTCCAGGTCCGTGACTTGTCTATCACTTCGGAGAGCTTGGCTAAAGGCATCGCCCTAGGTCTAGGCGCTACCCTTGCGGCCACTTTGGTCCCTGCCCGGGAAGCGACCCAGGTGCCCCCGGGTACGGCCCTACGCCGCTCCCCCTTGGAAGCCCAAGCCCGGCGTTGGTTGAAGGGAAGTGCTCTGATAGGCGGGAGCCTATTAATCGCCGGGACTCTGCTGCTCCTGATGCCGAGTAAAAGCATCTTCCTAGGCTTTGTGGGCCTGACCGGACTGCAAGTAGGGTGTGCCCTGCTGGTACCGGCCTTGGGCACGTTCTTACTTGCCCTGGCCCGGCCATTACTGGGCCGTAGCTTTGGGACTCTAGGACAATTGGCCGCTCGGGGCATTGTGGCGAGTCTCAGCCGAACCGGCGTGGCAATGGCTGCTCTTACCTTGGCAATCTCTGCCACGGTAGGGATTGGCGTCATGATTGATAGCTTCCGGCTTTCAGTCAGTCAATGGCTCTCCACGACCTTACAAGCCGACCTTTATGTCTCTATTCCCGGTTCTAGCTTAACTCCTGCCAACAGCACCCTGGATTCGACCTTGATTGACCGTATTACTACCATTCCAGGAGTCGCCGCTATCAGCACCATACGCCGAGTAAGGCTGGAGGACAGGGAGGGGTTGACCGATGTGGCTGTTCTTGAACCTGCCCCCCAGAGCTTTGCCAGTTTTCAATTTACGGCTGGGAATCCGGAAAAGGCCTGGGAGGCGTTTGTCCATGAAGAGGCCGTACTGGTTTCTGAGTCCTATGCTTATCATCATGATCTCTCACCCGGATCAAGCCTCCGGCTGCGCACTGATCGAGGCCAGCATACCTTCACTGTAGCTGGAGTTTACCGCAGTTATAGATCCGATCGGGGAGGAGTAACTATCCACCGCCACACTTACCAGCGTTATTGGTCCGATAGCGGAGTCTCCGGCATTGGGATTTATGCCCAACCCAATAGAGACCTTGAATCACTTCGTCAAATCCTGCTGGAAAGAATCAGTCCAGAACATGAACTACAAATCAGCACTAACCGGTCTATTCGCGAACTTTCATTGCAGATCTTTGACCGCACATTCGCCATCACTGAAGTTGTACGTCTACTTGCTGGACTGGTGGCTTTTGCCGGTATCTTTAGCGCGCTGATGGCACTCCAATTGGAGCGCACGCGGGAATTTGGAATACTGCGAGCCACGGGCCTCATCCCCCGGCAACTATGGTGGTTAGTAACAGGACAAACCGGGCTTATGGGGCTAGTTTGTGGCCTACTGGCACTTCCCCTAGGATTGCTGTCAGCCATGGGGTTAATTTACGTGATTAATCGCCGCTCTTTTGGCTGGAGTATGGAGTTTGCCATTTCTCCTGAGATTCTCTTACAGGGAATTCTGCTGGCCTTGATCGCAGCCTTATTAGCGGGTATTTATCCGGCATGGCGAATGGCCAACACCATTCCGGCTGCGGGACTAAGGGAGGAGTAATACCAACTTCCTTCTTTGGAGGGGAGGGGGAAATCAAGAACTCGATTCTAAACTGTCCCTTTTGCCCGGAGGGGATACACCTTTGACGAAAGAGGATATTCTTTCCTATCCCGGTGCAAAATTGTTTGCTCAATCCTGTTTGCTGATAAAGGCTGACTCAGGTAAAAGCCTTGAATCGAATCACAGTGGTGTTCTTTAAGGAAGGTTTCCTGCTCATGGGTTTCCACCCCTTCGGCAACCACTTTCAAACGCAGACTATGGGCTAACGCAATAATGCCGACAATGATTGCAGCATCATCCGAATTATTCATGATGTCGCGGACAAAACAGCGGTCAACTTTTAATGTATCGACGGGAAAACGTTTCAAATAATTTAATGAGGAATAACCCGTACCGAAGTCATCAATCGCCAGCTTAATCCCCATTTCTCTCAACTGACGGAACTTAGGTATTGCTGCATCGGCACATTTCATAACCACGCTTTCAGTGATCTCAAGCTCTAGCAGCTCTGGGGGCAAACCTGTTTCCTCCAGTACCGCTATAATCTTATCTACCAGATCCTCCCTTTCCAACTCTCGGCCCGAGACATTCACCGCCATACGGAAAGGTCCAAATCCTTGCCGTAGCCAGGATTGCATTTGGACACAGGCCTCCCGCAACACCCATTTGCCGATGGACACGATAAGCCCGGTCTCTTCCGCTAGTGGGATAAACTCGGATGGCGAGACCAGGCCACGTTCTGGATGATGCCAACGTATGAGCGCTTCCATGCCGATGAGCTTTCCAGTGTTAAGATCCACTTGCGGCTGATAACAGACAGTAAACTCATTTCGGTCCAGTGCCCGGCGGAGAGCCGCCTCCAAAGCTAACCGCTTAGCGGCTGCCGTCTCCATACCCTCTTCATAAAATTGGTAGCTATTGCCTTGCTCCTTAGCACGGAACATTGCAGTATCCGCATGTTTAGTGAGCGTACTAATATCTTCGCCATCATGAGGATAGAGGGAAATGCCAATGCTGGTACTGATATACATTTCCTGTCCCAAGAAAGCGAAGGGCTTAGAAAGCACGCCGCAAATCTTAGTAGCCACTCCTTCTGCAACCTCGGACGAACTAATCTCTTCCAAGATCACCGTGAATTCATCACCTCCCAAGCGGGCTACCATATCCCCCGAGCGGAGACAGTGGACAATGCGTTCAGCGGCTGCTTTCAGCAGTAAATCACCCACATCATGGCCGAGGGTATCATTAACGAGTTTAAAACGGTCTAGATCAAGAAACAGAATTGCAAACATTCCTTTCCCGGAACGAACCCGGTTCAACAGCTTCTCAAGATGCTTCCGAAACAGAGTACGATTTGGCAAGCCGGTCAATGAATCATGATAAGCAAGTTGATGAACATGTTTCTCAGCGCGGCTGGCATCGAGGAGGCGGGCCACCCGCTGCCGTAATACACCAAAATGCAATGGCTTGGGGATATAATCGGTCGCACCCGCGGAAAAAGCTTGCTCAATGGAATGCTCATCATCCAAAGCGGTAATGATCAATATCGGCGTGTGCCTACTGCCCGGCATATCTCGTATTTGAGTGCAGGCCTTAAAGCCATCTAATACCGGCATGATCGCATCCATCAGAACCAGATCCGGCATCTGCCGTCTACAAAATGCAAGCGCTTGCTCGCCGTTTACCGCCTCCTCAATCCGGTAACCTCCCTCTTCCAAAACATTACGCAAAGCCATACGCATGGCCCGATCGTCGTCGACAATGAGCACCCGCGATGGTCTCTTGTCCATAGCGCCATAAGATTCGGGCTGAATTTCCTGTTGTAGGGCTTCTTTAACCAGGGAGTATTCCGAAATTAGCACCGTTAATAGCTTTCTAGCCCCTTTGCTGGAACCGGAACGCCCCAACTCTTCTAATTGCTTAGCGACCGAAGCAAGCCGGACGGCTCCAAAATTCATAGCACTGCCCTTAATGCTATGGGCCATATCCCTGAGTTCCTTAGTTCCGTTTTCAATGATTGCTTTTCGCAGCAAGTCCAGATAAAGAGGGGTATCCTCAAGAAAGGCCTCAATCATTTTAGAAAAAGCATCACCCACACTGGCGCGAAGTTGATTAAATACTTCTGGATCTAATAGGACTTCATCATCCAGACTTTCTAGTTGAGTACCTGATAAGTCTACTCTAGTTGTGCTTGAAGAATGTAAGCCCAACCAATGCTGTAGTTTGTCTCGCAATAAATTTAGCCGGAGAGGTTTTGGCAAGTAGTCATTCATGCCCGCCGAGAGGCATTTATCACTGTCCCCCTCTCGAACATTGGCGGTCATGGCAATAATGGGAACCTGTACTTTGCCAGCCTCCAAAGCTCGAATCCGGCGGGTTGCCTCATAGCCGTCCATCCGCGGCATATGGCAATCCATCAGCACTAAATCGTAAGATTTACGGGCCACCAGCTCCAATGCTTCTTGCCCATTAGCCGCTACCTCCACATGGCAGCCAAACTGCTCTAGCATCCCAACAGCCACCTGCTGATTCACCCGATTATCCTCAACCACCAAGATATAGTAATCGGAAAAAACCGGTTCTTCCGTTGCCGCAGGCAAAAACTCGGGTTGTCCCTTGCCACTTTGTTTTACCGTAGTCACAATGGCATTATATAAGGGAGATTGTTGCACCGGCTTAGCAATATAATTCACCACATCCGGTAGGTGGGAGATATCAGATGCAGGCTGACGCTGGCGTCCCATCAGTATGATTTTAACAGAGGCAATGAGAGAATCTGCGGCAATCCGGTGCACCAGATCAACGCCCTCCATGCCTGGCATATTTTCATCAATAAGGGCAAGATCATAGGCTCGACCCTGAGTTGCCGCACTGCGTAACATCTTGAGGGCCTGCCGCCCATTCTCCGCACTGCCATAGTACATTCCCCAAAAGCTAAAGGTCTGCTCTAGAAAACGGCGACTCACAGTGCTGTCATCCACAATCAATAATCGCAATCCAGCCACCTCCGCCCTATTAAGGCCCCGCCGTTCTTGAGGTGCCACCGCTTCTTCCAATGGCACAGTAAACCAAAAGCTGCTTCCTTCGCCGAACTTGCTCTCTACCCCAATATCTCCCCCCATTAAGTCCACTAACTGGCGACAGATAGCTAAACCGAGGCCCGTGCCTCCGTATTTACGTGTAGTGGAACTATCCGCTTGGGAGAAGGCTTCGAAAATGTGTTTTTGAAACTCTATCGGAATACCGATGCCAGTGTCCTTTACTTCAAACTGTAGCACTAGTTTTTTTTCTTTTTTCTCAACAAGCTGAACCTCGGCTGACACCTCCCCTCGCTCGGTGAACTTGACTGCATTGCCCATTAAGTTGATAAGAATTTGCCGAATCCGGATCGCATCTCCCCGTAGCGATGGAGGAACATTCTTAGCCACCACATAACCTAGATCCAGATCTTTTCGCTGGGCTTGGCCAGCAAGCAAGCCGATGACATCATCCAAAACTTCTTGGAGGTAAAAATCAGTCGGATCAAGCTTAAATCTTCCTGATTCGATACGGGAGAAATCTAATATATTGCCGATAAGTTCTAATAGGGTCTCTCCCGAGTTGCATGCCACCTGAACATACTCTCGCTGCCTAGGGGTCAATCCCATATTGCGCAACAACTCAAGCATGCCTAGTACTCCATTAAGAGGAGTACGAAGTTCATGGCTGACATTGGCCGCAAATTCTCCTTTAATGCGGGCAGACTCCAAAGCAGCATCGCGAGCCCTTTTCAATTCCTGTTCCCGTGCCTCCAGAACAGTGATCATCGTATTAAAGGCACTCTTCATGTCCATAATATCCTTAGGACCGTCCATCTCAGAGCGCACTTGCTTCTCACCTAATTGAGCCCGCCTCATGGTCTCCGCTAAGTTCCTTAAGGGCGTGGTTATCCGCGCCGTAATCCCAAGCAAGACAAACAGTAATACTGCCGCGAGGACGATGGACACCAACAAATTGCCATGTAAGATATCCGTTGCTAAAGTCTTTAAGGTATCTTTGCCCATAACTACCCGGACAAAACCTATCAGTTCCGGATCAGGGGGATTGGCGACAAAGGGTGATTCTTCCTGTTCACTATTCCCCTGACGAGTATAAACTGGCGCCACAAAGTACCACGCTTTCTCTGTTTCTTGTTCTAGCCACAACTGTTTCGGCCACTGTACATCATCCCCGGGTGGCAAAGCTTTTTGCCCCTTGGAAAGCAATATTTGATATTCCAAGTCATAAATAGCCACTCCTTGAATATCCGGGAAAGCTAGCGTTGCACGAGCTGCCTCCTTGGCATTATCAGCGCTCTGATAGAGTAAGGCGAGCGTGCTTTGGGCAGCAAAAGTCTCAGTAGCACGACGCCCTTGCTCGATCAGGGTAGTCCGAACAGTGCGACTCGATAGGGTTGAGATGGCGAGAGATGAAAGCAAGGCCAAGCAAAGGATTCCGATTGTAAAAGTGAGTACCAACTGCTGACGGAATCCTATTGGTCCGCGAAAAATCCGTAACAATCGCCTCACTCCAGCCTCCTACTGCAGCGGAAAAATCAAACCAAATTCCCGCTTCATCTGGCTTGTCAGTTTAAGTCCTAGGTGCTCAGCGGTACGAATATTGAAAGCAACCAAGAGATTGTGTAACGGCTTGATGCCTAATGGAATATTTTCACTATTTTGCATTTGCTTTAAGGCAAGCTCGGCGAGACTGCGCCCCATATTCTCGTTGTCTGGGTATAAGGCAAAAAGAACCCCCCTTTTCAGATGAGACAAATTACTGGAAAATACGACTAAATTTCTCTCCCAGGCTTCTTGTAATATCAGCGGCAAAATTGTCTGTTCATCGAGGGTTTTGTCTTGCAACAACCAAATGGCATCTGTTCCGCTTTTTAATTTATTCAAGACATCGCGGTACAAACTTGCTGCTTCACGGAGACTTTTTGCTGGCAATGCATTGAGTTCTAACTCATACTGCCTGATGGTTTGCTCAGCCCGCTTGATAAGCCAACCATTATGCTCTTGACTATAAATCACTGTAATTCGCTGAACATCAGGTGTAAACTCTTTAACTCTTTGAAAAAAAATTTGGGGATCGGGAGCCAGGGAAAGCCCTGTCAACTCGGTGCCGTCGGGAGCAACCAATACGGCACCGACAACTACCCTAAACAGGGATTGTAATTCTCTTGCTATTAACAAGCCGCGGCCCCCGAGGGCAATAATGACATTTATTTCCTCTTTTTCAAGTTTCTCTTTTAACATTTCAATGCTATAATTTTTCTCCAGCGCATAGGACTTTATTGGCGTTTTTAACTCATTCTTAATGCCCCTAATGATATCGAGAAAGATGCTCCGATACGGTTCGCGGATTTCTGGATAAATAACGGCTACCGAGGATAGACTGGCAAATGCTGCCGACACCATACCTAATCCCATTGATATACACCATAGCGATAAAAAAAGGCATGGAAGGCAAACCTTTAATTTTTTAATTGACAACTAGATGTCCTTTACCTGAGTTCTCAGCTATCAACATCCTTAAATTGATTTTTCTTCCAGTGCTAGTTCAACTAAAAATGAAGCCGAAGCTCTCCAAAAAAACTTCGCCCTGCTAAGGGAAGATCATGGGGAATGGGAGTGACTAGAGTACCTACTGGACTGGGCTCACGGGCGTCAACATCAAATAAATTGCGCACGGAAAAAGCAACTTCCCAATGTTCTTTGATAGCTCTCCGGCGCAGGGTTAAATCGAAAATACTGTAATCGTCAATTTCAATTCGGTTATCACCCGATGCGCGTGCTCGATCTATAACCCAATTAAACTGAGGACTTAAGTGCCAATGGGGTAGAAACTCCCAATTTCCACGGAGGTAAATCTGGTGATGAGGCGCATTGCCTGCATTCTCATCTGTCTGTTCATCCGTCGACTGTTGAAAAGCATAATTGCTTAACAGATGAAAATTAGGGGTAAGCTTCCAGCCTGCCTCCAACTCCGCCCCAAAACCCGTTTGTTTGCCGGCATTTTGAGCAGTATTTATGTTAGTCTTCGGGTGAGGAATAAATTGAATAATGTCATTCCACCAATAATGAAACAAACTTAGGGTCAAATGCAGCTCATTGGTGGGGTGGTAATCTAAAGACAATTCCAGGGTTTCAAGGTTCTCCGGATCCAGATTAGGATTACCCAGAGCTACTGGATTATTAATATTAAATAGTTCAGCAAAAGAAGGGGCTCGAAAAGCACGGCCATAAAGAAGTTTGGTCGTCAGATTGTATCGAGTCAGCCAAACCAAGGCGAGTCGAGGGTTGATGGTATTACCAAAATCCGAGAAATGATCGTAGCGCACACCGGCGGTAAGTTCCCAATCATTGGAAAAACGCCAGACATCTTGCAAGAATAAATAATAATTCTTCCGGTCTCGCTCACGCAGGAAAGCCTGGGACAGGTCCCCCGTGACATCTCTCAAACTTCCAAGGGGACGGGGCAACCCTCTAGAATCCAATGTGAAATTCTTGACTTCTTTAACATCATAGAGATCGCCATAATGCATGCCCACACCCGCGCGAATCTGGTGTTGCTTAAACCCTGTGTAAAAAGCTGACATATTAAAGCGAATGTGGCGTTCAAAGACTTCGGGGTTTCCAATCACCCCGACTGGAAAATCTGGTTCAGGAATCCCGCCAAAATCTGCTCCCCGTGGAAATAGTCGGACATCTTCTTCGACTTCCTGGCTGGTATCCAAATAGCTGAGTTGTGCCTTAACATTCCAATTTTCATTAAAGAATTCAGGGTTATAATAAGTCAGATCTGCATTCCATCGATCGCTAGCAAAGCGACCCTTAGGATCCAGGGCCTCTGCAACCCCGGCACCCGTGCCAACATTTCGCCTTCGCTGCAAGCCTGCCCGCAGACGCCAATGCCCTCGGGCAATATCTAAGCGGGCATCGAAATTCTCTCGCTGCAAATTCACGGGACCGGGAGCTAGAGAAACATCAGTGCCAAACCGGCTGTCCAAAAAAGTTTGGGCATCCGCATCAATAGTTTCCTGCTGACCATCGGTATCCCCATACTCCAGCATCACCGCGATATCAAAACCACTCCAAGCACCTCCATGAAGCGTCCAAGTATCCCAGGTATCAAAGCTTCCTGCACGTGCCCCCACTTCAGTGCCTTTTATATCTTCTTTGGTTTTGGTAATAATATTGATTACACCAGCAAAGGCATCAGCTCCGTAAATCGCCGAACCTGGCCCCCGAATCACTTCAATGCGGGCAATGGCTTGTACCGGCATGCCACCCCAGACCTGGTTTCGGTCCCCAAAAAAAAGATTGGTGATGGGTATGCCGTTAATCAATACTAGCACTTGTGAATTAAATTGAGAGAAGATGCCGCGAAAGGTGTAAATAGGGTTATACCCCCGAGGATTTCTTGCCACATGCAATCCCGGTACGGTTTCCAATACCTCGTCTAGATCTGTTGCGCCAATTTCTTTAATGTCTTCCGCAGTGATGACTGTTGCCACTGCAGGGGCCTTGGCAATGGGCTTGCTATTGCCAGTAGCAATGCTGATCATCTCCTTATCCCCATATAAGCCAAGCAAAGCTTCTTCCTCATCCATCCCTGGGCTTAAAGCTAAAGCATCGACTGTATGTAGAATGAATAAGCAAAAAACGATACGAATGAGAAAGAACATATTATGAGGGAACATACTATAGGGTTTCAGCGGATAAATGACTTCTCTTTATATTATTCTTCAGTTGTTGTACTTGAATTAAAGCGTTTTTACTTTGTTATTTTCTTTATTTTATTGTGAATGCACTCTACGGGAGTGATCATCCAATTTCTGATAATCCCCTTGGCACCCGGCTACGTAACTTACCAGGCACAGCGAGGTTTACCTTCATATTTAATTCGATCACAACGCAGGGGGAAAAAGGCACCTTCTGGCTTTTTTAGTGCATCCAAATAGCAAGGAAACATGCCTGCAGAAAAACTCAAGACAGCATAATGATAATATTCATGGCGAGACAGCCCCTGGTCGGCTGCTAGTGCTGCTGTCACAGCAGCAATATTCATATACAAGCGCCATCGACCTTTTAGCAGAATTTCTTCGATAGCAAATGCAAGCTTCAAATGAGGACCTTGGTTAAAACCTAATTCTCCAGCTAAAGCCATAAGCGGTTCAATGCGCTCGTCTTTTCTGGTAATAGGGCGACCATATCCTGGAATAAATTTGTATTTTTTTAATTCTTTACTGACAAGCTCTTCTATATCGGCACCCTTATCTAATTGGCATTTTGTCCGCAGTAAAAAATCAATAGCCCGAATATCTGGCCGCCGCCCATAGATCGATGCTTCGGAGACGGCATTGGCTGCTCCTATAGCTAACGCAGCAGTGCTTCTAACCGTACCCGCTAACGCGGCAACTCGATTATTCCATAATCTTGGATCGGGATAGCTAGTACATAATGTCCAAATGCCTTCAAATAATCTGAGCTGTTTATCACTAGGAATCTTCCCCGTAATGCCATAAAGAAGTAAACCCATCCAGGGGAGATCTTTAAGCTCGTGAAATAAATCTTTGCCGCGGAAAATAACCCGCTCCCCTGGAAACCAGGCTCCTATGTTCGTTACCCAATGGTCTTCATTTTCGAAAAGATATTTAGGGCCTTGCATGGTTTCTATTCCTACATTTATCCGGTAATCTAACAGCAAGCCTTTACAATTGCGGTTCAGTGCTCAGTTTCAAACCATGGGCAAAAAACGGATAGCGGCGCCAGCCATACTCTTGCTGCTCCAAAGCATGAGCGGCTGCTCCAGGCAAACGGAGTAACAGATACAGCATCTCACCTTGCTGGACACTAAAATCCAGATCGATCATTGCTGCAGCGGCTACCCCGCTCATCGCTAACGGGCAATTGGCCACAGCCTCAAGTTCCAACCGATGTTGCTGCAACCACGTTAAAACACCTTCGGAGTGATACTTTGCCAACAAAGCGAGGGTTTGCCGCACCGGCGTGGCGCAACTGGCACCATGGGGATCAAAACCAGGAGGATGCTCCAAGGGCAACCAAATATCAGCCCGTTCCTCTTGCAGGGGATGCTTAAGACGCTTCTGCCAGGCCATTAAATTTTTACCGCAGTCCTGCCAATAGGTCATAGCCACAACCACTTCGTGGGCACCATTTAACTGACCAGCACCGACCGCAAGGGCAGCCATCAGCGAGGAAGCGGAGGTGGAGCCCCCCACTCCGGCACACATGGCGGCACGAACGCTATGTTCCCGCGGCCCTGGATTAGCGACAGCCACGGCAAGTCCCTCCAAAAGCTTGGCCTTACCTGGAGCGGGGCGCTCTTGTTTTAAGAGCAGGTATAAATATTCAATCCAACTGACTTTACCTAGCAAGTCCCCGTAAACATCATACCCGGAACAATAGCAAGTCGCCGCCGCAAAAGGGTTATCTGGTTCTGCAATTTCCTCCCAAATCCGGCTATGGATAACCTCCCGTTCCTTGCTCATTGCGCCATCCCCAATATCCGTATTCGGCTATTGATGGGGGGGACTTCCTCCGGATCCACTCGCACATCAATAAGGCTAGGACCTGGCCGTTGACAAATGGCCTCAATATCCAGTTCCAGCATATCCTGAGGAGCGTGGATAACATAACCGGGAACTCCCATTGCTTCAGCATAGGCACAATAATTGATTTCTGGGAGTTCAAAGGCGATAGGCTCGGCCTTGGCTAATCGCTGACCATGCTTCACCATCCCCAGGGCCGCATCATTTAGAATAATGAAAACCACGGGCAATTTTTCTTGAATTGCCACGGTGATTTCTTGACCACTCATAAGCAGGCTACCATCCCCGGTAATACAGACCACCGGGTTGCCGGGCGCGCCTAATGCAGTCCCCACAGCAGCACCAATAGCCCACCCCATCGAGGCAAATTCTAAACAACTACGGAATATTCCTCCTTTCGCATCTCGCCGGCCGGCTAAACGCCGATCGAAAGGTTGTAAATAGTGGATTGCCCAAGCCATGCTGTTTCCCGTATCTGCTAAGAAGCGGGTGTTGGGGGGAAACAACCGGGTAAGCTCCCTCATCAGCCGTTGCGGTTTAATGGGCGTAGAGTCATCGCAATACTTCGCTTCCTCATCAAGTTGGAAATGGCATCTGGTCTCCTGCATTGCAGCACCCCGCATAGGGGAACCGAACCGTCTGCGTTCTATTTGAGAGACCGGCCCTTCATTTTCTGGCGAGCGACTGCGAAGATAATCCAATACGCGCTCGCAAATAGTGATAATTGTTCCCCGTACATGCAACCGGGCCATGGGGGTACGGGTCAAATTCCCCTCTGTGTTCTCTACGTGGATTAGCCGAGCATTGAGAAGAGTATTTGCATCCCAGCCATTACTCGCCCATTCCCCCAGACTAGCACCAAACACTACCACGGCATCCACTTTTGGATCAGACAAAACCTCACTGGCACTGAGATGTCCGGCAAAGCCAACGACGCCACGGAATAAAGGATGATAGGGACTGACTAACCCTTTGCCATGGGGTGTGGTAACCACTTCGGCTTGAATTAAAAGGGCCAGTTCCAAAATAGTGCCGATCGCTTCACTACATTCTTCCCCCACCACAAACACTACTTTTTTTGCCTGTTCAATCTGGTAACAGAGTGCTTTTACCGCATCATCATCTAGCAAGGAGGGATGATGTAATAGGGTGGCGAGGTTATAGGAAGGTTCCTTAACGGGGCTAATACTACGCAAGATGTCTAAGGGAATGCTCAGATGGGTGGGACCACGGGGGGACTGATAGGCCATCATGATCGCCGTACTGAGCTTATGTTCTAATTGGTCCGCGTGGGAGACTAAAGTACTATAGCGGGTGCAATACTGAAATAACCCCACAGTGTTAATTCCAGTACAAGACGATTCTTGGAAAGCCCCTCGTCCAAAATTACTCAAAGCAGTCTGGGCAGTAATCACCAGCATAGGAATGTGATTCTCGTAGGCTGAAGCCACGCCTGTAATGAGGTTGGTGGCACCAGGGCCGGTAGTGGCGCAGCAAACGGCTAACTTACCCGTCTGACGCCCATAACCATCGGCCATAAAGGCAGCCCCCGTTTCGTGGCGGGCGACCACTGATCGCGGACCCCCTCGGCGGGCGCTGCGGGCTAAGGCATTATATAAGGGCTCAATAGCACCTCCTGGCACCCCAAACACATAATCCACAGATAATTGCGCCAAATAGGCAACTAATAAATCTCCTGCCTCGAATTGCGACCGAGATACGCTTCCTTGGGCCACGTTAACCGTTCGATTTGGCATCACCAACATCTACCCCTTGTGAGAGCTGTATTTGCTGCTTTCAGAGCCAAGCCCAGGTATAAAAGAAAGGCTAGAATTTTTCCCTCCCACTAATGAGCATAAAACGCTTAGGATTGGAGCCCTAGATTTTGTCGCGCCTAGCATTTAGCAGAGAGGAAACCTATGCTTTTAATCGTGAGTCGTTGACTCTGGCTTTATGGCTTATGCAACGGCTCTTCCGAATATAACTTTAGGTTTTGATACGGTATCGCTGAATACCTAGAGGGAGGAATTGCGCCCTATGCAGTGCTGCAAGTCTGCTCGTAATTTACCGAAATTCCGCCCAAAGCCCCTTCCTTCAGGGAAGGGAGGTAGGGCGGTTTTGTTAATATTAAGTGATGAAACTTAAGGCCAACATAAAAACCTTGAAAGTCAGAGTCAAGGATAAGCATAAGCCAGTGCTTGAGCGCATGGCCTTTGAAGTCAATCAGGTCTGGAATGCGGCTAACGAAATCACGGCGGATTATTCCTATGTGCCTGTTCCCGGTGCGGGTTATATCCGCAACAATTTCACGGCATACGAGCTGCAAAAGCTGCTAAAAAGCATCAAGCTGGAACGCGGCTTTATTATTCACTCCACCAGCGTGCAGGAAGTGATTGCCGCGCATCACAAAGCGCGCAAGCAATTCAAAACTGACAAGCTCCGCTGGCGTGTTTCGGGTGGTCCGCGCCGTTCATTAGGTTGGATACCGTTCAAGAAAGGCGCCGCCAAATGGAAGAAGGGGCAGGTGTACTTTGCCGGTCACTGCTTCAAAGTAGGGGACAGCTACGGCTTGTCTCAGTATGTGTTCCGCTCCGGTTCTTTCTCACAAGATGCCCGCGGGCGGTGGTATTTCAACATCGTGGTCGAAGGGGCTATTGAGCCGTCTACTGCCACCGGACAGGTGGGTATCGACCTGGGTTTAAAGGATACCGCCACTGGCAGCAACGGTTTGAAGCTGGAAGCGTATCGTTTCTACCGGAATGGGGAAGCGCAACTGGCAAAAGCGCAACGCGCTAACAAGAAAAAACGGGTAAAGGCTATCCATGCCCAGATCAAAAATAGACGTTTAGACGCCCTCCATAAATTCACGACACTAGGGGTTCGTGAGAACGCATTCATCGTCGTGGGCCATGTCAGCAGTTCCCGCCTTGCTAAAACTAAAGCAGCCATGAACATTCTCGCGGCGGGGCATCGCCGTCTTGCGGAAGGAATTCCCCTCCTTTAGGGCGGGAAGGATGTCAAATAACCTGGAAATACCGCGCCCTCGCGGCAATAGGCGCGCTGGGGTCGCCGCACCAACTTGAGTTCGGAAAAACAGGCTTTAAGGGCGTCGTAATACAGCATCCGGCCCAACAGTGGCTCACCCAAATCCAACAGGATTTTAAGGGCTTCCACCGCCTGTAATAGGCCGATAACACCAGGCAAAACGCCCAGGACACCCGCTTCGGCACAGGAGGGGGCCAATTCTGGAGGAGGCGGTTCCGGATAGAGGCAACGGTAACAGGGGCCTGAGCGGGCCGGCCAAAAAACACTGACCTGACCTTCGAAACGGTACACGGCCCCATACACATTGGGCAGTCCCAATTTAACGCAGGCATCATTCACCAAGTAACGGGTGGGGAAGTTGTCGGACCCATCGATGACCATATCATAGTCCCTAAAAATCTCTTCCACATTACGGCTCTCTAGGCGCGATTCATATTCGTTGATGCGGACAGTAGGATTCAGCGCTGCCAAAGTTTGACGGGCTGAGGCCACCTTGGACATCCCGACCCGATCATCCCGATGCAGAACCTGACGTTGCAGGTTGCTGCGGTCCACCACATCGTGATCGACTAACCCTAGAGTCCCTACCCCCGCCGCCGCTAAATATAGGCTGGCAGGCGATCCGAGCCCTCCAGCCCCCACCAATAACACCTTACTCGCCATGAGCTTTTGTTGGCCTTTTTCCCCGATTTCTGGCATCAGAAGATGGCGGGAATAACGACTCCGCGCCGTTTCATCTAACATCTGCGGCACCTCAAAAGGCAAACCCTCATCTTTCCAGCGATTAAACCCTCCGACAATGGAACGAACATCCCGATAACCCAGTTGTTTGAGACTTTCAGCCGCAAAAAGGGAACGGGATCCACTCCCGCAAAGGGTGAGCACGGTACAATTGAAGTCCGGCACACTTTGTTCAACTCGCAGCTCCAAATACCCTCTTCCTAGGCGATAAGCACCCGCAGGACTACCTTGGGCAATTTCATCACTTTCTCGAACATCGATAAGCACAGCACCTCCTGCTTGCAGGGCGAATGCCTTCGTCGGCGTTATTTCCGGAATGCTGCGTTTCAGTGACTGTAGCCGATAATCCTTACCACTACCCCCGGCTACCGCGGGAATAATGGTGAGGACATCGCCGTCCTTAAGAGGCGTATCCAACCCTTGCAAAGTGCGAAGATGACACTCCCCCAAAAAGAGATTAACGAAAGGACGAACTTCACCTTCTGGAGTCAGCAAGCGATTTAAAATACCCGGATGGGCCGCCCCTAATGCCTTAAGAGCACCGCCTACCGTATCGGCCTGAAGTTGCACTTGCTCCGCTCCGCCCACTTCACCCTGTAACGGAGAGGGAATGTGAACCGTAATTTTGCTCATACTTCAATGGCCTCTTCGATAAAGCTTTTATCCTGGGCTTAATCTTGATAATTAAACTTCTTAAGCTGGTTGAAGGGGTATCCAGGAAGATATAATGCCGCCATGGTAAAAAAAAATATATCGGAAAACTCGGGTATTTAAATGGCAACCAACCGCTCTTTATGGGAATTCTAGCCTCTTATGAATGGTCGCATCCTGATCATCGCCGGTTCGGATTCCGGTGGCGGCGCTGGAATTCAGGCGGACATTAAAACCGTCACCGCCCTTGGGGGCTATGCCGCCACGGCAATTACTGCCCTCACTGCTCAAAATACCCAAGGGATCTTTGCCGTGCAGCCGGTAACACCTCATTTTATCGCCGAACAGGCGCGGCGGGTGCTGTCGGATATCGGTGCCGACTGTATCAAAATCGGTATGCTCCATTCAGTGGCTGTCATCGAAACGGTAGCCGACGTTTTAGAAGAACTGGCAGGGGGCATTCCGCTCCTACTTGATCCGGTAATGATAGCCAAAGATGGGACCCCACTCCTTGATCAAGCCGCCATCAAAACCTTAAAACGGCGCTTGCTTCCCCGGGCAAGCCTTATTACGCCAAATCTCCCGGAGGCCGAAGCGCTCACCGGTCTGAAAATCGGCCATCCTGAAGCCATGCCAGAGGCGGCAAATGCCTTGTTAGAACTCGGCTCTAGCGCCGTTTTGCTTAAAGGGGGGCATCTTCCTGGCCATCACCTTTATGATCTGCTGATGATGCGGGATTATAAAGAAATCTTCCAGACCCAGCGTATCTCGACCCCTCATACCCATGGGACAGGATGCACGCTGGCTTCGGCCGTTGCAACCGGCCTTGCTCAAAAGCGACTCCTTCTGGATGCGGTTCGGCGGGCCCATGCCTATGTACAGGAGGCAATCCGCACCGCCCCTGGTTATGGGCAAGGCCAGGGTCCTCTTAACCATACCCATACCGTGAGTCCTTTGGAAGCCTAACCTCCCGCGGATACCCCAAAAACTTCCATAACCCCCTATCCTAATACAAAAGTAAGTCGTCATCATTCAAGATTATTCATTCCTTGATTTATCCTCAGATTAGGAGAAAAACAGTCCATGTCCAACAAAACACTCCAGATTACCGATGATCTCTATGACTACCTGCTCTCGGTTTCCCTCCGGGAGACTGATATCTTGCGGGAACTTCGGGAAGAAACCTCAACCATGCCCAGGGCCAATATGCAGATCTCCCCGGAGCAAGGCCAATTTATGGCCCTTCTCATAGAGCTGTTAGGCGCCCAAAAGACCCTAGAGGTAGGTGTCTTTACCGGCTATAGTGCACTTTGGGTGGCCCTCGCGCTACCCTCCGAGGGACGAATTGTAGCTTGTGATATTGATCCCGACTGGACAGCTATCGCTCAGCGCTATTGGCAACGGGCTGGTGTGGCGAACAAAATCGATTTACGCCTGGGGCCGGCTATTCAGACCTTGGATCAACTCATCGAAGCGGGGGAAGCCGGCACTTTCGACTTTGCCTTTATTGATGCCGAAAAAGTAGAGTACGAAGACTATTACCAACGGGCTTTGGAACTACTGCGCCCAGGCGGCCTTATCGCTGTTGATAATGTCCTGCGGGCGGGACGGGTCATCGACCCGAGCTTCACCGATGAAGATACGGGCGCTATTCGTGCTTTCAATTTAGCCCGTCTCAAAGACGAACGGGTGACCTTGAGCATGGTACCCATTGCCGATGGACTTACCTTAGCACGAAAGCGCTAACCGAAGGAGTGCAGGGACGCACGACGCCCCCTAGCGAGAGTGCGAAGTAAAACGGCGCGTCGAGCGCGAGGACCGTATTACTTGCCCTTTGCCATGAAGTGGTATGGCCGGGAAGTGTTGATCGTGGACCGCTGGGTACCCACTAGCAAAACCTGCTCTGAGTGCGGGACTATTCAAGAGTCCATGCCGCTCAAGATTCGTGAGTGGGTTTGCCCGGACTGTGGAACGGAACACGAGAGGGACATCAACGCGGCCAAAAATGTGTTGAGGTTGGGTACGGCGGGGAGCGCCGGAACCGATAAAGCGCGTGGAGCGGTGAAGACCCCAAGGGCCGTGGCCTAGCCACCGCCCAGGGACCGCGAGGAAACGCGAATTTGTCAGACTGACCAGGTGAGGAGGGACCGAACGTCAGTCATGGCGAAACTCCAACGGCCAAGCCACCCCGAGCTCAAGCAAGCCTGCTAACCCCGAACCCGATACCCCTCAAACCAACAATAAAGGATAGGGGCTAAATAAAACAGAAATTTAACCCTTAACCCTTAAACCTTCACTCCCATGATTTCCAAAAAAAAATGGCTATTCTTACATTGCTATGCTATTCAGGGAAGGACAGTACCCATGAGCCATCAACAAAGAAAAAATCACCACCAATCCTCGCCCCAATCTTCTAGATTTATCCACCCTCCCCTGATACAGCCCGTACACACCACCGTGCGGGGGCGGGCCCGGTTTAAAATTCCCGCCCTTCATCGTGCCAAGCACTTAAAAGCGCCTCTAGAAGAGAGCCTACAGGCAAGAAACGAGATTCATAGCGTAAGAATAAATCCTCTGCTGGGGAGCTTATTAGCCCAATTCGATCCTGCCATTCCTCTCAGTGAGATTGTTTCTTTAATCCAGCAACAGGTGGCCACGGTAGCGCGGGAAACCCCGCCTCCTGAAAAAGAAAGTCCCACAACCTCTAAAGTGACGGAATCCTCAAAAGGCTCTGCGACAGTAACTTCGATTTTCGAGTATTGGAGCAAACGCAATGAGCACCAGTCGAAAGCGCAATCACCCACTCCACCGGCCGTGCCCACTGGCAAGGGAACACCATGGCACAGCCTTGCATCGGCTCAGGTTCTGCAACATTTACAGGGCGATGCCCATTCCGGTTTGACGGCCATCGAGGCGAACCAACGCCTAGCCCGCTATGGACCCAACCAGTTGCTGCAAGCCCGGGCTCGCTCCCCTATGCAGATCTTTTTGTCGCAGTTCAACAGCCTGCCGGTTTGGTTGCTGGGCGCTTCTGCCGGGATCGCTATCTTCACAGGGGGATTAGTAGATGCTGCCGTTATCCTAGGGGTAGTGCTGATCAATGCCACCATCGGCTTTGTGACCGAACAATACGCGGAGCGGACTCTCACTGCCCTCACCCATATGGAGTCCCATACCACCCTGGTGCTCCGGGAAGGCCAATCCCAGTCCCTGCCCGCAGAAGAAGTGGTACCGGGGGATGTGATCTTGCTGACCCCCGGCAACTATGTCCCTGCCGATATCCGCTTACTAGCCGCAAAACGCCTCAGTCTAGATGAATCCGCATTAACCGGAGAAAGTCTACCGGTAACCAAGAACCCTGAGTTTCTTGGCAAAGAGGATACACCTCTCGGCGACCGGCTGAACATGAGCTATATGGGAACGACGGTGACCGGGGGCAGTGGCCGGGGCATTGTCGTCGCTACTGGAGCAGCTACCGAAATTGGCAAGATCCAGACCATGGTCGGTGAAACGAAACCCCCGGAAACCCCCATGGAGCGGCAACTGGACCAAATGGGGACGCAAGTGGCTATACTCAGCGCCGCCGTTTGTGCGGGAGTCTATGCCGTCGGCTTGCTGCGGGGCTACGGCTGGTTAGAAATGCTCAAATCCTCCATCTCATTGGCGGTTGCGGCAGTACCGGAAGGCCTCCCTCCGGTAGCCACTACTACCCTGGCCCTGGGTATGCGGAGCATGAACCGGCGCAAGGTGTTGATCCGCCAACTAGGTGCCGTGGAAACCCTGGGCTCAGTGCAGGTAATTTACCTAGACAAAACGGGTACGCTCACCCAAAACCGGATGACCGTGGTGAGCATCAGCACTGGAAGAGGGGAAATTATTGTTAATGATGGCCACTTCTATCTCTCAGGAGAACAGATCGAGCCAACACAAATCAAGGATCTCTTGCGCTTTTTCCAGGTTATCACTCTGTGTAACGAAGCTGAATTGGAGGCAGGAGAAACCCCCAAAGCCAACGGATCTTCCACGGAAAATGCCTTGCTAGAAGCCGCCAGTTTGGCAGGTATCGATATCCACCAGCTGCGGCAAGAATTTCCCAGACTTGAGATTCAGCACCGAGCTGAGGGTCGTAACTATCTGAAAGCCCTCCATGAATTTCCAAACGGCAAGCGATTTTTAGCGATCAAGGGGAGCCCCTCCCAGGTGTTGACCATGTGCCATTGGCGTACTGAAAATGGAGAGCAGGTTAAAATCCGAGAGGAGGACCGCTCTGCTTTCCTTGCCCAGAACGAAACCATGGCGGCAGACTCCTTGCGGGTGCTAGCGTTGCCTACACTTGGCTAGAGCCCAATCAATCCTCCAAAGACGCGAAACTCACGTGGCTTGGTCTAGTGGGAATGAGCGATCCGGTGCGCACCGGCATGGCCGAGCTGATGAATCGCTTCCATGCCGCCGGTATCGATACCATGATGATCACCGGCGATCAAAGCGCTACCGCCTATGCGATTGGAAAACAACTTCACCTAGCTAAAGGAGAACAGCTGCAATTTCTTGACTCTATCCGCTTAGAAACACTCGATCCAGAACTGCTGGCAGGGCTCGTGCAGCAGGTCCATGTTTTTTCCCGGATCAGCCCATCCCACAAACTGCAAATTGTCCAAGCCTTGCAACGGGCAGGAAAAGTGGTGGCCATGACGGGCGACGGGATTAATGATAGTCCGGCTTTGAAAGCCGCCGATATTGGTATTGCCATGGGCAGTACGGGAACGGAAGTGGCCCAAAGTGTAGCCAATGTAGTGCTAGAAGATGATAATCTGCACACCATGATCAGTGCCGTAGAACAGGGCCGCGCGATCTACGGCAACATTCGCAAATCCATCCACTTCTTGCTAGCCACCAACTTTAGCGAAATTGAGGTGATGTTAGTGGCTATAGCCTTGGGCCTAGGACAACCCCTTAATCCCATGCAGTTACTCTGGATCAATCTGATCACGGACATCTTCCCCGGTCTCGCCCTGGCCCTTGATCCTCCCGATCCGGAGGTCCTCAATAATCCTCCTCGGGATCCCCAGGAACCCCTTATTCAACGCCGCAAACTCAAGCGAATGGGCCTAGAATCGGTGGCGATTACTGCCGGCAGCTTATCCAGTTATGGCTATGCCTTAGGGCGTTATGGTCCTGAACCCAAAGCAAACACCCATGCCTTTACCAGCTTGACTTTAGCCCAATTGCTCCATTCCTATAGCTGCCGCTCCCCCCAACACAGTATATTGAGTGGCCACCGACCACCGCCCAATCCTTATCTTAACTGGGCGGTAGGGGGCTCCATTGGGGCGCAAATTTTGGCCAGCTTTATTCCGGGACTGCGCAATATTCTAGGTATCACACCTATTAGCCTTGCCGACGGTTTGGTCATCGGCGCCGGGGCCACTCTCCCCTTCTTGATCAACGAAGCCACCAAGCCCACGGGCAAACCTCAAGCAACCCCCAGCCCAAAAACCGCCTCACCCTCAGCCGAAACCCATCTCCAAGGAGAGTCTTGATACCATGAAAACAAACTTCATGTTTACCTCTGAATCGGTCACTGAAGGCCATCCTGATAAACTTTGCGACCAGATTAGTGATGCAATTGTGGACTCCTTCCTGGTCCAGGATCCCTTGTCCCGGGTCATTGCCGAATGTGTGGTATCCTCTGGGGTCCTGTTCCTAGCCGCCCGCTTTGCCTCCCAGGCCACCCTCGATATTCCCGGTATCGCCCGTCGCGTGGCCCAGCAGATTGGCTACCCTGAGCCTATCTTCAATGCTCGGGAATGTACAATCATGACCAATTTTCAAGAACTCCCCCTGGAGCACCAGGTATCGGCCCATGAAATCCACATGAGTGAAGAGGAATTAGACCAACTTACGGTGCAAAATCAAGCCACCCTCTTTGGTTTTGCCTGTAATCAAACGACGGCCTTTATGCCACTTCCCATCTGGTTGGCCCATCGCCTGGCCCGGCACTTATCCACCGTCAGACTTGAGAACCACTTGTCTTACCTTTCTGCCGATGGACAGACACAGGTCGGCGTGGAATATCAAAACCGTCAGCCTTACCGCATTCACAGCATCACCGTAGTCGCAACGCAAAAAGAACCCCATACTCCTAATTTAAACACATTGCGAGACGCCTTAATCCAGCATGTGGTTGAGCCCGTCTTCCAGCAGGAAGCCCTTCCCCTCGATAACAAAACCAAAATCTGGATCAACCCGGATGGACCCGTCACCGGCGGAGGACCGACCTTGCATGCCGGGCTCACTGGCCGCAAAAATGCAGTCGATAGCTATGGGGGCTATTCACGCTATGGCGGAGCTGCCTTGAGCGGGAAAGATCCCACGCGCATTGACCGGGTGGGGGCTTATGCCGCCCGCCACGCTGCCCGTACCGTGGTGGCGGCTAAATTGGCGGAAGAATGTGAAGTTCAGCTTAGTTACACCTTGGGTCAAACCCGGCCGGTGAGCATCCAAGTGGAAACTTTCGGCACCGGGAAAATAGAAGATAGTGAGATCCAGCGACGACTTGAGGAAAAGCTTGACTTCCGCCTCGGGGGAATTATTCGGCAATTTCGGCTACGGGAACTCCCTCGTTTCCATAAAGACGGATTTTACCGAAAATTAGCCGCCTATGGACATTTTGGGCGGGTGGATATGACCCTGCCCTGGGAGCAAGTGGAACCAAACACACTTTTATAAAAATTAACAACTTAAACGCCATACCCACCCTCAAACGTAACAAAATAGGCGATTTTTAGTTACGCCGTGGCAAACAAGGTCACGATTTAGTCACGCTAATAGTGGACTGCACGGTTCATCAACTGCTCCCTGCAATCGGAGGTAAAGAAGAGGGTACCTCTCAGCTTTAAGGAAGTTTTTTCACAGGCACCCCCTTCTCTCCCACCGGCTACATTCCTTCCCTCTAGTATCCCCCGCTACCTTCCTGTGCTCCGCGGTGGTGCTCTTTCATCGGCTCTTTTTTATGTTCCCCTTTATGTTGCTCTTTATGTTCCCCTTTATGTTCCTCTTTATATTTCTCAGCGGCGGACTGCCACTCCTCCTGGGCTATAAAGCCGTCATTATTCGTGTCCATGCGCTTAAATTTCTTCTTCATGGCCTGTTCAACTTCATCCTCGCCGATGACGCCATCGCTATTTTTATCGAGATTCTGGAACATCTCTTTGTGCATCTCCTTATGCATCTTCTCCTTCCCTGCGGCCCCTCCTTCTTCACTGCCAGAGGGGTTTCCCGCAAAGGCTGGGGTTAAAACCAGCGATAAGACCCCGCCAAGCCAGAGGGAATGACCCATCATTTTGTATTTCGCAATCATCCTGAAGTTCCTCCTTTCAGTTTTTCATCGACAGAAGTCATGCCAAGCATGTCTTCCTCCTAATCAAAGGGTAGAATTTTCTCCCCACATCACAAGGGAAAAGGATAGAGCCAATGACCCCTATGGCGGAACGGCAATAGGGCTCACAGGGGGGGCTATCGGAAGTGTGGCCAGAAAAGAGAGCGCCCTCTCCGACCCGAAGGAGTAGGTAGAAATACCCATTTTCATGACAGGGGGTTTGGTCTTTACTTAGCTACGCGTTCTCAATTCATCACCCGTGGCCAAATCCCTATTCAGTACAGGCGGCCCGATGATTAACGAGTATTTTGGCAATGAAGGGAGGTTCTCATGTCCTTAGCCACACACCAAGCAGTAGCCCATAGCTTCGGGGCTGGGGTTGAAGACCACGCCGTCTTTTTAACTGCCCCTGAGGTCCTGGATTCTTCCCTGTGCCGGGAATTTTGGGAGGCGGCACAACAAGTCCGCGATTCCGAGATGACAATTATCATTGACCTGAGCAGGACCCGCGCGATTCACGAGTCCGGTTATACGCTGCTCTGGATGTTGAAGGACAGCCTCACTAAAGCACCGGCCGACCTCCTGCTGATGGGGGGCCATTCCAATCTAAAGAAAATGCTCCAGTTACGCGGTTTTGAGTCCCACTTTAAGCTCTTAATGAAAGGTGAATCTGAATTTCATCCCACGGCACATACAGCCGCCCCTCCGCATCCTTAGCTCGGGTGTGAGTTTATATATGCCTCCACCTATCGCATCCACTGCCAGCCCGATGAGACCGCCAAAGGCCAGATTTCCCCATACCCAACCACTCACATTCCTAGTAAATGTCGCCTCGAAGGGCTAATACTAATTTGCATTACAAGAAGTAATTCTCAAATAAGGGAAGTCAGTGAGGGAGCGGAGGCGGTGGGGTTCATCGGCGAGCTGATTGAGGCCGGTGCAGAGTGTATTTTCCAGATCCTCAAGCGAGGAAAAGGAGATATTAGCCAAGGTTTTCTCTCGCAGCTCTTCCCAAAGATGCTCTATTGGGTTGAATTCCGGGCTACGGGCCGGCTGAGGGACTAAGCGGATGTTCTCGGGCACGCTTAACCGGGGGATGGTATGCCAACCGGCGCGGTCGGCAAGCATCACAGTCAGGAGGCGCGCTTTCCTCCCCGCCCTAAACGGCGGGGTTGACAGCGCGAGAATTTGATGAACTTTGTACCCTTGCAGATAAGCACGCCTTATAGGATAGCGCCGATCAAGACCACGGCAGAACGCTCCAGCACTTTCTCAACCACCACATCCAGAACGGCTTTTCCAAACCTCTCTCCTACCTGACCGACAGCTTTGCCCGTCATCTGCACCTTTTGCTTAGAAGAAGCAGTGCCTGCAAGAGGTATAGTCACTAACTGACGGCAAAAACCATGATCATGAAGTGCTTGCAAAATTCCTTGGGGGTGGGTTATTGCCCGATCATAAGTAACGATGAGACTGCCGGTCACAAGATTGATCTCGGCTTTGTCTACCCCCTCAATTTTTTTCAATAATCCCTCTATGGCCGCTGCCTGAATAGGATTCCGCTTAAGGGAAGCAAGCTTGACCCGCAGCCGACCGGGTACATAATGAACGTATTGAACCATACACACCTCGACAAGAAGCAACCTTCTACCGAGGTTAATTAAAACAGGCCCTTATTACATTTTTATGACAATTCCGCTCCCTTGGTCTGCCTTCCCCTGATCAGGGGAAGGCAGATTTATAGCAAGGTATCCTTTCTTCTAGTCCCCCCCTGCTCTAGGCTTTACTCCGTCTCCGCCAAGGCCGTAACCGTGGTATCAGTCACCTTGAGCACATCACCCCCGACATCGCTGACCCCCATAACAATCCCTTAGGCCGCACTCTTGGTGGTCGTAGCAAGCCTGTCCCCACTTCCTCGGCAGCAGAAACCGCTCCTCTGGCCACATCCCTGACCACCGTCAGCGTTTCCCCAGTCACATTACCCGTGGCAGTCAACGCATTGGATACGGTATGGCGAACCAAGGCCATAATCTCGGTCTCAATTTCAGGAATGTGGCGGATTCAGAAACCTTTAAAATTTGGAGGGCACCTCATTCCGAGGTAGAAATCTGAACGCTTATTTAACCCTGTTTATTGGTGGCGAACCTCAGGAGATCAAAGACATTCCAAAGCAGGGTAGCTGCCGGCACCATAATTTGTCCTCGCAAAATTTGGACGATTGCCGCCATCACCAGCACCATATAGAGGACCGAACGAAAATCAAAATTGCCACTGGTCGCCCAGTTTAGGTTGGAATCTAGATTGGAAAATTCTGTAGCGGCTTTCTGGAATACAGACTCCCTGTCGTACTGGACCTTTTCCAAAATCAACAGATCCTTGGATTGAGCATGTTGAATGATCTGCTCTCGGGTTCCCTACCCATGAATAATAAGAATGCTGCCGCTCTGATCATTGACCTGAACCTGATGGACAACCGAGAGTTTTCCCAGCTCTTGCCCTACACCCAGGAAATAATCTAGGTCACCCCGCTTAGAGCGAACACGAATTCTTGTTCTTCCTGGAAGGCCGTGACTTAACTCGGCGGAGGGGGTCATTGTGAATTTGACTCAAGAGGGGTCTCTTTACCTGAAGTGGACTCTTCCTCAGCTTCTGCCGCTTCTCCTACTACCATGCTCCTTTCCTCCTCAAGCTCCGTTTTTGCTTCAGCAACGAGATCCTCGACAACCTCCCCCATCTCAGTGACAGCCTCTCGCCCCCTTTCATAAACCACCATACCGGCCTTGATCGCAGCTTTCGCCACAGGGCGAACCACTGCTGCCACGGCAGGGGCCAAAATCAAGGTGCCAATACCAATCTCTAAACCCTTGCCTGTACCACTTAGGGATGCCATGTAGGTAAATCTCCGCTAAAGTTCCCAGGTAAAAATTCTTAGGAATATCTTTAAAATAAAATTCCAGCTCGCTGGGCTCTATCGCCTGCGTTGCTGAAAACACAGCAACTATTTAAAATTAGATATAGAATATCTTAGGTGAAAAAACAACCAGGATTTTTAGGAAAATTTAATGGCCTCATTGCTTCATAAAAATCCCAAAAATTGCTTTAGTAATCACGAATGAAAATTCGACTTCTTGCTTTTACTTTATTGGGCAAAGTTGTGCTATTAATTAAACCTTAATAACAGTAATATAACGGAAGCACGTTTATGTGGATTCGAATATTCATTGGAGTAAGCCTTTTCCTACTAGGCTACTACATTGGAAAACAGGTTGAACGTGATGCGCCCACCCGTGATTGGTTGCGTCAACGGCGGGAAGAAAAAGGACAAAAAACTACAAGGAATCTTGAATCCCCTCCCGCTACCGAAAAACAATAAATTTAAAACACCCTCCCTTAGGGCCCGTTGTAGCCTAGGATATAATCTTCATCCCGGCTATGGTAAAACCACTTTCCTACGTTATCTCAACCGGATGAATGATACTATGGAGGGCTGCCGCATCACCGGGGATATTCGGCTCGACGGCTAGAACACCGATGAAGAAGCAGTATCGATCCTCGCCCGACGGGCTCTGTCGCCCGTGATCTCCGGCTGGTTATCTCTATCTCCAAAGCCATTACCGAGCTAGAGTGCGTGGGCGATGAAGCGGCCCGAATTACAGGAAAAGCGGACAATAATAAACCTAACCCCCGGAGTAGCGGCGTATCAACTCCATAAACTCTGCCCGAGTGCGAGAATCCTGCCGAAACGTCCCCAACATGGCGCTAGTGACCGTCTGGCTATTCTGTTTCTGCACGCCCCGCATCACCATGCAAAAATGACAAGCCTCCAATACCACCCCGACGCCGCGGGCATTGAGTACCGACATCAACCCGGTAGCGATTTGGGTGGTGAGGCGTTCCTGCACTTGAAGCCTCCGGGCAAAAACATCAATAACTCGGGCGATTTTGCTCAGCCCCACAATGCGACCTCGCGGCAAGTAGCCCACATGGGCTCGCCCGAAAAAAGGCAACATATGATGCTCGCATAAAGAATAGAACTCCACATCCTTAACAATCACCATTTCTTCGCATTCGTCCTCAAAAAGGGCATCCTTGACCACTTCCTCTACCGTCATGTTGTAACCACTGGTGAGGAAATCCAAGGCTTTGGCGACCCGCTGTGGCGTGCGCTTGAGTCCCTCACGGTCAGGGTCTTCGCCAAGCCGAATTAAAATTTTTTTCATGCTGGCTTCAAATTCCCGATCATAATGTTCCCCCGGCGCCACATCTAGGCTACCAATGTAATGGCCTTCCTTCACCACCTTGGTCAATTTCTTATCCATTGGCTCTCATCCTCTAGGGGGAACGCCTAGGCGTTCCCATGGTCGTTATGATTAAGGCAACCTTGTAATAAAGGTTTAATAGTATACAAAATTACGCCATTCTGATGCCTGAGCTAGCATCCAATAGAGGCCTGTTCCCATGTGTCAGTTACTTGGAATGAATTGTAACGTGCCCACCGATATCTGTTTCTCTTTCGAAGGCTTTAGTCAGCGCGGTGGTGCCACTGATGAGCACCGAGACGGTTGGGGAATTGCTTTCTTCGAAGGCAAAGGTTGCCGGAGCTTTATGGATATTTTGCCCGCGGTTCACTCCCCGGTTGCCCGCTTGGTCCAGGAGTATCCTATTAAGTCTTTTAATGTCATTGCCCACATCCGTAAAGCCACAGTCGGCCGAGTTTGCTTAGAAAACACCCATCCTTTTGTCCGCGAACTGTGGGGGCGCTACTGGATCTTCGCCCATAACGGTGATTTAAAAAACTTTAAACTCCCCTCTTTAGCCGACTTTTGCCCGGTGGGGGAAACCGACAGCGAAAAAGCCTTCTGTCTTCTGCTACAGCAGCTGAAAGATCGCTATCCTGCAGGCATGCCAACCCTGCCCGCCCTGTACCAAACCCTGCGCACTACAGCCGCAGAGATCGCCACTTACGGCAATTTCAACTTTCTGCTCTCTAACGGAAAACACCTGTTCGCCCATGCCTCCACCCAATTAAGCTATATTGTTCGGCGCCATCCCTTTGGCCATGCCCATTTGGTGGATAAGGACATGACCGTTGACTTCCGGGAAGTTACTACCGAAAGAGATCAAGTCGCCGTTATCGCCACTGCGCCGCTCACAGACAACGAATTCTGGACCCCCATCCCCTCAGAAACCCTGGTCGCCTTTCAGGATGGACTCCCGCTAATTTCAAGCTCCCATACATAGTGGGCTTAGGTTTTCCTTTGCTTTAGGGGTAATGGATGGATTTGGATATTAGCGTTTTTTTAGGTTTTCTTCTAGGATGTAGTTATTAAATAATCTTCAGTCAGGGCCAGGGCTACCAACAGTTTTCCACCTCTATGGCAATTTATCTTTCTAGAGTGATGCAAGTATTGATTAATTCAGAAGATAGGGCCTATCCAGAATGTATTTGGCAACCCCCAGCTGATATCTACCGCATCGAACAAGGATGGCTGGTCAAGCTGGACCTTGCTGGGGTTCGCAGCGAGGACATCCACCTCAGTATCCAGGGGCAACACTTGATAATCCAGGGTTTGCGCCGAGACTGGATAGTAGAGGCCGGGCAGCAATATTACTCTATGGAAATCGCTTATAATCGCTTTAAGCGCGTCATTGAATTTCCCAACCACTTAGAGCATGCCCGTATCACCACCCAATACCGTGATGGCATGCTACTCATTTGGCTAAAAACAGCGCCTCAAGGAGGGGTGTGATATGGAACACAGCACCTATCCAACACTGCCGCTAAAAAATACTGTCCTCTTTCCCCACTTGGTTCTTCCCCTCTCAGTGGGACGCTCAGGATCCATAGCTGCAGTGGAGACCGCACTGGCCAGCGAAGATAAACTGATTGCCGTTTTTCCCCAAACCAATCCCCGGACCGAAGAACCGACAGAAGACGATCTGTTCCGCTTTGGCACGGTGGGCATAATCAAAAAGATGGCCCGCAGCGGGGACACGGTCCAAATTCTAGTGCAGGGAATAGAGCGCGTGGAACGGTTGGAAGTGGCCCAATCAGAACCTTATCTTTCCCTGAAAGTCGCCACCCTCTCTGAACCCTCAGATACGGGTACTGAAATCGAAGCCTTGCACCGAACCGTCATCGAGCTTGCTGGCAGAATGATCGAACTGGTACAACCCCAGGTTCAAGTCAGTATTCACCACATCATTTCCGACGTCGAAAAACCCCTTCACCAGATCTATCTCCTCACCTCTGTCCTGTCGCTGGATTTTGACAAGGAGAAAGAACTGCTGGGGGCCTCCACCCAAGCTGAAGCCTTGCATTTGATGTACCGTTACCTCAACCATGAAGTGCAGGTCTTGGAGGTGCGTCAAAAAATCACCAGCACAGCCCAGACCGAGATAGATAAAAAGCAGCGGGAATATGTGCTGCGCCAACAGTTAGAAGCCATCCAAGAAGAGTTGGGAGAGAAAAACCCTGAACAGGCCGAAATCAGCGAATTGCGCCGGCGAATGGAAGAGACCGAGCTCCCCGAACTGGTGCGTAAAGAAGTGGAAAAAGAACTTACCCGATTGGAACGGATGCCTTCGGCTGCCCCCGATTATCAGTTGACCCGCGGTTATGTGGAACTGGCCCTCGAACTGCCCTGGAATAAAACCACCGAAGATCGCTTAGATCTGAAGAGGGCTCGCGAGATCCTCGATGAGGACCATTTCGACCTAGAAGATGTTAAAGAACGGATCATCGAACACCTGGCAGTGATGAAACTCAACCCCGAAGCAAAATCCCCCATCCTTTGCTTCGTGGGCCCTCCGGGAGTCGGTAAGACCTCAGTGGGACAGTCCATTGCCCGCGCCTTGGGGCGGAAATTCGAGCGCATGAGCCTTGGCGGCTTGCACGATGAAGCCGAGCTGCGGGGCCACCGCCGCACCTATATTGGCGCCATGCCCGGCCGGATCGTTCGCGCCATCCGCCGTGCCGGGTACAAAAATCCTCTCCTAATGCTGGATGAAATTGACAAATTAGGCCGGGATTTTCGCGGTGATCCGGCGGCGGCATTATTGGAGGTTCTTGATCCTGCCCAAAACGTGGAATTCCATGACAATTACTTGGACCTGCCCTTTGACCTCTCTAAGGTTTTCTTTGTCACTACCGCCAATACCTTGGATACCATCCCCCGTCCCCTGCTGGACCGAATGGAGGTCCTACGGCTACCCGGCTACAGTGACGAGGAAAAACAACATATTGCCCGCCGTTATCTGATTGGGCGGCAAATTAGAGAAGCCGGTCTCTCGGAAATCCAGCTTTCCATCCCCGATGAAACGTTGAGTTACCTTATCCGCCGCTATACCCGGGAAGCGGGGGTGCGCGAGCTAGAGCGCGTATTAGGACGGATTGCCCGCAAAGTGGCCACCCAGGTCGCTGCGGGCCAAACTCAACCCGTAACGGTCACGCCCAAGGAACTGGTTGAATTACTAGGACCAGAACGGTTCTTCGCCGAAGAGGTGCGTCAGCAACTCCCCCCAGGAGTAGCGGCGGGTCTTGCGTGGACTGAGGCCGGCGGCGATATCCTGTACGTGGAAGCGGCCCTCCTGCCGGAAGGTAAGGGGCTGACTTTGACAGGGCAGCTCGGCAATATCATGCAAGAATCGGCAAAAGCCGCACAAAGCTATCTCTGGTCCCACACCGAGGAATTTAAAATTAATCAAAAAACCGTCCGAGAATCGGGAGTTCATATTCATGTTCCGGCGGGCGCCATTCCTAAGGATGGTCCCTCGGCGGGAGTCACTATGGCCACAGCACTTACCTCTGCCTATACCCATTGGCCCGTGCGTAACGATACGGCAATGACGGGGGAAATTACCCTGAGCGGCTTAGTCCTTCCCGTGGGCGGTATTAAGGAAAAAGTGCTCGCCGCTCACCGGGGTGGCATCCGGCAGGTTATCCTTCCCAAGGAAAATGAAAAAGATCTCCGGGAACTCCCTGAACATGTCCGGCAAAGCATCCAGTTCATTCTCGCTGAACGGATCGAAGAGGTACTCACTGCCGCTATCCCGGAGTTGAACCGGTTGCATAACCGAGGAGCCGCCTAATGGGGATTTTACATTTATAGATCGCATGCCCCCGTGACCTGCGAACAACGCCTCGCCAATAAAACTGCCGTGGTGACCGGTGCCAGTAGCGGCATCGGACGGGCGATAGCTCTCCTGTTTGCCCGCCACGGGGGGCAGGTGATTGTCAACTACCGCCGCTCCAAGGCCCAAGCTGAAGAGGTGGTCGAGGAAATTATCCGCAACGGCGGCCAAGCTAGGGCAATTCAAGCGGATATTTCCAAAAGTGAAGAGATAGATCGCTTGGTCAACTCTGCCCTGGAAACACTAGGTCGAATCCATATCTGGGTCAACAATGCGGGAGCCGATATCCTCACGGGACCAGGACCTCAGCTTAGCCACAGGGAAAAACTAGACCAGCTCATTGCCGTTGACCTGCGAGGCACTATTCTGTGTTGTTGGCGGATAGCGCCTTTAATGAAAAAAGCTGGCGGCGGGGTGATTCTCAATATGTCCTGGGACCACGTACTACATGGTATGCCCGACCCTAACCCGGAGATGTTTGCTGCGGTCAAAGGGGGGGTGTTGAGCTTTAGTAAAAGCCTCGCCCGCTCCTATGCTCCAGAAGTCCGGGTCAATGAATTGGCGCCTGGTTGGATAGAAACTTCTTTTGCCAAAGAAGCCATGGCGTCTGAGGCTTACCAAGCAGTGGTCGAAGCCACCCCCTTACAACGTTTCGGCACTCCCGAAGACGTAGCCTATGCCGCCTTATATCTTGTTTCCGACGAGGCTTCCTTTATTACGGGCCAGCATCTTAATATCAACGGCGGGATGGTCTCATGAACAACGTTCATCAGGAAATTCTACAGCGCCTTGTCCGCTGGTTGGCAGCAGGCCAGCATGGATTTCTAGTCACGGTAGTGAAAACTTGGGGCTCCTCACTCCCTCCGATAAGCGCTCAGTTAGCCGTCAGCAGCAAGGGACGCTCAGCCGGTTCCCTCTTTGCGGGCTGGGTCGAAGAGGACCTGCGTAAGCGCCTGCCTATTGAATCACCCTGTCGGCCTGAAATCATCACTTATGGGGCCAATGCCGAGCCTCCTCGCAATCGTCCCTTACCCTGCGAGGGAACCCTGCAACTGGTGATTGAACCAGTGCGCTCCCCGGACAGCTTAAAACAAATACTTGCCGCGATTGAACGCCGAGAGGTGGTCTGCCGACATCTAGATATGGGCAGTGGTTATGCGGAAACATTTCCAGGTCAACCGGACAGCCAGCTGCACTTTAACGGCAAGACCCTCATCACGATCTATAGCCCCCGTTGGCGCCTGCTGCTCATCGGCGCAACGGCCCCTGCCCATTACTTGGCCCAGATGGCCTTGGCCCTAGAGTATGAGGTAATCGTCTGCGAGCCCCGCCCCGAATATGCCCATTCTTGGGATCTCCCTGGCACAGAATTACGCACCCGCGTGCCAGGCGATATAGTAAAAGAATTCGCTCTCGACCCCTGTAGCGCTATGGTGGCCATGACTCATGACCCCAAACTGGATGAAATGGCGCTAGGGGTAGCGCTGGAATCAGAAATTTTCTATGTGGGCGCCCTCGGCGCTCCAATGAGCAATGAGCACTCCCAGGAATCACCCGCCCACCGCTTTGAGTGGACTCCGGTACAACTTTCCCGCCTTCACACTCCAGCCGGTCTGCCTATCAACGCCCACACGCCGGCTGAAATCGCGCTTTCGATCCTCGCCGAGATCACTGCCTTACGCCACGCCCGGGAGCACTCCATTACCACCTCCACTAAACAAGCTTTGGCAACAGGCCATGATAAGTACCTATGAATAAAATCAGTTCCGAGAAGGCTAAGGCCGGATCTCATCTCTAATAAACTCTAGCTTACCCCCGTGAAAATGAAGGATTTTTATGAGCTTTCTAGAATCGGTATCGTAAATCCAGCGGTTACTGTCCTTAAATGTGGGCTCACCACATTTTCTCAGTACCGTATAATTGGATGTTCCCACACCGCTCTCAAGAATCCATTTCCCACATCGTACGCTGGTGCCTGCATGAATGCTGGTAGCGAATAGGCCAGCAAAAATTAGGCTATACCCTTTCATTGCTATTGCCTCCTGCAAACGATTTAAGCCTAGGATTACTTTTTAGGGTAGACCATCATTACTCATGCGGGTTGTCAATTTTTTAAATTCGGTGTAAAAATCTAATAACGTGGTCCTCCCTTTGGCGGATCGCAGTGATATCTAGTGAGCTAAATTACCTCGGCATATAAGCTCTTGGGACCGTCGAAAGTGAGCTGCTGAGATTTTCTGAGCAATCCTGCTTCCCACCACCGGCTCATCTCAAAATACCAGGAGCCTTTATGTACGGGCACTTACCATTAATTTGTAGGGAGTTGGACCATGCCAGCTACTATCATACATCTTGGCTTAGGCTTACAGATGAAATCTGTGACACCACAGTATTTCAGTTTTCCCGTGTTTGTTTTTACCCAATTAGCTATTGATACGGAGGCACTATATTTTCTTATCAAGAATGAATCACCAGTTCATCGCTTCCTCCATACCTATCTTGGCGCTACCTTGATTATTGTGTTTGCCGTTCTAGTGGGTAGACCGCTATGCCAGTGGGGAATGAAATTATGGAACACCTTGCTTAAAGAAAAATATTATCATTGGCTTTATGTTACGCCTAAAATTTCATGGAGAGCAGCAGCTATAGCCGCCGCATTTGGCGCTTATAGTCATATCCTGATGGATAGTATCATGCACGCCGACATGCAACCTTTTGCCCCATTTTCATTAGTCAATGGCTTCTGGGGGGCTATTAGCGATTTTCATCTGCATATGTTCTGTATTATGTGCGGAGGCTTAGGTATTATCGTTTTATGGTTATTCTGGGAAACCAGAGAAGTCTTAGAAATAGACACCACGGAAACAGAAAAAGAATAGCAAGGGGTTAAGCAATCAGCAGAAAATAGGGGATATTAACTCACCTGAACAAGTGGTGTCCCGCAAACCTTTTTACTAACAAGCAAAAGCGGGTTTGCGGAACACCACAACTCCTTCCCCGATAGAGGGGTTTATGGTTTGTGAGCAAGAGTTAGATGGGGTTTTTCACCACCAAATTCTTTGTCTTCTTCCTGCCTTTGGTGGTGATCTTATGAATTATCCGGGAGAAGCCAAAGTTAGAGGGGAGAACCTGCACTACTCCCCAGCATTTCTTTGCGAATTAATGGAATGGGGGGCCCACCATAGGAAAGAAATTTGTCGTGAAATGTCCGCCACCCTTCGCGGCCTCCCCGGGAAGCGGTCCATTCTTCCCGTAACTTCTTAATCATCAACTTCCCCAAGGTATAGGTGATATAGGCCGGATCAAACGTTCCCCGCGCTGCCTGCTGCCTTGCCGTGCCTGCATCCTGATAGGCAAATTCCCGAAACATCTGTTCTGATTCTTCTAAAGTCATCCTTTGAGCGTGCAAGCCAATGGCGGAAAGGTAGCGCACATTTCGCAAGAGGGCATTGAGCAATTGACCGATATGAATTTCTGGATCGCCATTGCCTAGCCCAGCCTCCCACATCAATTCCTCCGCATAGTGGGCCCAACCTTCGGCAAAACCGTAACCCACGAAAAGTTTTCCCACCGGGGAAGCCACCCGGTTGGAATGTAAAAACTGTAAAAAATGGCCCGGCCAAACTTCATGGATCGAGACAAACAATAGATCCGCCTTATCCGGAATGTAGGCCTCTTGTTCTTCCTTAGACCAGGACGGATCAGGCGGCGCCACATAGTAAACAGAAGGCAACGCTTTATCAAAAGGACCAGGGATATCAATATAGGCAAAATTCCATTGCATATAAGGGGGGGAAGGCTCCACCTGGGCTTGCTCTGTGCCTGGAATCGTGACTAAATCTTTAGCCATGACAAAGGCTTTAAGTTCTTGGAGCTGGCGACGTGCCTCCTCTACAGGACCTCTTTCAGGTTTTACCGCCCGGGCTTTTTCAATGCATTTCGGTATTGTCTTGCCGGGGGCATAATCTCCACATGCCTTCCGCAGTGCGGCCAGATTGCGCTCAAGATCCTGGCGCCCTATCTTCTCTAACCGCTCAATAGGCACCTCCACTCGCTCGGTCTCCCGCAACAGGGCCCGAAAAAGAGGCGCACCTAAAGCAAAATCATTGGTAGCATTGGCCCGTTGTGCCTGCAACCATTGTTGCAATTCCTTCATGGCTTGAATGGCTTGCTTGTTGGCTGCCCGGAATTTTCTCTGCAGTTGCGCGTTATCAACGGCGCTGAAAATGGCCGGCGCATCTTTTTCATAGTAAGCGGCGAGACCCCCGAATACCTTCTCGCCAATGTCCACATAGGTTCGTGGCAGCGGTGTCCTCAGATTATGGCGAATTTGTTTGGCTGCGGTGGGAATTGCTTTGGTGTAAGCAATATAAGCCCGCATACGCTCTTCTAGCGGAGCATAGGGGCGGCTAAGGTAAACATTGGGATCAAGCTCTTGAGTATAGAATGCTGGATTTTTATAAGGCCATTCCGAGGTTTCCAGCCAGAAGAGATCCTTATCAATCCAGGCAACTAAATAATCACGCTCAACGCGCTGACTTGCCGTTAAGGAATCTGAATCAAAAGCAAGGGCCCGTTGACGTTTCGACCGCAGGCGCTTGACCTCTTTGGCAAGGGCTTCTGGACTCCAGTCAGGAAGTTTGCCATCAAACTCATGTCGACCAGCACGAACGGCAAAGTCAGGATTGGCCACAAAATACCCTTCAATGAAATTGTCAACAAAGGCCTCCCAGCCGGTCTTATTTTCTGCCGCTCGTGCCTCTGGAGTGCCTGCAAAAAACAGGAGTAAAGTCAAAAAGAAAACAACTGTCCCCCCTGAAAGGAAAGCAAAAGTTTTTCTCATTTTGGCCCCCTTATCGCCTACTACCAAGCATTACTACCATTATAGCGTTTCCCATTTAGATGGATTCCCGTTGGGCTTGAGGTCAGCGTGACAGACCGTCGACGGCAGGGGGGAGCCGGGACCGTGGATCCGGTGGGCCCACGCAGACCAATGAACACCCGCCAGGCAGGAAAGCCGAGTGTGGCAAGATGACGTCGAGCTTCCAGGGACGGATTGACAATATGTCTAGTCCGGTAAAAGCCGGGCCGGTTTTTTCGGACCGCTCGAACCTGAATTTCTTTAACCACGCCGCCCACCCTTGAAGAGTGTGCCCAGAATAATTTCCATCGCCCCAAATTTTTGCGTAACCGTTTAACACCCTCAGCGAAAATTTTTTCTATATTAGACGTCATGCTCGTTTATTTTGTTCTCCTTATTTTCTTGAACATTCTGGCCGGAGTCGCTAGCTCTTTTCCTTTGACTTTATCAACCAGGTACTCCTCAGGAGAGTCTGTTTTTTTCACGGTAGCTCAAACTTGTTAGTGGTTATCTTTAATCCATTTTCGCAATTTTGATTCAGGCATAGGCCGACCATAAAAGAAACCTTGTGCTGTTGTGACACCGAGTGAGCGAAGAAACTCAGCCTGGTCTTTAGTTTCAATACCTTCAGCTACGGTTTCTAATTTAAATTTTTTGGCGAGCCATACAATGGTCTCCACAATTGCCGCACTGGTCGAGCTATTCATAACATTTTCCACAAACTCTTTATCTATTTTCAACGTGGTAATGGGCAGTTTATGTAAGTAATTCAGAGATGAATAACCCTTACCAAAATCATCCACAGCGATGCTGATACCATCGGAGCGAAGTAAATTGAGTTTTTTGAGATTTTTAGTGTTGGTCTCAAAAAGCGCCGTTTCAGTCAATTCTAGCTCCAGAGAAGGGGGCGGTAGTTGGTATTGATGGAGTATCTTTTGAACGAACTCTACGAAATCTGGAGCATCAATATCTTCAACGGTCACATTCACTGAAACACGTTCTAACCTTAGATTATCATGGCGCCATGCATCCATGGTGGCACAGGCTTTTTCGAGCACCCATCGATCAATCCTCTGGATTTGCCCCGTTGAGGCAGCAACTGTCAAAAACTCATTGGGCGGTACGTATTCTCCGCTAGGGAGACGCCAGCGTACTAATGCCTCAACCCCAACAGGTATTCCGCTTTTAAAACTTATCTGAGGTTGGAACCATAACTCAAACTGCTCTTTGTTCAGGGCTTCATGCAACCTCGATTCAGTCCGGATAAATCGTAATGCTTCGTGTTGAATCTGGCGCGAATAAAAAACCGGGATAGCCCCCTTGGCCTCCGATAGAGCCGCCATGGCACAGTCGAGAGTGCCATTTGCATCGGAACTGTCATCCGGGTAAACCCCAATACCGATGCGCGGGGCCAAATGAATATGCTCCCCTCTGACAGGGATAGAGTCATCGGCCAGAAGCTGAATACGCCCACAAATTTCGAGAACACGGTTCAATGTTTCACCGGGCCTGTGAATTAACCCCCATTCTTCTGTGGTTAATCGGGCTACCAATACTTCCTCACGCAACAAAACCACTAGGCGTGTTGAACAGTTGGAGGCGACCCGCTCTAAACCACGATGGCCTAACGATTTCATCGTGCGTGATAGCGGAATATGGACCACAGTGACGTGCACTTGCTGATTTAATATTGAAGCATCACGCACGGAATCGGTTAAATGTTCTATGAACAGGTTTTGATTGGGTAATCCCGTCAGGCGGTCGTAATTCACGAGATAAGCCAGGTGTGAGCGCTGAGTTAGCGCCAACTGGCGAGTTCTAAGGAGCATGGAGACACGCTCGGTAAATTCTTGTCGATTAATGGGAGAGATAATAAACTCGTCAATCACATCCCAAAATTTTTTAAAAGGGTATCTTAACTCGCTGGGAGAAATTATCAGTATCACAGGTAGAAACACGGGTTCTTCGCGCTGTTTTGCATCTAGTAATTGCACTTTCCACCGCCGTAAACCTCCCATATCCACAATGGCCATATCAAAGGATTGTGGGTTGAGTGAGGGAGCACTCGGTTCCACAAGGTCACAAAATTGGCATAAATCCTGGGTCAATAGAGCTCTATTGCCACTGCTCTCCACTAAGAGCATGACCTGGCTCTTTCTCGACTCATCGTTTTTATTAGCCGCTGCTGTGCTCTCTGTCCTAGGGTGAACCGGTCCACGCCACTCCACCCAAGTCACTTTAGTGCGTTCTTTCATCACTAATCCTTGATGATCACGCAATGCGTGGCGGAAAACATGGGGAAGTGGCTAGCGTGCGCTTGCATGCGCCATATTCTCAATGAGTTTTAATAAGGAGGTTTTTACAATAGGCTTTTCCAAGATGCTAGCGGCACCGTAGCGTAAAGTTTGACTGCTTAAGCCCAGCTCCTGTTTGGCCGAGAGCACAATAAAAGGGACATCCTTGTGCTGCAACAATTCACACATGGACCATACCGATTCCCCAAACCCAGAGACATCGACCAATGCTAAATCCGGGGATAAAGGCTGCTCAAATCGCGCTTCAAGTGCTTTTTTATCGCTTATTCCCGTACAGGTATACCCATGCCCTTCTAAGGCTTGGCATAGTACCCGAATATTACCCGGCTTGCGCATCACGAGGAAAATTTCAGGCATGGCGGCTACTCCTTCATTTATTCGTGAACAGCCTGTTGACCGCCAAGCACATTCTGCCAACCTTGTTTTCCCACAGGCGCGCCGATTGACAAAGCAGTGGGGCCGATCTCATAAGTATACACTCTTGTATCAAACGCACTGAGTCTTTTTTTCAGCACACCTAATAGCTTTTTCAACTCCCCTTCAACCTCCATAAAACGCATAAAGATGACATTATCCGACAGATAACTGATGCCTCTCTCAGAAATTCTAAATTGTCCGACCAGGGCTTGGACTTCATTGACTAACAATACCGATGCCCCCCTCCGGGACAAGCTCTTAGCCAAGGCATGAATGGCTGTTTTGGACTCATGACTTCCACCAAGAGTGAGTTCAAAACCTGCGATGCTGTCTAATACAACCAGCTCTACATCTTCCTCTTCCACTTTGCGCATGACTAATCTCGCAAATTCATCGGTGAGATAGCGCAAAGGCTCAACCTGCTCAATGCTGAGCCGGCCATCGGTCAGAGGTTCTTTTAAATTTATTTTTAAGGAGGAAGCGCGATGGAGTAGCGCGCTAAGTTCCTCATCAAACAAGTAGACTGCCGCTTTCCGGCCTTGCGCCGCAGCACGAGCCACAAAAAGGGAGGCGAGTGTAGATTTACCGATGCCAGAAGGCCCAGTGATGAGCGAAATCGTTCCGGCTTCAAGACCACCGCCTAAAATTTCATCCAGCTTTTCGATATCGGTATTCCAACGCCAGCGCTCATCCTCGCTGAAATTCGCTTTGGGAGGTAAAGGTCGGGGAAAGACCTCTAAACCACGATGGCCAAGACGCACCTGGTGAGGGCCTCGTAAGAAATTGGACCCACGAAATTTAGAGACTTGGATAAAAGAACCTGTAGGCGCGGTATCTAAAGTGATGACCCCATCGGCGATAAATTGCAGATCATCATCTGGAAGTTCCGTGCTGAGTTCTGAGGTAAATAATACGGTCGCGCCCCGCTCTCGGAAATAACGTAGAAAGGATAAGACTTGTTTCCGATATTGATAAATATCAGCCGAAAGAAAACGTAGCTGCGTCATAGAATCAATAAAAACATGGGTAGGAAGGGCACGCTCTACGGCTTCAATGATCGATTGTGCTAAAGGCTCTTGCTCCACGTCGGCGGCAGCAAAAACATCATAGCCTTGTTGATCGGTAAAAAAGTGTTCGTCAGGAGATAGACGGAGAAAATGGATGTTTGATACATCGATTCCCACCGCTTTAGCATTAGCTCTGAGTTGTTCTTCAGTCTCTTGAAATCCAATAAAAAGCGCGGAATTCTGTGGGTTCGCAGCAGAAAGAAAATGCAAGCCGAGGGTTGTTTTTCCTTGACCTGGCCCCCCGCGTATCAAGTAACTGGATTGTTTGATAAAGCCTCCAAAGAGAATAGGGTCCAGTTCTACAAGCCCTGTGGATATACGTTCAGAGGTATTGCTCACTTTCTTCTCCTGATTACATTCTTGTGATTTTAATTGCAGGCTGTGATTAACCGAATCATTTTTCTGTTCCTAATCGGCTTAAAACCGGCGCTTGCTAGAAGGACCTTCCCTGTATTAACCTTTCTTAGCCTTTCTATGTTGCCTTACTATCATTGATGTCTCACTAAGGGCTAAAGAAAAAGGCCTGAAAATCGACTTTTTTGATAGAAGGCGTTTGCGTATCATAATACTTATTTTATCAGTGCCCCAAACCAATCCCGAGACATGAATTTGAGACCCTTGCCAATGAGCAGCATGAGGGCCGGAAGTTACGCAAGATGACCGTTGGTCACAGTTTATTTCCATGGCACTGGCACAACTGTCGGGGCGCAGTAGAAAGCTATATGATCTAGGTACTACTACGGCGACCGCTCCTCTCTGACCCGGGCTAATGAGAAACAACCCTATGCACTGTACGAAACGCTATTTGCCAAACTATTTTCTTGCTGCCAAGGGCGGGTTTCTCGTCACGGCTTCCGGTTCAAAAACAACCTCTACTCGCTCGACGCTTCTACCACCGATCTGCGTTTCAGCATCTTTCCCTGGGCCAAGTTCCACACCATTGACTGGCCTGCTCGGGCGGGGTGCTCGTGGGCAATAAATTTAGCAGCCCTGCAAGCGAGTGAGGGCCAGCAAGGCATCGGTAAGACGGTGTGTTGCGGCACCAATCGGCGTTGGACAAAGTCAGCCACGTGGGGGTGGGTCACCTGGCTCACCGCCTCCATGGCCAGAAAGCCCGCGCGCTCGCCCCGGTCCTCACAGGCCACCCAAATGGGAGTTTTTCCCTCGGCGCCCCGGCCCCGCTTTCCCGCACGTTGGCCCCCGACCAGGGCATCATCGAATTCCCACCACTCGCTCAACCGATAAAGGCTATCACGATGCCCCATGGCGAGACGCCACTTGCGCAACATTCGGTGAACCGTGGGCCAGGAGATCGCCAGCAGCTTGGACATAGGCTTTCCCATGACCACAGCGTGAACAAATAAATCCGTTCGACCATCGTCGTTCGGACAGAAATTGCACGCACATTTCATCACTGGGAAAACGGGTTTACCACTTTCAAGAGGCGCAGCAATAATCTGCCTAAAGACTATGAAAATTTACAGGAATAGCTTTCATTAATCGTCTTTTCCGTGGATGAAAAGAGCCATTGTGCCAACCCCCACAAACATCCCAATCCAAGCAGAGATTATCAACCAATACCACGCGATCATATCTTTCTCCTCCAATAGTTTTATCAAACTTTAGGTGTTTATTCGCACACTCCCTGCCTTAATTCTATTAATATTGAGCAAGAAAAATACCATTTTTGGAATGCGAGCCATATTAGTAAGGATTTATTAATCTGGGGTAGGAAAAATAAGGTTTATATCAACGAATAATTGACGGTTTTACTTTTCACCGTCAATATATTGGTAGCAAATTGTCGTGAATTTGACGTCTCTAATTACATCCCCTTTGGAACCACCCTTTGGTTTTGTAGGGCTTCCAGTCTCGGGCGTGCAAAAATTTACTCTAAGTCCCCTAATTTCTAGGTGACGTCAATTCTGGATAATTATATGGGTTTATCCAAGAGAATAAGTTGCTGGTTAGTCAGGTTAAGTGAAGGATTGAGCGGCTGATGGGTGTAGGCTATCAGTCCAGCGACCCAATTAACCATAAAATTAGCCATGCTGCGATGGCGGCTGTGCTCAATTTGGGAAATATTTTTGAGTGGATCATGGATGGTTTCAATGAGAGAGCGCCTACGCAGCAAGAGCTTAATTACTGCCTAAAAATTAGATATTCGTCTTTGCGGGTATGGCCACTCCGGACTTTTTGCGTAAGTCCCTAAAGATTAATCTTGAAAAGGTAGGCGATGAAACTAAACCCCATCGCCTGACCAGTCGAGATTAATAACGAAGAGTTTGAGAGACCGTGTTTGATAATGAGTGATGCTGGGTCCGACTATGGGTTTCCCCATTCGTGGACATGGGGGCCACTTCCGGGGAAGGGGTTAATGGCCAGAGTGGGTGAGCTTGCATTCGCTCACTTAAGCTTAAGCTGGGTAATTGGAACCCACCCACCACAGCAGCACGGGCCTCAGGACTGAGCTCCCGCGCTTCAGGCAGATCTTTAAGTACGAGAATAGCCATCTTCTAGGATCCTCCTCTTCAAGCTAAAAAGAGTCGTTAAGCTAAAATTTAAAATTCGCTGAGCCTTTTATGCTCAACCCTCTCGCTGCACACCCTGTGCCAACTGTGATGGAGTTCTCCTAAAAAAACAACAAGTTATTGAATAAATAAGGAGATATTTCTCTTTGGGCCACCGCTTCGAGAATGCCATGACCGCTAAATTCTAGTGATAACCCAACACAAACCAAGTTACTGTTTGATAGAGAGCAACAAATACACTTTGGACCCCAAAGTTCACTGGGTAATCTCTTGCTCTAATTCTTGAGCCAGCGCAGCAGCGACCTCTTTTAAAGAACCGGTTCTTTTAAATACTTCCCGTTGCCGGAGATAGCTCGGTCCCTCTTCCATATGGGTTTCTAAGCGTTTCAAATAGGGAGCTGTCCCTAACTTCTCAGCAGTGGGCGTTAAAGTTGTCAAAAGTTCTTGAATAATAGCTCTCATAGGCTTGCTGTGGCCCTGGTCATCAATAATATAATTTGCATCGACCCCTTCGTGGGAACTTCTGAAATGATTCATCTTTTCCATCCACCAATGGTGTGGCATTAGCAAATAACCACATTCCTTTTGCTCGCAACAATGCTGGAGATAAACGACCAGGGTATGGACTAGCGCCGTCAACATCATCGTCTCCTTAATCGTTGGCTGAGTATCCATGACCCTGATTTCTAAAGTTCCTAGCTGGGGGCGGGGGCGCAAATCCCAGTGAATGTCGCGGATAATTCCATAAACTCCAGCCGTTTGAGTATTCTCAAAAAATGTCACAAAATCTTTCCACTGAGGAAAAGTAGGCGGAATCCCATAATCCCGCATGATGGCTAACACCCGTTGGCGAAAAGAGGCAAATCCTGTTGGGTGCCCTTCCCAAAAGGGGGAGCTAGCGGACAGGGCCAAGAGAATAGGCAAATAAGGTTTAAGCATGGCCATGACCGCAAGGGTCGTGTCCCCTGAAGGCATGCCCACATGGATGTGAAATGCAAAAGTCTTGAAAATATGGGCTAAATAGCCCACCCGTTTTTCCATCCCCCGATACCGGGGTAGGGGCGTAATGGTGGCAGGACGTACCGAGAAAGGATGAGTTCCCGCACCACACAGGACCAGATCTTGCTGTTGACAACGGGCTGCTAAAGTTTGCATAACCGCGATGATATCGGTTTCTAACTCTTGCAGGTTGGTACACACTTTGGAGTTGATCTCCACAGTGCATTGACTCATCTCCGGCTTGATATAAGGCGTCTCAGGATAGCTTTCGATAAGGGGTAAGATCCCGTCTGCTAGATCCAATCCTTCCTTATCCAGGAGTTGAAATTCTATTTCTATCCCTAAAGAAGCCCTTCTAGAGCCTTTAAACTCCAAATGCTTATGGCTCTTTCCCATACTCAGCTATGGCTTCCCGCGCCACCTGATCAAAGAATGCTGCCCCCATTTTTAAAGCTTCTTCATCGAAATCGAAAGTAGGACTATGCAAAGGAATGTTTTCCCACCCCTCACGGCAAGCACCTATCCGGACATAACAGCCAGGCGCTTCTCGAAGATAAAAGGAAAAATCCTCTGACCCCATACTGGGGTACTCAATGGGGATCAATCCCTTCTCCCCCACCACCTTGAGCGCGGCTCGGCGGGCAATTTCCGCTTCTCGTTCAGTATTGATGACGGGGGGGTAACCTTCCGTAATTTCTATGTCTATCATAGCATTATGAAGCTCCCCGGTGGCCTTGGCCATACGCTTTAGCCCATGGATAATATGGTTTCTCACGGCAGGGTCGGTCGTCCTGATGGTCCCTCGCAGCAGAGCGCCCTCTGCAATCACATTGGGCGCACTGCCTGCTTGCACCTGACCAATGGTAACCACCGAAGGATGAAATGGATTAATTTCCCTGGATATTAAGGTTTGTATCGCCATGATGAGCAGCCCCGTCACCACGATGGCATCCACTGCCTCATGGGGTCTGGCCCCATGCCCACCCCGTCCCTGCACCCGAATGGTGAATTTGTCAGAGTGGGCGGTAATCAGGCCATGGGCCACCATGAATTCACCGACCTTAAATTGACGCATCACATGGCCACCAAAAATGGCCTTGACTCCCTTGAGGGCTCCGGCTTTGATCATAACTTTGGCCCCGGCCCCCCGCTCCTCTGCCGGCTGAAAGATAAGTCTTACCTTGCCGGGCGGGGGATTTTCCTTTAGCAAGGCGGCCGCTCCTAACAGCATGGCCATATGACCATCATGGCCGCAGGCGTGCATCTTGCCTTTATTCAATGAAGCAAAAGGAAGTCCGGTCATCTCATCCCCGGGAAGAGCATCCATGTCAGCCCGCAAGGCTACGGTTGGCCCCTCCTCTTTACCGGTAATCTGGGCGAGGACCCCACCGCCGACTCCGCCATATTCAAAAGCAATATTAAGGCGCTGCAATTCCTTCATAATAACTGCAGCAGTTCGCTTTTCCTCAAAGGCAAGTTCTGGGTATTGGTGGAAAATTCGCCTTAGTTCCACCATTCTCGGAAAAATTGGCTCAACCTGCGCTACCATGCTCATCAGTCTTCACCCCGCAGTCTTTTTCCCTCAGCGGTTGCCTTACTCCGGCCCCGCAGACTAGACTTTGAAAATACTCTTTTATTCTTTTGATAGCCCTATTATTTGATATAGACTAAAAAGCCCATTTAATACACTGTCAGTGGATGCTATCCCATGTCCTATACCGTGACCTTATTAATGACGGAATTCGTTACCCATGATGTTAAGCGCTTCCTGATAAGTCGGCCATTTGGGTTTGAGTATCAATCTGGCCAAGGTGTTGAACTGGCGATTAATCAGCCGGAGTGGAAAGACCAAGGGCGTCCCTTCACGCCAACTTCCCTAGGGGAAGATAAAGTCTTGGAATTCACTATTAAAGAATATCCGGACCATTGCGGCGTCACAGAAAAACTGCATACTTTGCGGCCAGGTGAAGAATTGCTCCTATCTGAAGCCTTTGGCACCATTACCTATCAGGGACCCGGGTTTTTCATTGCCGGTGGCGCTGGAATAACGCCTTTTATCGCCATCATTCGTCAGCTCGCCCGTGATGGCCAGCTTGCCGATCACCGGTTGATCTTTTCCAATAAGACACCAGCAGACGTTATTTGCGAGAAGGAATTCCGTTACTATTTTGATGAAAATTGTATATTGACCTGCACCGAAGCTAATGGGGCAGGCTACGATAACCGGTTTATCAACAAAGAATTCTTGCAAGAGAAAATCTCTGACTTTAATCAACGCTTTTATATCTGCGGTCCGCCACAATTTGTCAAAGACATTAACAGCGCCTTGGTCGAGCTTGGTGCTGCTCCTAACGCACTGATATTTGAAAAATAAGATATTAAAAATTACCAGAGGCGGTTGGTCACCTTCCCTGGCGACTTCCCCTTAGCCTGTTAATATTCACCCCATCAAAAAGAAAGGGATGAAGTAGTTATCCACTGACAAAACCTCTTTCCTTTAAATATCTTTCTATATCCTCTTTCGCGAATCCTACTTTCCTTGCCACTCGATCCGCATGGCTTACTTTTGAGATTCCCTCTACGATTTTGTGAGTGGGAGCTTCCCCTACAAACTGCATCTGAAAATGCCGTCCAAGTTTATTTTCCTTAAATCGCTCAGCTAACTCATAGTTATGTGTCACCAGGACGGTATTATTTCCTATTTTGGAAAACCCATTGAGCACATGAAAAGAGGTCTCTAATTTTTCCTCATGGGTCGTTCCTTCCGACAACTCATCTAAAATGATCAAACTCTGTGGAGTCGTCACTAAAAACATATCCTTTGTCCGCTTAAGCTCCTTTCCGAATCGCCCTTCCACATCCTCTAGGGAACTAATTTCGGGAACTTGGTAAAAGATCCGGTCGGCAACGGAGACTTCAGCGTCTTCTGCAGGCACATAACAGCCTATTTGAGAAAGCAATTGAATTTGGGCAATCGTTTTACAAAGAGCCGTTTTGCCCCCACTATTTGGGCCGGTAACAAAAGTTAACTTCTGCCCGTCCAGGTCAATGTCATTGGGAACATAATTGGGATTGCCTTTCCCCAGGATAGGGTTTCTCGCTTCCCTTAATACCAAAATATGGGTCTTTGCCTCGATGACTCGTGGCAATGAGGTAGGACTGCCAAAGGACTTCCCATAGTGGTAAAAGGAAAGTAATTCATCAATCTTTCCCAGGGCTTCCAGCACAGTATGCATTTCTTCCGAATCTTTGTAGCGCTTTCGCAAGGGATAAATGCAACTATCCCGGTCAAATGTTCCCACTGCCGGCATATAAGATAGTAGCAACACGGGCATGAAAAAAAGCATGAACAGGGGGGTCATGGAAAAAGAGACACCGAGCACCATGGGGCCATACGTCGTTAGCGCAACAATAATGAGCAATACCGCCAGGATAAAAAAGGGCTTAAACAAAGTCGGCCTAAACTTTGCTGCGGGAACAAATCTTTTTTTCTCTTCTCTGGATTTGATTCCACCCTCAGTTAAATAAACCGGTCCTTGCATCAAAGAATAAATCTTTGTAGAACCAAATTGTTTAATGTCATCAGTCAAGACCCTAAGATAATCGCTCTCCGGTGTAGGTAACGCACGGACATCCTTAACCAAGTCGAGCATGAAAGCAGTGCCCTTTTTATAAGTGGCATAGCCATATCCTTCGATTTCACTATCCCCTCTAGAACTACCAAAAAAACCGGTAAATTTACTAAAAAGTAAGCGATAAAAATCTTGTTCCCGCGTTGAAGCTTTTTCCAGCAGCGCCTCTATCTTTTCTCGAAGGTTGGCATTTGACGCCAGTTCTTGTACTGCTTCCTGCTTAGCCTTGATAAGTTTTACCGAATGTAAAGGCTGGGCTATGGAGCGATACAGTGTGCTCTGACCCACCACTGTATTGGCGCTATTTAACGCCTCGAAGAGGCTATCAGCTTCTATCACCTGAAATGTTGATTCATCAATGACTCCTTCCCCCACTCGTGATGGCTGTGCAGAACGAATCGACGGCGGAGCTTCACTGCCTTTCAAAATAGGTTCGTACATTCCATGTATCATTTCTCTTAGATATTCTTTTAACGCACTACTCATCAATCACTCCAAACTATAGGTGAACCTTTCTTTTCAATGGGTATCGAATTTATAATTATTATAAAACCACTATGTTCAATGACTCTTGGGGCTGTCAATCCTCCAATTCAAAAACCTCTAGCTCTCTGATGGCAAAAAAAGCTGAAAAGTCAGGCCCTCCTGCCTGGGTCGTTGAAATCCGTTTAGCGCTCCTTTTAAGCCTGCTCACCCTCCTGTTCGCCTGTGCCACTTACGGAGAACGGGTAGCACCGGTTCCCTTCCCAGAGGCCCAGTCCGATCATGTGGATGTGGACGGCGCCAAAGTGGTCGCCCGGGCCTTTGCCAGTGACAAAGAAATCAATCAGGCTTTTGGCTTTGATATCCGCGGCGCTGGCCTCTTTCCCATTCGCTTTGTTATCGACAACCAAAGCCCGTCAACAACCTGGGTCAGAACCGACCAGACTTTCCTTATCGACACTCAAGGACAGGCTTGGCCTTTGTTAACCGCCGAACAAGCCTATCAACGGGTCCGCAGCCATGTGGAACTGGGAGAAACCGCGAAAGCAACCGGCAAACCCGCCGTCCTTCTTGGCGCCGCAGGTGCCCTGGCGGGTATGGCGGTCGGTATTGTCACCGGAGAAAGTGTAGGTGAAATTACCGCCAAAGGGGCTGCAGCAGGAGCCGCCGCCGGCGCGCTCTTTGGCGGAAGCAAGCGCTATGGCGCACTTGACCAACAAATTCGCCAGGATTTACTTCGAGAATCTTTGCGGAATGAACGGATTCGTCCCGGAGAACTCGCCTACGGCTATCTCTTTTTTCCAGGTAAGGAGGAGGCCCAATCGGCAAGTTCAATCCGCCTTGGCCTCAACCTGGGGGATAAAACCCATATTGTCACGATTAACTTTGAGGCAGCGAAGTAAAAATTATATCGCTCCTGGAATCACCCCATAATACCTCCCCCTATAAAAAGCTAAGCTATCCAGAAGCTACCTTAGCTAGGATGGGTTTGAGATAAGACATAATCCAACCACTGGGAAGTCAGCCGGTCCGGAAGACGATTCTGGAGCTGGCGCGCCACCAGATTATCGATATCGATCCAAGTTAAAGGCTGATCTTGCTCGGCGCAAGAAAAAACAGCACGGGTGCGCTTTCCCGTTTCCGGGTCAATCTGCCACTGCAAACACTGGGCGCAAACGCCCTTTAACATGCATTGCATGGGACTTCCCACCATGCCGATGGCTTTGAGATCGGGGCGAAAAACGTCTTTCAAGGGTCCTCCTTTCAAGGCCCTTTGGAAACCACCCAATAGGCCGGTGGACCCCATCACCAGAAACCGATCTACCGACTTCAAAGGAAGATGTCTACTGCCCTCATCGGTGACTAATTCCCCCGTCCCATAACGCTGGAGCAGGGCAACCATGTCGGTTTCCACTACACTCAAGTCCTGGGGCCGACGGGGAGTAATTTTCGGCTCCCGAGCCGTGCTCCAAATGAGCTGATCGGCCGCCATTTCCAGTTCATCTTGACGGTCTAATTCAGAGGCCGAGCCAAAAGCAGCCACATAAAGAACCCGGTTGCCCGCTGCCCGGAGGGCGGGACCCAGATCAAGCATCGCCGCAGCTCCCCAGCGACCGGCCACGACCAACACCGTCTCTCCCTCAGGAATCTCAGTAGGTGCCCCGGTCGGCCCCATGAGCACCAGGGGGTCTCCAGGTTGCAAACGGCCTACCAAACGGGGCCCAGCCCCCCACTGCAATACCATCAACCGAATTTGATCGTCCTCGACCCCCGTGCCGCTGACGGTGAGTAGCGGTATTTGTAAACGGGTCCCTTCCACTTCCGGACTATTGGACTCAAAACTCTGCAAACGAAAAAATTGTCCGGGACGGAAATTGCGAGCCGCAAGAGGAGCCCGCACCCACATCTCCACTATCCCAGGATTGCTACGATTGACTCGACTCACTCGCGGGGTCAATAAGTCGGCCATTTGCTCTCGAAAGGCCCTGTAATCCTCCCTACTTGCCGGCGGACGCAACGCCAAAGCAGCCATGACCTGCGGGTAGCTGCGCTTACTTGAGGCGATCGCCTTGACCACACTGCCTTGGAATACCGGATGGGTATCCCCCACAAAAGTGACCATATGCCCTTCCCGGTGGTAGGAAGTAAAGGGACCAAACTCCGACGACTTGCAATCTTCAGCCACCTGAACCGGCTGCAAACCATCAGGATGCTCCACGTGGGGTAAGAAGTGATCGCCTTCTAACTCAATATTGCCAGGATGCTCATGCTCGTAGATGGTATTGGGCTTAGCCCCGGCGGCAATAAATACGGCGCGGGCAGGCAAGGTGATCTCCTCCCGCGTGCCTAGCCAACGCCCCTCTTCCTGTTTCATGCGCCGACACACCAACGCTTTCACATGGCCGTACTTATCCAGCTCCGCCCGAAGAGGTTCCAAACCCTCCGCGTAATAAAGCCCCTCCTCCATGGCCTTGAGGACTTCCTCATGATTACGCTGATAGGCCGGAGAGGCATTAAGCCCCTTGCGGTAGGCCAAGGTAACGCCGCCCCAAGCGCGCAGGAGGGAGATAAAGTCCGGCGCTTCTCCTGCCTGAGCGGCCCGTTGACGCTCGGCCCTTACTAAACGTCCATGGGCCAGAAACTCTTCTAAGATTTCCTCATCTTCTTCTCCAAGACCCGCCCGCACTTGCTCCTTGCCCTGGACTGCCACCAGCTTCTCATAGCGGGTGAGCATTTTTTCCACTTGTTTAATGTAATAGGCTTGAACTTCCGTGGCCGTGTCAATGGCCGTGAGGCCACCGCCGATGACCACCGCAGGCAAACGCACTTGCAGGTTAGCGAGGCTGCTTTCTTTACCCGCGCCGGTGAGCTGTAGGGCCATTAGAAAATCGCTCGCCTGCCGCATTCCCCGAGCCAAGCTATTGCCCATGGGAATGACCCTGGGCAACCCGGTACCGGTGGCAATGCACACATGATCAAACCCCTGCTTCCAGGCATCCTCCAAGGTCATGGTCCCCCCCAAGCGGACCCCGCCAAAAGCCTGGAACAGGGGACGCCGGAGCAAGCTGAGATAAATGAGCTTCAAGAAGTTTTTATCCCAACGCACGGTGATCCCATATTCAGCGACCCCCCCAAACCCCAGCAAAATGCGCTCGTCTAGGGATTCCTTGAGGGCTGACCACTCGCGAACAGGCTGTTTCAACAACGCTTCCGGCAAAGGTTCCATCTTGAGCCCATCAATACCCACTACGGCGCACCCTTCCATGGTCAGGTGATGGGCCATGGTAAAACCAGCCGGCCCCATCCCGGACACCAAGACCTTATAGCCGTTGTAGGGTTGAGGTAAAAATTGTCGTTGCCGTAAGGGGTTCCAGCGGGTGAGAAGATCATAAATCTCCACTCCCCAGGGCAAGTCTAAGACATCCGTCAGCACCCGGGTCTCGATCTGGGGAATGTTAACCGGTTCCTGCTTCTGATAAATGCAGGATTTCATACAGTCATTGCAAATACGATGGCCGGTGGCTGGCACCATGGGGTTGTCCACCATGGCAACGGCCAAAGCTGCGATCGTGCGTCCTTCCCGCTTGAGGACGTGCATCTCGGAGATTTTCTCCTCCACCGGGCATCCGGTCAGAGTAACCCCCAAAGGATCGGCTTTAAACCCGAGTTCGGGCTGGTCCTTCTTCTCTGGAAAACCCTTGGAGCAGAAGTCTCCATTATGATCATGGCAATAAATGCAGTAATGCACTTCTCCCTGAACCGCCCGGGCCGACATACGGGAATCGGTGAGCTTGAACCCATCGCGCCGCCGAAAGGTGGCTGGATTGGCCTGGAGCCGGTGGAGCATATCCCCTTCCAGGTGTTCAAGGGGTACCAAACGGGCATGGTCCACTTTTCGTGGCAGATCAAAACTGGTCCAACCGGCGACCGCCCGCTGCCCATCCGGATCGGTCAACGCCAAGGCGCACCATTGGGTTAGGGCCTCCATGGCCTCTCCAGAGACCGATTCAGCTTGCTGTAAACCCTGGGCCCATCGGGCAACTGCCCCTTCCCGGTCAGCCTCCGCTAACCCAGCTTGCTGGAGTCGCTCGCTCAACCACCGATCTAAGGTATAAAAAGACCGCCCAATGGGTTTCCGATAACGCCGCCCTCGACGCTGCACCCATTCTTTTTTAAAGGCCATCACCGGATCATGGCTCAGGGTGGCATTGCCCTGGGCAGCCAATTCTCCTTCAATCCCAAAGAAATGCGCCAAAAAATCTTCGAGATGGGGGGCCAGAGCCAAAAGTAATTCACTTTCTGCCACTGGCGGCAAGGGTTCGGAAGCCTGGCGATAACTGATGGCGCGCCGATAAAGTTCAGAATCCCGGCATTTTAATAAATCTAAAAACCCCTTATCCAAAACTTCCAACCCGGTGATCTGGAATAGCTCAGAGAAGGCGATATCCTCTAGCGTCAATGCATCGTCTGCTGTCATCCTTTCTCTCATCAAAAACCAAGGGCTCAATCACTGCTTAAACGTATTAGTTTACCTGCCAGGTCCTAAAATACCCACCATCAGGGACTGATGATTTTTTGCTCGAAAACGAACAGAGCCGGCAAATGAGGGGCGATACCCACCTTAACCCAGTTCACTCGGGGGCTGCCAAAGGTTTGAATACGCGTGAAGTGGGGCAGGCGGGGATCGTCATGAGGGGTATCAAACGGCTTGTCCACCCAATACTCATGGAAATCCCCGTGGGCCAGTACCACAGGTTTCTTGAATATAGCAGTCAATTCCCGAAGATGATTGATAATTTCCTTGAAACCCGTCCGATCTGGATCGTCTTGCGGGAGATCGAAACGGGGATCGGCCTGCATGGTGATAAAAATACCTCTGGTCTCTATCTCCTTGGCCTGGCCAAAGATAGCATCTAACCAAGCCAAAACCGCATCGCGGCGCCGCTTGAATTCAGCGAGCCTATCGTCACGGGGATGATCCACCGAATCAAAGGGATCGAAACCAGTCCAGGGTCGCAAGTCATTATTGCTACCCACCACGTGGAGCGTACCGAAAACGACGTTATTTCTGACAAACATGACGTTTTCCACAAAGTCCTCAAACCCCCGCACCTCGCTCTGGCTGAGGACGCGGATAGGGTGACGGCCAGTGGATTGATCCGGGGCGGGGAAGAAAGTCCGGCGCAGAAAATCGAGCCGCTCAAGCGGATAATAACCGCCACTGCTGAGGCGATGGCAATCGGTCCATTCATTATCCCCTGGAGTATAGATGAACGCTCGGTTGAATCTCTGATACTGGGCAAAACGGGCCAGAATACGGTCGTTATCGCAGCGTTCCCCCCCACCTTTGATATCACCGGCATGGAGAATAAACTGGACGGTACAATCCCGGTTGACGTGGTCAATCAACCGGTTAAAGGACGCCACCTGCTCATCTTCATAAGGCAGATCCCCGATAAGGGCAAAGGAAAACTCTGCCCCAGGAGACCTAGGGACACTAGAACCCTCCTCTGCCTGGAGAACCCCGCCAACCCCAGTGGTCATACACAACCATAACCCCAATACTCGATTCATTTGCCCCCCAGGTCGCCGTACATTGAAGTTTTCCATGGATGGTGAGCGCCCCCCTAGCGAGAATGCGAAGCGAAACGGTGCATCGAGGGCCACATGACTGGCCTTTCGCCATGAATTGGCGCTATGATTTTCTTGCTCTCGGAGCCATGGCAAAGGGTTTAGAGTTAGCCTGGATAATTCATGAGATCACCACAAAGGCACTAAGCTCACAAAGAAATCAAAATGAGCATATCCATCAATTTCTCCCAACTGACTGAGATTTCCTCACCTTCGTGTCCTTTGTGTCTTGGTGGTGAAAAATTCAGGCTAGGCGAAGAATAGAGACACCATCCTAGGCTGACGGTCCTAGTTCCACTGCTACCCGCTTTCGTTCGCCCCCACGAAGCACGTCAACCTGGACTTTCTCTCCCGCTTGGCGTCGCTCCAAGGTCAATACCAAATCATTATAATTCCGCACCGGCCGACCCTCGATCTCCACGATAATATCGCCCAAATGGAACCGTCCCAGAGAGTCTCGCCACGAGCCCTGTAGACCGGCCCGCTCGGCGCCACTGCCCGGCACTACCCGCAGAATTGCTGCTCCCTCTATATTCATATTGGCTACGGTTTGAGCAGCCAGCAGCTCGACCCCCAGTGTGGGCCTCTCAATCCGGCCCTTGGTGATAAGTTCCGGCACGACCCAATTAACGGTGTCCACTGGAATAGCAAAGCCAATGCCAGCATAGGCTCCAGAAGGACTATAAATTGCGGTATTGACTCCAATTAAGCGGCCAGCACTGTCCAGCAAAGGACCTCCCGAATTTCCTGGATTAATGGCGGCATCGGTTTGGATTACATTACGAATAGGAATTCTTGCAGCCGATTCGATCTTTCTTCCCAACGCGCTCACCACTCCCGTGGTTAAGGTCTGATCTAGACCAAAGGGATTCCCGATAGCAAATGATTTTTGGCCCACCTGAAGCTCCCTCGAGCTTCCTATGGCGATAGGCCGCAGCTTATTTGCCGGTGCCTTGATCCGCAATACCGCCAGATCCTTCTCGGGCGCGACACCAACCAGCTTTGCATCCCAAGTGGAGCGGTCATGGAGGGCCACCTGGGCAGCACTGGATCCCTGGATTACATGGAAATTAGTCACGATATGGCCCTGCTCATCCCAAATAAAGCCTGAGCCGGTACCGCGGGGAATCTCTTGCACATTCAAGCTGAACCCGTCTCGACGCAGGGACAGGGTAGTAATAAAAACCACCGAGGGGGAAACTTCACGAAAAAGCTCAATGGTTGATTTCTCATCTGCCGCCAAACCCCCTCGGGCTAGAACAGGTCGTGGCTCGGCCTGGAGAGAAGTGCCCAAAAACCCTTCTGTGAACGCTTTCCACCCTACCCCTCCCATGAATGCAAGTAAGAGGAGCAATGCTAAGAGACCAATAGGAACTTGTCCTCGTTGCGCCACAGCTGCTTTAACCTATCTTCATTCCCTATTACTCCAATTTGTTGTTCTGTTTCCTTTGTATGTCTATCGACCAACAGCCTAGTCTAATGGGCGATCCCATCGACAGCCACCTGTCCCTTTTCCGAGTCGGCAAGATAATAATGGGCGGTTGGCCGGAAAGCCTCATCTAGTTCAAACACCAAGGGGATACCAGTGGGGATATTAAGCTCCATGACTTCCTGATCGGACAACCCCTCAAGATGCTTGTATAAGGCCCGTAAAGAATTGCCATGGGCGACAATAATCAGCTCCTTGCCCGCGGCAATATCCGGCAAAATATCTTTCTCCCAACAGGGAATAACCCGCTGAAGCGTTTTCTCAAGGGATTCCGAGGCCGGAATTTTTTCCGAAGCTAAATGGGCATAACGCCTATCAAAACGCGGATGCCGCGGATCGGCATCATCCAATGGAGGCGGCTCAATCGCATACCCTCGGCGCCATTGATGCACCAGCTCCGGACCATATTGTTTGGCCATTTCCGCTTTGTTCAGTCCTTGTAAACTGCCATAATGGCGTTCATTCAACTCCCACCGTTTTTCTGTAGGAAGCCACATCAAGTCCATGACTTCTTCTACAATCCACAGGGTACGAATGGCCCGCTTAAGTACTGAAGTGTAGACCTTATCAAATTGGTACCCTTCATTTTTCAATATCTTGCCCGCAAGACGGGCCTCTTCAATGCCATTGACAGAAAGATCAACATCCGTCCAGCCCGTAAATCGATTCTCCAAATTCCATACGCTTTCACCATGACGCAGTAAAACAATTCTACTCACCATAACCTCCTTTCCACCGAAAACTCGTTGCAGCCCATATCGTATAGCGCGAAGACTTCTAGAGGGTGGGAGTCAATATTCATGAAAATAGGGACATTCCTTTTTTCAAGTACCTTTGTTTTCATCTTAGCCCTATCAGTAAACTATATTTAAGAATAATAGGCGCTGACCATGCCAAAGGAAAAACTCCATGCCAAAAAGCAATCCTCGTTGAAGTGATTGCCCAAACCTCTACAGCAGGAGGGGTACATATTAAAGTTCGCCCCCTCGGTGCCCCGGCCCAAGAAACCCTAGCCCGCGTACTGGCACCTGGAGCGCACGCGGCAGTGTTGAAACAGGAAACGGGCTGGAATATGGCGGTGGCGCAGGAAAACGCATTTATGGTCTTACCGTCACCACAGCCAATCCCCAGGAAGTGGACAAAATCAGGGGCTTAGGGTATGCGGGTCTCATGGCCTATGGAGAACATCACTTACCCCACCACGGGTTCATCACCCAGGGTAAAGCCCCCCATGAGTGATGCTGTTTATCCTAGCCATTAGCAGATGCGAGGCAGTTGCTCCCCCACCAGCATATCCACAATACGCTCCCCCCCTAGGGCAGTCGCCAGCACCACTCTTCCCTCAGGGACCGCCGTCACTTCGCCAATTATCGCCCCCTCCTGGCCGGCGGGGTGGGAACGCATAGCCGCTAAAACAGCTTCCGCTGCCTCACCGGGCACTATCGCCACCAGCTTTCCTTCATTAGCCAAGTAGAGAGGATCCAATCCCAAGATTTCACAGACGCCCCGGACCGTCTCTCGCACCGGCAGTGAAGCTTCCTCAAGACGCATCCCCACCTGGGCCGCTTGAGCAAATTCGTTGAGCACCGTGGCCACTCCACCACGGGTGGCATCCCGCAGACAGTGGATATCAGGACAGGCTGACAGCATCGCTGCCACTAGCCCCTGGAGGGGCTGACAATCGCTTTCCACCGGATTGTCCAAGGCCAGTTCCCCCCGGGCATCCACGATAGCGGCCCCATGATCCCCCATAAAGCCATTGACCAGGATAGCATCCCCAGGTTGAGCCCGGTGGCTGGCAATATGAACACCTTCCGGAATCACGCCTAAACCGGTGGTATTAATAAACAGCTTATCCACCGCTCCCCGAGGCACTACCTTGGTGTCGCCAGTCACGATACTCACCCCGGCAGCATCGGCGGCACGGCCCATGCTCTCCACCACCTCCTCCAGAAGGGTTATGGAAAGGCCTTCCTCCAGAATCATCCCACAGCTTAAGTACAGGGGCAGAGCGCCACTCATGGCAAGATCATTGATGGTGCCGTTGACCGCCAGGGTACCGATATCGCCGCCGGGAAAAAATAGCGGATCAACCACAAAAGAATCAGTGGTAAAAGCAAGCCGATTTCCCCCTGGTGACAATTCTCCAAGCCCGATCCGGGCTTGGTCTTCCAGGGGAGTCAGCCAAGGATTATGAAAATGACGGACAAAGAGAGTCTCAATGAGATCACGCATGGCCTTGCCGCCACTGCCATGAGCCAAGGTGACATGCCGACTCCCCGGGTGACTATTCATTCCTTAGGCTTGATCCATCGTTTCTCGGGAATGGGCCGGTGTTTGCTGCTGGAGGCGACCAAACCGGTAGTAAGCGGCGCAAGCTCCTTCAGAAGACACCATCAAGGCCCCTAAGGGGGTTTCAGGAGTACAAGCAGTGCCAAAAACCTTGCATTCCCTGGGCTTGAGAATCCCCTTGAGGACCTCCCCACACTGGCAGGCTTTGGGATCGGCGATTTTAAGATTAGGAAGAGAAAAACGCCGCTCTGCATCATAGCGGGCATAGCGCTGCCGCAGCCGCACCCCGGAATAATCGATGGAGCCGAGCCCTCGCCATTCAAAATATTCCCGCACCTCAAAAACCTGACTAAGGGCTGTCAGCGCCGCCCGATTACCCTCCTGAGGAACCACTCGGCCATACTGATTTTCCACCTCTGCCCGTCTTTTGGCAATCTGCCGCAGCACCATGGCTACCGCTTGCAACACATCGAGGGGCTCAAAGCCAGCAATCACCACCGGTTTATGGTAACGCTCCGCGATGAAACCATAGGGACGGGTGCCAATCACCATACTCACATGGCCCGGTCCCAGAAAGCCGTCCAATTGCATGTCCGGGGAGTCCAGAATGGCTTTAATGGTGGGAATAATGGTGATGTGATTACAAAAAACCGAGAAATTGTTGATCCCTTCGCGCTCGGCCTGAAGCACGGTGAAGGCGGTACTGGGAATAGTGGTCTCAAAGCCCAAGCCGAAAAACACCACTTCCCGCTCCGGGTGCTGGCGAGCCAGCTTTAAAGCATCCAGAGGCGAGTAGACCATCCGGATATCGGCCCCCTCGGCTTTGGCCTGGGCCAAACTCTTGCGGGAACCCGGTACCCGCATGGGATCCCCGAAGGTGGTGAAAATTACTCCCCCTTGCTCGGCAAGGGCAACACAATCATCAACCCGCCCCATGGGCAATACACACACTGGACAACCTGGCCCATGGACCAGTTCGATAACCTCGGGCAACAGGGTCTCAATCCCGTATTTGAATAAGGCATGGGTATGGCCGCCACAGACCTCCATCAGCTGCAAGGGACGGACCTGACAGGTGGCAATCTGTTCTATCTGCCGGTTGATTTCCCCGAGCAAATAACGGGCCTTTGCCGGATCCCGGAATTCATCCACATATTTCATAGGACGGAGTTCCCTTGATAGGTGACGGACTTCCCCCGATCATCGGCAAGTAAGGTGTGCACCAAATCCCAGAGAATATGATAAATAGCGACATGACATTCTTGGATCCGGTGGATGCTGTCAGTAGGCACAATCAAACAGTGGTCAAGGAAAGGACTTTTTGCCATGGTCCCGCCACTCATGCCGGTTAATCCGATGGTGGCCAACCCCAGCTCTTTGGCCTTAGCAAACGCAGCCAGCAGGTTCTCCGAATTGCCACTGGTGGAAATACCAATGAGGCCATCCCCAGCCTTGGCGTGGGCCAGCAACTGCCGCACAAAAACATGCTTAAAACCAACATCATTGCCCAGTGCCGTCATCAAAGCGGTATCTGCGCCTAGGTGGGTGGCAGGCAGGGCAGGCCGGCCCGCGGTCACCGGATGCTGGAATTCCACGGCAATGTGGGCCGCATCACAACTAGACCCCCCATTCCCCATAGTAAATAGGCGCCCTCCTCCCCGGTAGACGGCAGCCAGAGTATGAGCCACCGCCACCATTTGGTGAAGGTGAGCGTCAAAAAAGGTCTGCTTTACCGAGAGACTATCCGCGGCCTTTTGGCGCACTGATTCCAACAGCCCACTATCGCCTTCCTCGGGTGCCTTCTGCCCCTTCTGGAGAAAGGGATAAAGGGAGTGGAGTGGATCCTCATCCATGCTGTTCGTCCCTGGGGGTTAGCCCCTGTTGACCTTCCATTTGGGCTTGGAGTTCACCCAGCTCCTCAAGCAATTTCAAAGTCTTCTCTGCCTCCTCCGGGTCAATGCGGCTCATGGCAAACCCCACATGAACCAACACCCACTCTCCCACCCAAGCCTCTAAGGGGGAATCGCCTTCTACGACGCAGGCCAAGCTAATTTCCCGCTTAACCCCGCCGACACTGACCACGGCAAGCAAGTTCTCGGCATCGGTAATGTTTACAATCTGGGCTGGGATACCCAAACACATCGCGCACCTCCTGCGCTAATCTGCGCTTAGCCGTTAAAATCCCATGGCCAGAGAAAGCGGAGGGCGCCCACCTAGACAGCGAGGGGGTCCCCCGCCGCCGCCACCGGTCTCCTCGACTGCTGGCCAATCAACGCTTGCCGTTGCCGCCCAATCCAGGCGTACCAGTCGGCTAAACCCTCGCCAGTCTGGGCGGAAAGCTGGATGACGTCCATCTGGGGATTAATCCGGTGGGCATATTCCAGGCAACGGGCCACATCAAATTCCAAATAAGGCAAGAGATCTATCTTATTGAGGATCATGAGGCGGGCGGCATGAAACATATCGGGATACTTGAGGGGTTTGTCTTCCCCTTCCGTGACCGAAAGGACCACAACCTTATGGGCTTCCCCTAAGTCAAAGGCGGCAGGGCAAACCAAATTGCCCACATTCTCAATAAACAGCAAACTATCCTTCAGGGGGCGTAGACGTTCTAGGGCATGTCCTACCATGTGGGCATCCAGGTGACAGCCTTTGCCGGTATTGATTTGCAATGCAGGAGCACCAGTAGCGCGAATGCGCTCCACATCATTGCTGGTTTGCTGATCCCCCTCAATCACCGCCAGCGGTCCCTGAGTCTTGAGTTCTTCAACGGTTCGGACCAACAAGGTCGTTTTGCCAGCACCAGGGCTGGAAACCAGGTTCAATGCCAAAATCCCATGAGTCTGAAAATAGCGGCGATTTTCCTGGGCATAACGGTCATTCTTACTCAGGATATCTTGCTCGATCTGAACCATCCGCTTTTGAGACAAGCCAGGGGCGTGGGCCCAAATCGGCCCTGGAGTGAAATCCCTCGCCAGAGCATGGGGGGAATGATGCCCATGATGAGGGTGGTGAGAGTGCGCTTCCCCCTCCATTGTCACTTCACCTTCACCGCAACCGCATACCGTACACATCACTCTACCTCCAGTTCTTTGATCCGCAACTCCTCACCGCTGGTCACCTGAAGCGGGTAACCGCCGCACCGGGGGCAAGGGGAAAATCGTTCATTGAGGACAACGGTTTCCCCACAGGACAAACACTTAGCACGGCCAGGGGCAGAAAGGATCTCTAAGCGCGCCCCCTCGGCCAGGGTACCCCGAGTAACCGCATCAAAACTAAACCGCAAAGATTCTAACTCCACACCCGCCAGAACCCCAACCTCTAGCCATACCGTCTTGACCCGGGAGTAAGACTGGATCCTGGCCTGCTCTTCCAATATTTGCACCACCCCTTCACAGAGGGAAAGCTCGTGCATTTTTAATTTTGGACAACAATTCTAAGGGGTTCCACTTCTATCATTAGGGACTTGACAATTCCAAAATTTTTAGTTCTTCTAACTCCCTTGACAAAAAAGTTTTCAACAGGCAGGCCTTGACATCGGGGACAACTCCTTTTATTGAGACGCTAACTCTTGGTCATTTAAGAAAATTTTCATAACTTCCTGATTTCTAATCAAGTTTTAGATTGGTTATTTTATCACCAATTTGAAAGAAAGGCCTGATGGTTGGGGCTTAGCAAGATATTACCCCCATCTTATCCACAGAGTTATCCACAAGAATTGTGGATAACTCTGATTCTTTATATTTAAGTGAGTTGTCACCCTTTGCTAACCGCAAATTCGGGGAGAACACCACGTCCCTCTACAGTAGAGGAGCGATTGTGAGAAGGATATATCCCTCGATCCACCGCCACGGGAATACAACGCCCATTGATCGACGGCGCTTCCTTGGAGAAGCGTAAGTAAAGGAAGTTTATCCTTCCAGAAACTTGCGAATCTCATCACTTTGCTTTTGGGCATCGTGACAACCTAGTTCCATGAGGCGATGGAGATAATCTGGCTGGAACATGAGCAAGCTCAAGACATCATTGCTGCGAGTTTCCTGAGTACCCAACCCCCGAGTCATAAAGCGAAAGGAACGTGGCAGTGCCGGTTCATATTCGTTGGCCAATTTACCTAAATCCTGGGATGGTCGCAGCAGCAACAGTTTAACGGGACGCAAACCGTAGCGCTGTCTCTCAGGCAGTCTGGCTATCAGTCGGTTAATCCGCCCCAAACGTAAGGCATCGTTATCAAACACATCCAAAAAGATCGCATCGAAAAGAGCACCGGCAATTTGTATCGGGGGGGGATAATGATCAATATTAGGAAGATTATCTTCCTCGTAGCTGGGGACGTAATGGGTCGAGATAGCCAATATCCGGCTTGCCCCTAGGTGGATAGCAGGTGATAAAGGGGCAGTCATGCGGATCCCCCCATCTCCATACCAGCAACCATCAATTTCCACCGCTGGGAAAAAGATGGGTAAAGAAGCCGAGGCCAGAACATGCTTGAGCTTAAGGGCACAGTGGATACCCTTCCGATGGGCCCGCTCCCAGCGCCGCAATTCTCTCCCTTGTACCCAACTCACAGACTGGCCGGTGGAATAATTGGAAGCGGTGATGGCAAGGGCCTTAAGCTCTCCTCCCCCTAGATTACGCTGAATGCCCGTTAGATAGCCACCACTGGGCTCAAAAACCTGCTCCAAGAGAGCCTCTAGGGGCGTAGTATCCAATAAGCTGCGGGCTTCAATAGCATGGGAAGCCCCCCCTAACAGCAGGCGAAACCCCCAGCGGATGACATTACGGAAAATGGAGAATAGATCAATCCGAAACACCTGTTCTGTGTTAAGCTCCGCCCATACCCGGGTCAAATCTTCGACTCTCTCCCCAAAATTACCGGGTTGATTGGCCAAATAAGCAGCATTAATAGCGCCGGCAGAGACTCCGGTTAAGATCGGTATCTTTAGCTCGGGATAAAGCCGAGCAAGACAATTGAGAAAACCAATTTGATAAGCAGCACGGGCCCCCCCACCGCTCATCACCAATGCAAGATCATCCTCTTTAGGGCTCATAGAGACAATTTTTTCAACAGCTAACAGATTGCCTAATCATTCCTCATTAATGCCGCCATCTAGTTTTTCCTGGCTCTGAAGTAATTTTTATAAGTTATTAATTCTTATAAAAATAGAAGGAATTGCTCAATTTGTCATCAACTTGTCATGATGCCCGCTAGCATGGGACCTGCAGCCGTTAAATTCCATCTTATCCACATAGTTATCCACAGAAATTGTGGATAACCTTCCCTAACCCACTATTGCTGCCAAACAACAGAAAAATAAAGAGCCTCTAAACCCGGAATACATATTCCTTTCCTTCCTCCCGCTCGCAGTCCTGGGGGTAACTCTTACGCTTGTCCTCATAATACTGCTCGCGGGTATCTCCTTCCGAGAGGCGATTGTAGGTGATAAATAAAAGCCGACGCTGCTTATCCGTAAGGTTAGGCTGAGATCCATGGGGAGTAAAAGAATCAAATAAAACCATATCTCCCGGTTGAGTCGGACAAGAAATAAACACCATTTCCTTCATCTCTTCTTCGCTCAGAGGCGCCCATTCCTTGAACATACCACTCTTATGCTTTCCTGGGGCAATTTCTAGGCAACCATTTTCCTTATTGACGTCAGTTCGACATAAGCTAGATCCCGATGGGTAAGGATTGATCGGGGTGAAAGCGAAGGTGAAGAGAGGGTTTTTTGTCCTGATAGGTGTAGGCAATCAGGGCGGCCACTAGATTGACCATAAAATTAGCGATGCTGCGATGGCGGGTGTGCTCAATTTGGGAGATATTTTTGAGCTGATCGTTGACCGTTTCAATGAGGGCCCGTTTTCGGGTGAGGATCTTATCAAACAAGGGAAGAAGTTTGTTTTTCATGTTTTTCTTGAGCTTGGTGATAAGTTGTAAGTCCCGCTCAAACAAGAGGTCGAAGAGGGGCTGAGAAATATACCCCTTATCCCCGAAGAGCTTTCCAAACATCCCTCGGGTCATCTCGGGAACGGGTTGGCGGTCATCGACATTGGCCGGGGTCAGCTTGAAGGCGAGCAGTTCCCCTTCATCGTTGATGATCAAATGCAGCTTAAATCCATAAAACCATCCCATGGAATGCTTGCCCCAGTGGGACTTTTTTCTAAAGAGTTGATGGGTAGGAGCCCGTTGGCGATGGCAGACGATAATGGGCGTAGAATCAATAAAACCAATACCGCTGACCTGGCCTTTACGGGTGTGCAGATAACTGCACAAGGGAATCAACGCCGAGCTCATCAGTTCCACAAAGCGGGGATAACTGACCAGCATAGGAAAGGCTCCCCGCCAGTATTTCGCCACATAGCCGGTGTAATAGTGCTTAAAGGTGCGATAGTTCGAGCGATGGAAAGCAATGATAATCGTCATCACCTCACTCAGTGACAGGCTTGAGGTTTTTCGCCGCTTTCTCTCGCCTGAGTGTAGAAGCTGCTGATGCCACTGGGGTTCAAACGCTTGGCAGAAATCATCGACCTCACAAAAAACCCGCTCTAAATCTATCATGACCCTCACCTGCTTCTTTGAATAACCCTCTGAACAGGCACATCCTATCTCCTACCCAGGACTATGAAAACAGCCCCCCGCTTATGTCGAACTGACGTCTTATTGGCCTCATCAATGCCAATAAGCGCTGTAATACAGAGGTTATTATATTTCCACCAACCTGCCTGGTGGTCCTGATGGGGCTTAAAACCGTCGCCGCCAGGGAACTTGAAGTTGATTTTTTCCTTGAAAAGGACCGCCGGCTCACCGAAGAGTTCGGAAATAGCCTCCTGAAGCTTACTCTTATGGAACAGCTGGGCAAACCCCCTATGATAGGGGGAGAAATTCTCCATGCGATTTAAAAGCCGCTGACCAGGCTCGGCAAGGGAATCCTCGTAGTAACGCTGATACTTGCCGGGGGCATCGGAATAGGCTTGGACCTCCTCTACCCAGCGCTTAATCTGCGCTATTTCCTGGCCATCATAAAATCCCCGCACCACAACAAAACCATCACGCTCAAAAGCTTCAATTTGCTCCTCTGTCAAATGGCTCATGGAGACTCCTTCAATCCTCACGGTTAAGAACCAAATCCACTTTTTATAACCGAAATAGCACCTTTCCTCTATGGCCTCATTAGGGGTTAGAGAGCCCTCTTTGTCAACTATGCTTATGAAATAAGTTTTAAGTTTTAAGTTTTAAGGGTTAAGTTGTAAGGAAAAAGTAGTTAAGTCTTTGTTGTATTTAACCCTTAAAAGGTAAAAAGGGACTGAAATCAGTCATCGCGAAACTCCAAAATTCGACAACATAGACACCATAGAAATACAATTGTATTCATGATTTCCCGTGACGAAGCACTCGAATACCATCGCCGGGGGCGGGCTGGCAAGCTGGAAATTACCCCCAGTAAACCTTGCCTCACCCAGCGCGACCTGGCGTTAGCCTATTCCCCCGGGGTGGCTGAACCCTGCCGGGAAATTTATCAGTCCCCCGATGATGTCTATCTCTATACTGGCAAAGGCAATTTGGTGGCCGTGGTAACCAACGGCAGCGCGGTGCTTGGTTTGGGGCCTTTGGGTCCTTTAGCCAGTAAACCGGTGATGGAAGGCAAGGGGGTCTTATTCAAGCGCTTTGCCGATATCGATGTATTTGATATCGAACTCAATGCCTCAACCGCCGAGGAGGTGATTCAGGCCTGCCGGCTGCTCGAACCCACTTTCGGCGGTATCAATTTAGAAGACATCGCCGCCCCTGATTGCTTCTATATCGAAGAACAGCTGAAAGAGACCCTGGCTATCCCCGTCTTCCATGACGATCAACACGGCACGGCCATTATCTCCGGGGCGGCCCTGCTTAATGCCTGTGAGTTGGTGGACAAAAGGCTAGATGAAATCAAACTGGTCATCAACGGCGCCGGTGCGGCGGGTATTGCCTGTGCCAAATTTTACCTCATCCTGGGCGTGAGCCCAGAAAATCTGCTGCTCTGCGACAGCAAGGGAGTGCTCTATGAGGGACGTCAGGATCTGGTGCCAGACCATCCCCGCTATAATTCCTATAAGGCCCAATTTATCCGGCCCAGCCAAGCCCATACTTTAGAAGAAGCCTTGAGGGGGGCTGATGTTTTCTGCGGATTATCCATTGCCAATGTGGTCACCCCTGAGATGGTTCGCTCCATGGGCGACAATCCCATTATTTTTGCCATGGCCAATCCCGATCCAGAAATCACCTATCCGGATGCCCTGGCCGCCCGCCCCGATGTAATTATGGCTACAGGCCGCAGCGATTATCCCAATCAAGTTAACAATGTGCTTGGCTTTCCTTTTATTTTCCGAGGCGCTCTGGATGTCCGCGCCCACACCATCAATGAAGCCATGAAAATTGCCGCGGCCCAAGCTCTGGCGGCTCTGGCCAAAGAAGGAGTTCCAGAAACTGTCTGCCGCGCCTATGGCATGGAGAAAATTGAGTTTGGCCGGGAATACCTGATTCCCAAACCCTTCGATCCCCGGGTATTGCTGCAGGTGACCATCGCAGTGGCCAAAGCGGCCGCCGAATCCGGGGCTGCCCGTGCCCCTATCCGGGACTTTGAGACCTACCGGGAACAGTTGGAGCGCCGCCTGGGACGTTCTAAAGAAGTCATGCGGCAAGTCATCAACAAGGCCAAACGCCGCTCCCAAATGGCCGTCCAAAGCCTTGAACCGGAGCATCCCCCCACGGAAAAGCCGGCTGCCCTTGCTCCTATTCGGATCGCATTTCCTGAAGGAGATGATGAACGCATTATCCGCGCTGCGAGCCGTATTGTGGAAGAAGGTATCGGTGAACCGGTCCTTTTTGGCAATTCCCGCGAGATCCAGGCAAAGGCGAAGCAGCTAGGGGTTAATTTGCAGCCGATGGAACTGCTTGACCCTGAGACCCATCCCCTCCGGGAAGATCTTGCCCAGCGGTTCTTTACCATGCGGGCCCGCAAAGGAGTCACCTTAGCCGAAGCTCGGCGCCATATGCTGCGCCGCCATTACTATGCCCCCATGCTATTGCTTCAAGGGGAAATGGATGCGGTGGTCTGTGGCGAAACTTACCATTATCCGGATTCCATCCGCCCGGCCCTTCAAATCCTTCCCCTGGACAAAGGAATCCGTCATGCCTCCGGGCTTTATATGCTCCTGTTCAAAAACCAGCTCATCTTTTGTGCCGATACCACGGTCAACATCACCCCCGATGCGGAAACCTTGGCTGAAATTGCCCTATCGGCAGCAGACACGGCGCGCCGTTTCGATATTGAGCCGCGAATCGCCCTGCTTTCCTTTTCCAATTTCGGCTCAGTGAAGCACGCCCTGGTGGATTTGGTTCAAGAAGCGGTGGAAATGGTCCACCGTCGGCGTCCGGATTTGGTTATCGACGGGGAAATGCAGGCGGATACGGCCACTAATGAAGCCATTCTCCATTCTACTTATCCCTTCAGCCGGTTGAAGGAGGGCGCTAACGTGCTGATCTTCCCTGATCTAACCTCAGGGAATATTGCTTATAAACTATTGGTAGAGCTGGGGGGCGCCGAGGCCATTGGACCTATCCTGATGGGGTTATCCAAGCCCTATCATGTTCTGCAACGGGACGCTTCTGTGGACGCTATCGTGAATATTGCCGCCATTGCCGCTGTACAGGCCCAAGAAATGGAGCTTCAGACCCGCTCCGCCTGACCGGTCTGCAGGTTTTGATAAAGTTCAGCCCAAATAAGTACCTATCGGTGCGGGGACTTCCCTGTCCCCTGGCTCCACACCACCGGCTCGCCCCAGGAATACTTCAAAACTTTTACTAAGAGACTTATAACATCCCCTCCCCCTTGATGGGGGAGGGAAAGGGTGGGGGTGAATGCTTGAGATTCTTAATTTCTCCCTCCTCTAAGGGAGGGGGGGATAACAACCGGAAATCGCCTAAATAAGGAAACGGGTAGGCTCAGGCATAAATACCATAAGGTTCATTGGCCGTCCAATGCCCAAACCGCCCCTACCACGGCTTGTCCCACCGAAATTCCTCCATCATTGGCAGGCAAATAGCGGTGTGAAAGCACCGTCAGCCCTTCGGCCGTCAAGCTTGAAATCATGCCTTCTAGCAACAACCGGTTCTGAAACACCCCGCCGGAAAGGGCCACAATCCCTATACCTTGTGCTTTCCCAAGGTGCTTGACCATGGCGACTAATGCTTCCACCAACCCGAGATGAAAACAAACCGCCATTTTTTCCCTGGACTCGCCTCGACCAAGATCGTTCAATAACCTTTGCCACATGGGGGTGGGGTCAATCCAAGGCAATCTGCTGCTACTCTCCATGCTAAGGGCAAAAGGATAGGGTGGGCAGCGATCTTTTTGCGACCATCCCGCCTCTGCCCAAGTCTCCACAGCCATGGCGGCCTGGCCCTCAAAGCTCACTTGCTCCCGGTGCCCGCCCAAGGCCGCGGCCACTGCATCAAATAATCGTCCGCAAGAGCTGGTCTGGGGACAATTTAGCCTCCGTTTCACCATGGCGTTTAAGGTGGCTAGAGGTTTACTTTTGAGATATTGAAACAGTTCTAGAGCCCCATACTCCTCCTGAAACCTGTCCCATCCCAAGCCGGCGAGAATATGGGCGTAGGTGCTACGCCACGGTTCCCGGATGGCCTGGACCCCACCTATCATGGGAACAGGTTTAAAAGTGGCCAGGCGTTCAAAACTTCGATAATCGGCACGGAGAAATTCTCCTCCCCATAGAATCCCCCCCTCCCCATAGCCTAGACCGTCCAGGGCCACCCCTAGCACCGGCGAGGTCTCCAACGGCAGTCCATTCTCGGCCATGCAACTGGCGATATGGGCATGATGGTGCTGCACTTCCAGTAAGGGCAGTCCCTCCCGAGCGGCCCATTCCCGGCCCAGCTTGGCGGACAAATACTCCGGGTGTCGATCTACCACCAACATCTTGGGAATATGCTGATACAAGCGGCGATAAAGGGAAAGGTTTTGTTGATAATCCGCGAAAGTATTGGCCTCCTCCAGATCCCCCAGGTGCTGGGAGGGAAGGCATTGACCCTCCTTGAGCAAACAGAAAGTATTCTTAAGTTCTCCCCCCAGGGCGAGTAACGGCGGCGCGGCTTCAAAGCCTGGCGGCAGCACCAGGGGGGCTGGGGCATAGCCTCGGGCGCGACGCAGCCACCTGGGCCGTCCCCCCAGGATCCGAACGACCGAATCATCCACCCGGTTCATGATGTCCCGATTATGGAGTAAAAAATAATCGGCAATACCCGCCAGCTTGGTGCGGGCAACCGGATTATGAAGACAGGGAGGCTCTTCGGAAAGATTCCCGCTGGTCATGACCAGGGGTTGCTCCAGCTCGGCACACAGTAAATGGTGCAAGGGAGTGTAAGGAAGCATAAACCCCAGATACCGTTGCTCCGGTGCCACATTTTCCGCCACCCTTTCTTTTCCTTCCTTTGGCAGCAGCACAATGGGAGCTGCCGAACTTTGCAACAGCTGCGCGGCCTCCTCGGTCACCTGGCAATAGCGCCGGACAATCTCCAGATCCCGGGCCATCAGGGCCAAAGGTTTCTCATAGCGGCGCTTATTTGAACGGAGCCTAGCCACCGTTGCAAACTGCGTCCCATCACAGGCTAGATGAAATCCTCCCAATCCTTTGATCGCCACAATACCCCCTTTACGCAACAGCTGTGCCGCGGCGGCAATAGGATCGGCGCAGCCTAGGGCGGTTGGGGGAATTTCTCGAGCAGTTGCATCTTCCAACCAAACCTGAGGCCCGCACTGGGGACAGGCATTAGGCTGAGCATGAAAGCGCCGATCCTGAGGCTCCTCATACTCTGCCTGACATGCGGGACACAGGGCAAAGGGCGCCATGGTAGTATTGGAGCGATCGTAGGGAATCCCCGCAATGATAGAAAAACGCGGTCCACAATGGGTACAGTTGGTAAACGGATAGCGATAGCGTCGGCAGGTAGGGTCAAAAATTTCCGTTAGGCAGGACACGCAAACAGCAGCATCGGGCACCACCCCTGTCTGTCCTTCACCTTGAGTACTGGGGAGGATGCGAAATGCGCCAATTGGCGGGCTGGTCTCCAAGGGCCAATGTTCAACCGCATCAATACGGGCCAGGGGGGGCGCTTGGAATTTTAATTGATGGATAAAGGTTTCCAGAGCTTCTCTCTGACCCCAAGCGCGGATTAAGACTCCTTCGCTGTCATTGCTCACCTCACCCCAAAGTCTATACTCTTTCGCTAAGCGCCAGATAGTGGGACGCAGCCCGACCCCCTGCACCAAGCCGCGAAGTCGAATAGCCTCCCCCGCGGGGCATTGCTTAGACTCCGACACAATAAAAGTAATCCTGGCTCTTTCTCTGTCCGGAAGCAGAAACCAGCGCCTGCCCCTGCCTGTGGTTTAAGTTAAATCACTTTAAATGGTTCAAGCGACCGTAATTTTCTCTGATAAATAAACATCCTGAATTGCATTCAACAACTCCACACCCTCTTTCAGTGATCGCTGGAAAGCCTTGCGACCAGAAATCACGCCCATTCCTCCCGCTCGCTTATTAATGACTGCGGTCCGCACTACTTGATGAAGGTCATCTTTGCCGGAGGGACCTCCCGAGTTGATCAGGCCCACTCGGCCCATATAACAATTGGCGACTTGATAACGCACGAGGTCGATGGGATGCTCGGAGGTAAGTTGATCATAAACCCGGGAATCGGTCTTGCCGAAGCCAATAGCCGTATAGCCACCGTTGGTCACGGCTTGTTTTTGCTTCACAATATCCGCCTCTATCGTTGCCGCCAAGTGGTTAGCCTGACCTGTAAGGTCTGCTGCAGTATGGTAATCGGTTCCTTCATGTTTGAAGGCTGAATTACGCAAATAGGCCCAGAGTACCGTTGCCAGACCAAGCTCATGGGCATGCTGAAAAACTTCTGAGACTTCCCGAATTTCGCGCCGAGAATCTTCAGAACCATAATAAACAGTCGCACCTACTGCCACTGCTCCCATATCAAAAGCCTGATCAACGCTAGCGAATAGGGTTTGCTCATAGCGGTTTGGATAGGTCAGCAATTCATTGTGATTGAGCTTCACTAAAAAAGGAATACGGTGCGCATACTTACGAGATACTGCACCGAGTACGCCTAAAGTGGAAGCAATCGCGTTACAACCTCCTTCTATGGCCAGCTGAACAAGACGCTCCGGGTCGAAATAGAGGGGATTGGGGGCAAATGAAGCGCCCGCAGAATGCTCCACCCCTTGATCGACTGGCAAGATGGACAAATAGCCGGTACCGGCCAGGCGGCCATGATTGAAGAGGGTCTGCAGGCTGCGCAACACCCGCGGCTTCCGGTCCGTTTGGGTCACGACAGTATCGACGAAATCTGGCCCCGGCAAATAGAGAGCGCTTTTGTCAACTCCCTGACACTGATAGCCCAATAAGTATTCCGCCTCTTCACCAAAAAGCGCTTCAATATTAATCATTGAGTTCTCCTCCAGCCTTCACCAATCAAAACAACTAAAATAAAAGGTTACCTCATAGACTAGAAAGGAGAGGAAAATTGTCAATGACCCTTACCCGCGACGATGGCGAGAACTCCAAACGGGATTGCAAGAACCTCCCGGTTCCCTAATGAGCATTCAGGCGCTTGGGACGGGCGTTCACCGGCCTACGTGAGTCCACCTTGGCTTACCCTTGAGGCGCGCCCTCAGGGTCTCCTGCGGAGGTCCTGATTCGCTCCCGGCGGATCGGTGCCGCCGACGGTCTGGTCACTCTGGCCCCAAGCCCATGAAGTTCCATCTAAATGGGAACCACTATAAACCCCTAGTTAGGGGAAAAAACTTTATTAAGCTTTTTATTCTCAAAGACCCGTTTACCTACTTGAAAACCCAATTCCCGGTAGGCTTCGAATTGGGGCTCATCAAAGAACTGATCACCTGTAGACTGATCAGGAAATTCGGGATTAGCTCGACGATAGGCGTACACATCCTCTGGAAGACCAGAAAAAACCGAAGCTTTGATATACAGTAAAGTGCCTCGACTTCCGTCTGCATAGTGAATGTCTCCTAATACCCAGGGCTGGGGCGAGAATCTGTTGGGACCCTGAGGCTGTAACATTTGGGTATCAATGTCGATAGCAGCACCAAAATCCACCCGGACTTTCTCTAAGGCGTTGCCTAAATCGTCGAACTTCCAATCCTAATCCTCGGCCGCATCGCAAAGCACAATATAACGGCATCGGCGTCTTATCAGTTCATAAAGCCCCAAATTCTCAAAATGCCCGCCATCGGATAAATAAATATGCATTTGGTTTTCATCCATCTTGAGGCCGAACATTTCCCGCAAGGAGTAGATGAGCCAGTAGGGACGCGACCATCCTTTCATAATCCGGGCGGGTCGCTTCGGGTTGCGGGCCCAATAACCCACCCGCAGGTTCAATAAAGTCATCATAAAAGACAATGGCCGAGAGCGGGTCACCCCCGTATTGGGATCGATAGCCGCCCCTGAAATACTAAAGGCTGTGCTGAGATCCATCGTACCCCCCAGATAGTGAGTGCTGGGGGCATAGCCTGTCGACTGAGCACCACAAAATAAAGGAGTAAAAATAAAATTATCCCCTCCTCGGATCCGCAACTTGGGGGTAGAGGAATTCCAGGTCATCATCATGGTATTAATGATTTGGTAAGGGGCTGTGGTCTGGGGAACGTCTTTTAACAAACATTTATTAGGGGCGCTAAAATCAGTAAAATCCACTGGCGGCATAAATGCCTCCAACAGCCGGTCCCGGTAATAACGGTGGATAGAAACGTAGTTAATATTGGCCAATACGCCAATGAGAATGGATAAAATTATCCCCCCGCGCAGGAGTTCATCTCTCACTACATCGCCATCATTCACAATGGCATCAGCGCCATGATACATCCATTGCAATAGACCATAAGCTGCCAAGGCGAGTCCCACGTTCAACAAAACCTTGCGATATCCTTTGAGTTCCTTTCCCGAGTCCCGACCTATCCAACCTGCCACCAGGGACAGCACCCCTGCCAGAGAAAAAGAAGTATTAAATTCTTCAATCAAGTGCTCAAAATATAAATCCAGATAACCATGCAGAAAGGGAATCGTCCCCAGCACCACAAACCCGGCCCCAAAAAACAGCATCCGCCCCATCCAGAAGTTAGTCCGGTGCCGTAAACGAAATCGCTGCAAGCGGCGAAAGCTAGAGAACAGAGCATAGAAAATGGAAGTGATACCGAGCAAAGCCAGAGAGGCGAGCCCCACCAACAGCAGTGCAGTAAAACCATCGTGGGGATAACCAGCCATAATCACCGGGCCGGGTAGCCAAACCAGGAATACGGTTACCACAAAAAGAATCGGAATAATGACCAACAGGTTAACTAAGGTGCCCCGGATAATCGCCGCTGACAAAGCCCAGAGATCAATACCCTCACCGGGAGTCAGATAAGAAGCGTGCTGGCGCAGCCAGCTCACGATGGCGCCTGGTGTTTCGGTATTATCGCGGCGGGAAGTTCCGAAAGGAAAGTCTTGCTTGAGACAAGACATAAACCAAGTCAGAGAGCTGCCAATATAGCCTCCACCTGAAACCGTGGAGAGATAATCCACATGCTTGAGGAAGCCATAACGATGCATCGCCTGTAATAACCCTAAATTAAAGGTGGCGGAACGAATCCCGCCACCTGAGAAAGTCAGGCCCACCGCATCTTTTTCCGGCTGACCTGCCGCAAGTCTTGCCTGACGGCGCCGCTCCTGGAGACGCCTACGCTCCTGCTCCAGAACTTGTTCCGCCGTCAAAATAGGGAAATTGCTCTCTAGAGCCTTCTCTGAACCCTGATTTTCTGCCACGTAGTTCAAGCTTTACTCCTACCTCAAGTATTAATGCTGTTAATGATTTCCGAAGGCTTTAGGTACTTGTAGGCTAGCGGGCGTCCTTGATTACGCTGCTCAATCTCCTGCTCGACTGCCGCTAGATCCTGCTGGAACCGTTCTACCACGGCTTGTGCCCGGGGATCTTCAAATTTTTCCTCATAGTGTCCCAAGCGATCGTAGTGATAGGAGGTGAGGATCTCGGTCCATTTTAGCTGCAGCGCGGCCTGCTCGTAGGGGGGCAGAATTTTCATCAGGGTTTCCATATCGATACCGCCCTCTTCGGGAATGGGGTGATAGGCAGCATAGGGCATGTTCGGGACGTAGCCGATGTACTCATACTGGGCAAAATTCAATGTCGAATGTAAGGGCGCACAAGTATAAATAACGGTGCTGAGAATGTTGGCAAGTTGCTCAACGGTTTCAATATGCGCTGGCATACCCGCCACCCGGCCCCCGTCATTGGCGGCAAGCTCTTGGGCCCAATTTTGCAATTCCTGATCCCGGGTCACCCCTTCAGGACTTTGATAATAGAGCGCTAGATATTCTTTCACGAACTTCTGGGTACTCTCCCATACCAGCATCCCATCATCCCGGAAGGGATAATGGGGCAGCACCTCCGGATCATCCATCTTGCGGCTGGCGATCTCAACGGGAAAGGCGGCTTCATCTAGCCGCCACTCCTGATAAAAGGCGGCAGAAATCCCAATGGATTCTTCTAAAGTGCCCGCCATCATATGTTCAACTGGGCCATCCGGCTGGATAAATCTAGCCCGTCCTAAGTCATTGTCGTAGAGCATAAACCGAAAATGGGGCCGCAACAGAACATGCAGGGGGTGGTTTTCTGCCAATTGACGGTTAGTGACCACGGCAAAAGGGGCCATGACCACATGAGTGCGAGCAAAATGGGTACCGAGTTCCTGGTGGTTGGCATCGGCAATCTGTACGCACAGTTTGGCCACAAACCAATCTAAATCGGGATCCTGGGGAGTAAAGAGCCGGCCCCTCGGCGACCCATTAATTTGAATGGCTACCGGCTGCAAGCGCTTACCGTCCCAGCAAAATGAAGTGTTCATGATGTTCTCCTTATCAAAGCGTCTTTAAATACTCAAGCAACGCTTCTTTTTGCTCCTCCGGAAGATCCGTGCCAAATAGATGTCCCTGATTGCTGTTGCCGGGAACGCGGGTGTCATAACGGAAACCGATACGCTCAGCTTCTTCCCCTTGGGACACGAAGCCCACATTAACGGGATCGAAAAGATCGTAACCCCGGTAAAAGACCTGAGGCCGCTCTTCCGGTTTTTTAAGCATATCCCGCAGGGTAGGTACAGAACCGTTGTGGAGATAAGGCCCCCGCAACCACAAACCATCGTGGGACACCGCCACATAGCCGTCTACATCCCTAAAGTGGCGCATCCCCCAATCGTACTCTTCCTGATAGGCGTTGTAGCGTTTAGCCGCTTCAGCCGTCCACATATCCACCCGATGGCGATCGGTACCCACTTCTTCAACCGGGATCACCGTCCTATGACGTTCCCCTCCCCACGCATGGCATTTAGCGCAATGCTGCTCATAAATGGCTTCACCCGTTGCCGCCAGCTGTTCATCCAAGTGATAAGGAGAGGAAGGCTTCTCATCGGCATCAAAGGGTGAAGGGGGAGGTTGGACCTCCTGTAACCAGGCCTCGATACGATCCAGGCTCTCATGGGCAATGGCTTTGTAAGTCATACCATCACCAATGGCGGAACTAATCACGACTTCATGAAGATCGGTATTCAAACCATCCCAATGGAGGGCATCTCCTTCGCGGACTTTCATGTTCCATAGGGGCATCATGTCCGAATTACCAATAGTCGGGTCGATTCCCATGTCCAGGATTCCGAACTTAATGGGATTAAAGGGATCAATACGCCCCGTGCCCCACGGTGGCTTTTCTTGGGCCCAAGCAAAATCTTGCCCATATTGGATCAGCGCTTTTTTAGTCATGGGAATAATCAAGTAACGATAGAGCTGCTTGTCCAACCAGGACAATTCGTAGATCAAACCGATCTCCTCCATAATGTTGTCAGGATTGAACCTGGCATCATTCGCCGCAGCGGCTAGGAAACGAGCATAATCTTGGGGCCTGACGGTATTCCCCGGTCCGGGAACCACAATCGTGGGCTGACTGTCTTTTTCAAGGCGATATCTAGCCGAATGGCAAAAGGCACAGTTGAATGACACGCGGGGAAAACCCACGGTTTTTTTGGAGAAACCCACCGGCATTTCTTGGCCCTGTTCCCAAGGAACACCGAGGGAGGCATAACCACCGGGGCCGGGCAAATACTCAGGAAACATCTTCGGCAAGACACGCCAAATCCAATAGGGAACCCCTTGCTCTTCCTCGCTGCCAATGGAACCGTACTTAAACCATTCCTCAGCCGAAGCTTCTTTAAGAGAAGTTTGTTCAACTTCGCGAAGGAGCTTGTACCAGCCAACAGCCCCAATCACCAGGGCTAATACCAACAGTACAACGATCCAGCGAACAATTTTTGACTGCATTAGCTCTGGTCCTCCTATTTTATCGCCACCGGGCTGCCCATTTTTCTCTCCTCAAGAGTCACCAGCAACAGCAAAATAAATGTCGTGATTCCAATAAAACCATCCACAATGGCAATGGACAGAAAACCAACCGGCTGGCCGAACAGGAACACGGCAACCGTAAAGAAGGTGGCTCCAAAAGTCCGAGAGGGAAAGATGGAAAACCAGGCCGTCGCCCGGTAGCGTTTTAGATCCCAGGTAGCAGGTATGTAAAAAACAATGATGATGAAAAGCAACATCCCCGAGGCCCGTGCCCAGATCAGTTGATCTAACGGAATATTAAGTAGTCCTAACAACCATCCTGGCGCCAACACCAAGGGAAAGACAAAAAACATATTCAAAATGATTCCAAACCACACCACGCGGCCGTGCCAAGCAGCATAATGACTCATTTTTTTATTCCTTCTACTGATCCACTCATTTCTTTTAAAAAGTCTTCATATACTCGACAATGGCTTCCTTTTGTGCTCCGCTTAGGGAGGTCCCATAAGCTTCGCCTTCATGGCCAGCATTGGAATTTCCCTTCACCTGGGTATCAAATTTAAAGAATGAGTGATCACCCTCTTTGGCCACCTCAGAGATAAACCCCACCTTTTCCCAGTCATAGACGTTATAACCCCGATAGAACACCTGCGGCCGATTTTCTACCGGCTCCAGCAGATCGCGCAGTGTCGGCACCGACCCGTTATGCAAATAGGGAGCCCGTAACCAGATACCATCCAAGGGCATATTGGCATAGCCATTGGTTTTTCGGAAATGTTTGAAACGCCAGGGATAACCCACATAAAGGGTATTTTGATTGACTGATAATATTTCGGTATAGGAATTGAGCCGTCCCGGATCTGTACCGATCTCTTCGATGGGCTCCACCCGTCCTAGGCGAGCAAATCGATCGGTATCAAACACGTACTGATCCCTTTCTTTTAGGCCATGACATTCAGCACAATATTGGATATAAAGCTGCTTGCCCTCATCTGCCTTAGACTGATCAATCTCCTTAGGATAAGCCGGAGGCTCGAAATCCCATAACCAGTCTTCAATACGACTGATCCGCTCCAAGTCAATTGTGACCGGAGTAACGCCTGCTCCTAAGGCAGCGCTTTTATTGCGCTCCTTGACGGAGGGGTTATTGCCATCCCAGTGTAAGTACATCCCTTCCCGGGGCCGCTGATTCCAAATTGAAGGATAATCGGCCGGGCCAATTAACTCCTCTTCAGGTAATTGGTCCATAGGGAAATTAAACTGGATGACCTTATAAGGATTAAAGGTATCCACCCGACCGGGTCCCCAGGGATGTTGGCGCTCAAGAAAATTTAATTGGTCGCGTAATTCGAATAGGGCAGCGCGCACCCGATCCACAATGAAATAGCGATAGGCAACTTTCTCGATAAGATCGAGATTGCCACCCATTTCCTCAATCGTTGCCATCACATTTTCTGAGGTAAAACGGTTATCTAAGGCAACCTCTCTCAAAAACTGGATGAATTGGTACAATTTAAAGTCATTTGCAGGCATTCCCAAGAAGATCTGAGGCGGGCTGTCCTTCGTTTCCCGCAGGGTGCCCGTATGACAAACGGCACAATTCAACCAAACCCGATCGATCCCTGTCACCCGACGTTGTGATACCCCAATGGGCAAATCCCGCCCTTCCTCGTAAATGAATCCGAATGAAGCATATCCCCCCTTACCTGGAAACTTCTCTGGAAACATTTCCGGAAGGACTTTCCATATCCAATAGGGCAGACCATTGGCAGGTTCGCTACCAATGGAACCGTATTTAAAATGATCATCAATGGCCTCATAGTCCACCGGCTTTTCCGGCACAAAACGAGCAATGAGATAACCACCGACGACAAGGATAATAGCGATTATCAAGATAGTGAAGATGAGTCGCGACTTGCTAGGCTTTTCCGACTTAGCCGCTGACTGCTTCTGGTGCGTAGCCATGTCAATCGATGCTCCGTGACAGGATCAAAGTAAGACCATCAGTAATAAAAAAAGGATAACAGCCGGGATAATGATCATCAGCCGCTTCCGGACTTTTAGCTCATGTTGGTCGACCGGACTCTCACGAACCACATCTTCAATCGTCTGATCCTTTGCTACGGTTTGGACGGTTTGGGTTTCGGTGTTATTCATTTGCAACCCTTTTATAAAATTAAAATGCTATTTAGATCACCCCATCGAAAAGGTCTTTGAACTAACGGAAAGGGGGAGGATCATAAACCGTCATCACCTCCCTAATCATGGCATCATAATCGTTGTCATAGCGACGCAAATCGTAGCAACCCAGTGGGTTGGCAGGCGCATTAATGAGGCATCGATTGCAAAACGAGCAAGGTTTATCAGGTAGATCCTGACCCCGCTCGAGGACCTTGGGTAGATCATTATTAGCAATCAGCGGACGGGCAATGGCTACCCCATCGCAGTACCCTTCAGAAATCACCTTCCGAATCAGCTTGCCATCCTGATAACCCCCGGTATTGAGGACTGGAATACTGACGCTTTCTTTAACTCGCTTACAAAGGTCAGCGCTGACCCCTTCAATGGGGTATTTTTTCTTGGTGCGGTTCCAGAGCCAACGAAAGAGCGGCCTCAAGATCTTGAAATGAAAGACCGTATAATTCATGTAACCGCGCACACCGCTTGAGGCCATACTGCCATACCACCAATTGGCCTCATCCAGAGGAAAGCCTCCGGGGGGAACTAAAGGATGGGGGAAGAGACTCCCTGCCGAAACATGCAATCCATCAGCGCCGGCTTCCTCTACCCATTTACAGATTTGAACATACTCTTCCGGTTTATTACCCCATTTCTCCCAGGGATAGAGGGCATTGTTTTCATCAACAATATTGATTTTGACTTGAAGATGAAAATCCTCCCCCACTTCCTTACGGATCCCCTGAATCACGTCTAACAAGAAACGGGCCCGGTTCTCTAATGAGCCTCCATACTCATCCTTGCGATCGTTAATCCCGGAGCTTAAAAACTGAGTAAAGAGATAACCATGGGAAGCATGTAATTCCACCCCGTCGAGGCCCGCTTCCCGGGCCCGACGAGCACCATCGACAAACTGCTGGATAGCCTGTTTAATTTCCCCCAGGGTCATGGCCTGACAAAGCAGGCCATGAAACGTATCCATCTTACTGGTTGATGACAGTCCTTTGTTCATCAAGTTTTCAACACCCGGAACATCCCGCTGACGTCCCGAGTGACTCAACTGCATGATAAATTTGCAGTCATACTCATGGACTTTCTCAGCTACCTGACGCCAGAAGGGAATCTTATCGTCATCATCAATCATGGCGTAATTGGGCATGATCCGGCCCCGCACATGAATCGGTACGAAGGAAGAGATAATGGCGCCCACCCCGCCCCGGGCAAACTTTTCTTCCCAGTTAATACGAGCCTGGGTTCCCGAGCCATTATAGTTATCCCAGCGACCGGAAATGCTGGAGCGGAAAATCCGGTTCTTAACAGTTAAATTCTTAAACGCTAGAGGTTGAAAAATAAGGTCATTTTCCACGATCCAGGCCCCCTTATAGTAGCTTCAGGTACTCGATTAACGCCCACTTCTGCTCGTCAGAAAGACAAGAAATGTTTTCATCGGAGAAATCTCGGCAGATGTGGGTGTTGTGTCCCTTATCCTCAACAAAGTCAGGGATCTGGTTATGGGTCAGTAGTTTGGGAACCAACCGCTTCAATTCATCGTCAAATCGCTCCTCGCCCTTGAGGGCTTTTACTAGCCTGACAAGGCGGGCTGGATCCCTTAAAGCCTCTTTTAAATCCTGAAGCAATTCTTTTTTATCGAATGCTTTACTTAAATCGATGTTGGCTAGGAGCTTAATGGGAGTGCCCTTCGGGACTCTAACCTCTAAGGAACGGAACCGCAGATAGGTGTCCCTAGGGGTCAGCTTAATGGAGTCCGGACCTAAACGCTTCTCCGGCCAGAGTAGTTTCTCGGCCGCATCCATGAAGGCCTCGACCCGCCCTTTAACCGAAGGATCATGATTGTAAATTCCTAGCATGTTGTTGTGTAAGAGCGGCGCTGTTGCCCACACGCTGATTAAGGAAGGAGTGCGGTAATAGCCGCGACCGCCGGCCGGAAATTCATATTCGATGGCATTATCAGGATTAAAGGGATTGTAAAAGGCAACTTTGCCTACTGACGGCAGGTCTTTATAAGTTTTAGATGAGAAGTCCTGCCAGACGTGACCCTGGGTGGCATTGGAAGCGACCGCCCGGGCGGCGTTGGTGCCAATGGCAATGCTGGGATCGTCAGAGTAAAGCGGATAACGTCGGTCATCCGAGAGGAAGTTATTCTCTAGAAAATCATCCCTCATGACCAATTTCAGCCAATCTTTCTTCGCCTCTTCAGAATGTTTCTCCATCCCTTCGTGGCGATAGCCTTCCGGCAATTTGCTGGAATGACAACGGGCGCAGTATTGCGCAAAGACCTGTTTACCTAAGTTCAGTTTTTTCTCGTCTTTAGTCAGATACTGATCGCCATTCGGAGCATCTTGGAGCTTAAAGGGAGGAGGAGAATCCAAGAAGGCAGCGGCATCATCCATGCGCTCAGCAGTCAGCCGCCAGTCCTCACATTCGGCCTCTGCCTTTTCAAGGCTAAACGGACGTTGGGGTTTGATACCGAGGAAGGTATCGTCAACGCTCATCCGATAGTCGCCGCACGTGCCGATATTGACATAAACCCGCAACGCCGCACCGCCTGCCCCAATGGAATCGGCACCATCTTTAAGAATATGGGGAACCTTCTTGGTGGTACCATCATTCATTACTTCCTCATAAGTGGGTCGGGCTGAGGTGATGTAAAAAATGGAGTTAATCGCATTGGGATTATCAATAAAATCCATGCTGATACGGGAAGTATCGGAAGTTCCTGCAGGCTGCTTGGCATAGACCCAGTAGAGAAAATCTTCTTCACTTAAGCCTTGTCCAAACAGCGCCCCTTCACGGATATATTGATTGCCAAACGCCCCGGCAAGGTTTTCCCATTCAGGATGCTCAGGATCTTTGGGCGGATTAACCGGATTGAACGCAATATGGCAAATACCACAAGTTAATCCCGTTAAATAAGGCGGCTCGATGGTGGCATCTTCCTCTAAATATTTCTGGGCATCCCATTTCTCAGGATCAAAGTTTTTATTGGGGAAGAGCCGGATTCCCATCACACCGCTGGAGTAGGGATCTTCACATTCATCCAGCCACAAACCATAGGCATCAGGCTCGCTTGCTTTTTTACAACCGGGGTCATTGAGTACCCCAAACTTATCGAAACGCTCGTCCCGTAAGCGGGTATCCAAAAAGGCAAGAAAGTTAAGGTTGACCTGGAGACCGCTGACTTTGGCGATTTTCCAGGTGCGGGCCTCAGCCTCACGCCAAAAATGGGGATTTCCTCCCGCATTCGGCTGGGATGAATTTTCTGCCATGGGATCACCACCTGTCCATAAATACCAGGTGCAGGCCCCCCGCTGCTCCTCAGAGGTAAGGTCATAACCATAATGATGGGGATCCAAATAACCTGGAATACCCGCGCAATCCTTATCGTAACCGGAGAAACGGTACTTAAAAGGCTCAGGATATTGAGGTTCCTGGGACGCCGGACCTGTTTGTTCAGGCTGATTATCGCATCCACCGATCATTATGGCGGCAGCCATAATAAGACAAGACAGTGCCGTATTTATCTTTTTCATTAATGCTTCTCCACTTGTCTAATAGTGTTGTTTCTGTCATTGCATTCTATTATTAATTTAACCGAGTTTTTTGTTGTACATAATTTCAATGTTCAATAATTCCCTAAGACGCTGGGTACGCGAAAATAATTTTTCCTTTATCGACAAAAAATTATTATTCTTAAATTATGAAATAACAGCATAAACAAATTATTCCAGTCTCTAGTGATAAATTGTAGATTAGCCATCCCCCTCTTTATGTAAATCTTTTAACAGTGATGGTGTGATTTTTTATAAGGTGTAGCTAGAATGTGTGTCTCACTACATTAAAAGAAAGGCGAGTTAAATGCGCATGAGCATTTATTGTGGGCTACTGTAAAACAAATTGAATACGTATTTCTACTGACATCTTGCACTTGACGGCTTCAGGTGATTGAAGAAGAACATAGGAGAGAGCCATCATAGGAAGAAGTATAATTCCTATCGGTTATCTTTCTCATGACTTATGGGATTCGGTAACCGAGAATTAAGTGGTACCTGTGGCGGTTATAAAACCCACATTCCCCACACCCTTTATTTTCATGAATAAAAGGCTTCATAGGCCTGACCGAGCACCTCTAGCAGGCACTGATGGTGCTCATCGAGATTGACATACACCTTCCCTGGCGCATGCCGATGGGCATCCTTTGGATGTCCCGATTCGCTCCCGGCGAATCGGTGAGGACAAGCTCCTGACTATCAGCTAGCATAAGCAGATGAATACCGGCGAAATACTGGAACACCCAGCGCGCAGTGGGATGGGAGAGATGGGTTGACCCATTTGATGGGGAAAGGTATCCCCCTGGGTTTGCAACTGCTCGCGGATGCGGTGTTCCAAGGTCGCATAGACTAACAGGCAAAAGGCCATCATCAGCATCAAAGCCATGATAAGTTGGGGGGATTTAAGATAGAGCGAGGAGGCCAGAAACAGGGGATCTTTCAACCCCGCTCCACCCGATGCTGGGCTTTGTAGGCCTGCAACAGTTCGGCATCGGAGAGGGCGTCGGTATCGAGCTGGTTCGTGGCCAGAATAAAGCCACTGTGTTGACGCTCCTGGTCGGGAGTACCCGCCCGGGGTAGTTCGCTTTCTACTCGGTATTCATCGATATACACTCTCCTCATCTGCCTTTAAGGTTACTTGAATTCGCGTGCCCGGAATACTCTATACTTCAACTCATTTCCAACTCATGCGCCCTCCGCGGTGCGCGTTTAGCGTCTTTTAAGATTACGTCAGCAGCCTTTTCACTTATCATCATAACAGCTGCAACAGGGAAATATCCCGGCACGCGTGGAAAAACGCAGGCGTCAACCACCCGCAAGCGCTTCACACCCCGTACGCGGAAGCGGCTATCTAAAACGGCTGCCGGATCATTGTCAGACCCGATCTTAGCCGTACACGCTGCATGGTGTCCCCAGGCCTCGTCTCGGATATATTGGCTGAGTTCCTCATCTGTTTGAATATCACTTCCCGGATACAGCTCTTGAGCCACATGCTGCTCTGCCTGAGGTTCGTTGAGAAAGCTCCTCGCCAGCTTAACGCCCTTGACTACGGCTTGTAGATCTTCTTCCCCTCCTTCCTGGAAATAGTTGAAATTAATTTCTGGCATCTCCCGGGGGTTGGTAGACTTCAGCGTGACTATACCCGCCGTATTGTTCGTTCGGGCCTTAAGGACCAGCCACGTCCAGGCTGTGCCAAAAGGCATAAGTGAGAAGTCCGGCACGAAGCCATTAAACGCGGTAGCTTGACCGACTAGAAACAGATCCGGCAAGTTGCGCCTCGGGTTCGACTTTACGATGCGGCCATTGTAGGCGGCATTGTTGGCGTATGGACCATAGAATGGGCTTGCGGCACCTGGCCATTGGCCAGTCAACCAAGCCCGCAAGCAAGGATCAATCAGCGGATCGGTCGGGAGGCATTCTTTATACAGATTTAAGGCCTTCTTGAGCTCCGCGACGACACTGATTTCGTAACGATCCTGCAAGTTCTGGCCGACGCCCGGCAAATCGGTCACGACTTTGATACCAAATGCTTTTAATTCTGCCGCCGGACCAATCCCAGACAGCTTCAAGAGTTGCGGAGTGTTGAATACTCCAGCCGAAAGGATCACTTCCCGTCTGGCGTAGAGCTTGAAGGTGCTCGGTTGGACATTCGGATCGTAGAACTTATCGGCCTCATAGAGACTGGAGCCGCGCATGAATTCGATCCCTATCGCCCGCTTACCACGCATTAGGACCTTTGTGGCCAAAGCCCCGGTAATTAGGAAAAGTTTGTTCCGGTGTTTGCGTCGTATGTCTAATAAATGCTCCCGGAGCGATACCCTAACTTTTGTCGCAATATGCATGGGGGTTTTGAATGAGCCTGTAGCGCCCTGGGCAACGATGGGATCATTGGTCTCGATCGGAGTGTTCTCTTGGCCCGCCTCGGCCAGATCTTGGATTTCCGGAGCGAGTTCGTATACTTGTTCATCGAATAGGCTGGCGTTTATATAACCGCGAAAACCGTGACCAGGTGCCAAAGGTTGGCAATATTCGCATTTCTCCAGCCTCTCAAAGTATCGACGCATACGGCTGGCTCGCCATGATTCATCCCCAGTCATCTCCGCAATATCGTCCCAATCTTGATCGTGAGGATAGATAAAGAGCATGGCATCGTGAGCAGCCGACCCTCCAAGGGCACTGCCGCGCGGGTACAGGATACCCTTGTTGGGAACAAACTTTGAATCGCGTGCTTGCTGAACCGCATCGCTGTAGTGCTTCACGTAAAAGTCCCAACTCAATAGAGGGTGTTCCGCGGCAGCGGCGGCGAACGCTGGCACTTGGTAAAAAAGTTCCGTGTTCGGATCGATACTTAGTGCCTTTTTACCCTCCGGGTCAATGCCAGCCTCGAGCACAGCCACTGTATAACCCGCCTTCGCAAGTCGGGCAGCAACGGGGCCACCGCCTGGACCCGATCCCACAACAATGTAATCAACAACCCCTAACCGTTTATGTCTGCTATGTCTGCCACTTACTGCCGCATCTACAGTTGAAAAAAATGGCCCCACAGCCGCTGTGAGACCTGCCACAAATAGCCCACGGTTAAAGGATCTTCGGTTTATTTTCACATCCCAATCATCAGGAAACCGGTTGTTCGTATCTTTACTTTTCATGCCTGCTTTCTCCCTTCATCTGTCTCAGCAGAATCTTTAGGTAGAGTGACTTATGATTACCAAGTTGTTGAAAGTAAAGCGCCCCATCCATTTGCCTGGCATGATGAACTTCGGCTAAGAAATCCAACGCAAGCAAGGAGAACAGGTGTATTTGAAGTATATACTGGGAAATACAGTAATGCTCAAAAAGTAATGCTGTTTATCCCGGGATAAGGTCTTAAAAAAAATACTTATAAAATCGCTCAAGGTCATGAAGCCAGTGTGAAGCCCAGGGACGTCGAAAATTTGCGACCAGGGAAGGGACAGACAAGATTGGATAATCAGGCGTAGAATGACACCGAAGCGTGATCGACGCAGAGGCTAAGTAAGCGGATGGGAAATCGCCTTTCGGTCAGAAATTGTGCGCATGCTCCATCGCGGGGAAAACGGGCTTGCCACTCAAAAAAACTCATTCCTCATACCAATTTGCATTCAATTGAGTACAAACGATACTGCTATTTCCAGACCTTCAAAGCAATATTTAATACTTGGTTGATCGCAAATTGGTATCAGCTTTAATCACTATCTCCGTTTTTTACTATTATCTCAACTCGTAGACAGAGAGCGCTGAGAATTGTTTAGAGGCACTTATCACAATTTATATTGCCTGACAGCAAAAGCTTTAAACTCTCCATGTAACCGGGTCAACTTCATTAGTGGGTGGGCTGATTGTGAAGACATCCACAAGCCGAAACTTCGGGCAATCCCCTTCCCCTTGAAAAGATTCCACGGGGCGGTCAATTCCAATTACATATCCCGTCAATTTTTTTGGCGTCAGCCTAAAGCGGATGAAGTGGCGATAGCTCTCAGACCGGGCACCTCCCCCCGCTTCATTGTTATGGCCATTAAAAGCGAGAGCCACAGCCAGATACCAGCCAAACCAGACGCAGCTTAATACTCCTCCCAAAAGAAACGCGGCCGCCAGGCGTCCCCAGGTCACTGCCACCGGTGAGCCCCAGCCCGCCCCAACCATTGCGGAGATACCCACAAGTCCCCATAGCCATAAGAGCTGGCGACCTAACTTCTCCTGGTGAAAAAGAGTGTCATTCTTAAGGGAATCCCGCGTGATGATCCAAGCGGTAAGTAGTGTCGCCAAGATAGTCCCGCCAACCACTGCCAAAATCATTGTCCAGGAACTATAGGCCACCAACAAAAAGGGAACCCCAATTTGCAGCACGGCATGCCAACCTCCTAGCGCAGCAAATCGCCATTTTCCAGCTTTTTCCTGCAAATTACTTCCCACGACCACAGCAAAAAGAATCAGTCCGCCAAGGGTAAGCAGCAGAATTAAAGCTGTCAGCGTATCGGAGAAGACTACCGAGACAGGATACATACCGTAATGCCATAAGCCATAGCAGATACTGACCACCGCAAATAACATTAGAATCCACAAGGGGGTGTAATCCCATTGGACTACCCTGTGGGCTTTGGCCCGCTCAAGCAATACATCGCTATAGCGACGGCTAGCCACAATACTCACCAGGGAAGCCATCCCAAACAGGAATACCAATACACTGGCTAAAAAGGGATGTGGATGGCCCTCGGGCCCCCAATAGATAAAAAACCCTATGGGCGCAAAAAGGGCTAAGTGAAATCCAATAAACTGATAATGAGCACGAATCCAGGCTCCCGGATCGCTCTCCATCGCCGCTTCAAAAAAAGGCTTGGTGCGAATCGCGCTAACGATTAACAAAGCCAGTAAGACAACGGCATAGCCCAAATCCCAATAATACGCATTGCTGGGATTAACCCACTCAATGGCCAAGGCCGCTTGAATGCGGCTGAGCAATGAATCACCATCCTGGTGAAGGGGTCTTAACTCAGCGGGAAGCAATTTAAAAATCGACCAACTGCTCTCTGGAATGGCAGCGGCAAAGTAAGTCAGCAGTGCGATAAGAGCACCTGCCAGCCAGATATAGCCGCCTTGGAAAATATTCCACGGTTTCAGAAGACGCTTTGTTATTAACTGATGAGAATCCTTCCGGGAAGGATAAAGCCGACTTTCCGCAATCTCCTCAACGTCGGTATGGGAAGGATGAAGGAAAGCACCGCCGCCGCCTGCAACCACCGAGGCATAATTAAGGCGGGTATTTTCAGCCTTCTCTGCAAGACCTTGGCCCCAATAGCGAGCATAATGATGAATGTCTCCCGAGATATCAAGCCGGCATTGGGAGGAAGGCAATTTTCCCCCTTTGGATTGAAGAAAACTGGGCTCGAGGCCCAGCTTTTCAAAAGTCTCAACAATTTCCTCATCTTCTTTAGCACACCTTCCAAACTTAACGGCAGGTTCTGGCGTAGCAACAATTAATTTATCTGGCACTCGCGGCGCCGACTCCACAGCACCCTCCGGATTACCAAGGGATGAAAAAAATGCGGCCTGCCGCCGATCAATTTTTCCCCCTTGGGCATCCAACCCCCAGAACCACCATCCATAGGGTAATTTCAAGGCCACATAGGTGGCTTCTTGAACACGCTCGAATCCCTTGAGCTTCAGTTGAGGTTGAGCGTCCCCGGACTCCTCAATATTTTCCAAGTTAAAAGGTTTGCAAAACTGGCGATTAAATCCATCCAGGGCATCATAATAATCGTGATTTCCTGGTATCCCATAAATGGGCCGCCGTGCGTCAGGTCTTATCTCTTGCCCAAAGATATCTTCATAGGCCCAATCAAAAGGTCTCTGAAATCTCTCCGCCAGGGTGGCATAATCCGCAATATGGTAAGCCGTGTCCCCCCCTACAAATAAAAATTCGCCCCGTGGCAATTTGAAAGCATTTCCTGTGTCATCGGCTAAAGAAACTGTTTTAGTTTCTTTATTGAGATCGGGCGCGCTATTTTCTTTTGGAATCCAAAGATCATGCATGCATAAGTAGGCAATATTGTAGGTTGCACATTGCCCGTCGCCAGAATCGGCAAGATAATCAAACCAAAAGGCCTCCCCCTCGGGCGCCTCCCCATGGCGCTCATTAACCTCGGCCCGCATCCAATCCCGAGAGTCAAGCTTATCCCCAAAAAAAGCGTAAATCGCAATCCACTTAAGGCCCGCGATCAATTGACGCCCAAAAAGCCAGGCCACTGGCCCTTTAAATGATCGGCCTGACCTCGACCGTTCTAACCCTTGCCCTTGGAACATAGCCATTAAAGCCCCCTATCGCACAACATGCTTCAACACCCTATCGGCCCTAAAGGACATTTTTAAATGGCGTCTGAGCCAGGGTTGTTCAACACCAATCGGCACCCCTTAGAACAGTGCCATTCTGATAGCAAAACTCAAGAAAATACAATGATGATTTTATTTTAAATTAGAAAAATACAAGGGGGTTAAGGAACATACGGAAATAATTAGAAAACTCACGGAAAAATACTTTAGTCCCAGATTCCTCAACGACAATAATATCATCGGCATGAATTTCCGGATCGGGGGCAGCCCCCTGCCGGATATCCTCAATATTATAATAAAAGACTTGTTTATCATTTTCGCCCGTAGAACGGAACAGTTTTATCCCGCCTTTATCAGCAACCTGGTTTACCCCTTGAGCTGAGGCAATAGCCTGCAAAAGAGTGGTTCTCCCTTGAATGGGATAAATACCAGGTTTAATAACTGCTCCTTCTACCGTCACCCGCTGGCTGGCATATTCCTCAATGAAAACGCTCACCTGAGGGTCTTGCAAATACTTCTCCCCTAACAGCTTAGCCAAGGCTTCTTCCAGTTGCTGATTAGTCAAACCGTTTACCTGTACCGAGCCGATGAGAGGTAAAGAAATAAACCCCTGGGAGTTGACCCGCACCGTCTGGGAAAGCTCAGGCACTTGAAAGACATCGATGTGAAGCAAATCAGAGGGACCAATGCGGTAATCCTCATTTCCCGCCGTCAACTCCTCTTCTGAAGGGGACGACAAGGGCAACTCGCCTTCCTTCGCCGCCTGGGGTTTTAAATCAGAACGCGTGTTTATAGTAGACGTTGGTAACTGGCTTGGTGCTTCACGGGAAGGAGTACTGGCACTGCAGGCTCCCAAAAGCCCAATTACCAAGAAGCAAAGGACATGCCAACACCTCCATCTTTCCCAACAAGGATTCCTTTTGGTTTTCATCGTGCCATCCTCTTTAATTTAAAGCACAAATTTTTTATGACACCGTGCGATTTTTTCTGGATGATTTTTTTGGATTATGATCCGCTAATCTAAACCACAACTCAAGATTTCTGCGACATGTTCTTAGTTACAATTCCTTTGCCCTTGAGAGGAAGGTAGAGATAGAGGCGCTTTTCACCCCCACCCTTACCCTCCCCCTGAAAGGGGGAGGGAATAAAAGATGGAGGGACTCCTTCGACACAACCCCTTCCCCCCTTGCGGGGGAAGGTGGGGATGGGGGGGACCTCCCTACCATTGCCTTCTTCCATCAAGGGGGAGGGAATATAAAGAGGGAGAGCCTCCTTCGACACAACCCCTTCCCCCCTTGCGGGGGAAGGTCGGGATGGGGGGAACACTCTTAATTCTCCAGAAACCACCCATAAGTTGAAGCGATACCCTCACGCAAATCTATCTGGGGCTGCCAACCTAGCTGCGTTAATCTCGCCGTGTCCAACAGCTTGCGCGGTGTCCCATCGGGCTTTGAGGTATCCAATACAATCTCTCCTGAATACCCCACGACGTCCTTTATCAATCGAGCCAAATCGGCAATCGGGATATCTTTGCCTACCCCCACATTGATGATTTCCTCCTCATCATAATGCCGCATCAGAAAAACTGCCGCGTCTGCCAAATCATCCACGTGGAGAAACTCCCGTCGAGGAGTACCGCTTCCCCAAACCACCACTTCAGGGGCGGAAGAACGCTTAGCCTCGTGAAATTTACGGATCAGCGCCGGTAGCACGTGGGAGGTTTTAAGGTCAAAATTATCCCCGGGTCCATAAAGATTAGTGGGCATGAGGGAGATCACATTAAAACCATACTGACGCCGGTAAGCCTGGCCCATTTTAACGCCGGCAATTTTTGCCACGGCATACCACTCATTGGTAGGCTCCAAAGGTCCCGTCAGCAGAGAGTCTTCTTTTATAGGCTGGGGGGCATATTTGGGATAGATACAAGAGGAGCCCAAAAATAAGAGCTTTTTGACCCCCCACCGATACGCCGCATCAATAACATGAGTCTGAATCTGGAGATTATCATGGATGAATTCGGCCGGGTAACTGCTATTGGCCAAAATTCCTCCTACTTTGGCCGCCGCCAGAAACACATAGTCGGGCCGTTCTTGCTCAAAAAATACCTCCACCGCTTGGGGGTCCCGCAGGTCCAATTCCCGGCTGGTTCTACAAATCAAATTTTCAAACTTCTCGGCCTTCAGCCGGCGTAAGATAGCTGATCCCGCAAGACCCCGATGCCCTGCTACAAAAATTCGTTCAGCTGGCTGCATAGCATCATCTCACTCATAATAATCAAATGTCCGATACCCTTCCCGGCGGCAAAGCACATCCCGCTGAGCGTACTTCAAGTCTTCCACCACCATTTCCTGCACCAGCTCATCGAAGGTGACCTGGGGTGCCCAGCCAAGCTCCCGGTACGCCTTGCTGGCATCGCCCAGTAGCGTTTCCACCTCGGTAGGACGAAAATAGCGGGGATCAATCCGCACCAGGATATTCCCCGACTGAATGTGGCCATGTTCCGCGGCTTGCCCCTCAACTGCCGTCACCACTGCCACTTCATCCACCCCCTTGCCTTCCCAGTTTAAGGAAATCCCGAGCACCTGCGCCGCCCGCTCTATGAGTTCCCGCACCGAGTGTTGCTCACCTGTCGCGATCACATAATCAGCCGGTACGTTCTGCTGTAACATCAGCCACTGGGCTTGCACATAATCTCGGGCATGGCCCCAATCCCGTCGCGCTTCAAGATTACCTACATACAAGCAATCGTGTAATCCCAGAGTGATACGTGCTAATCCCCGGGTGATCTTGCGGGTAATAAAGGTCTCCCCCCGCACCGGGGATTCATGATTAAACAAAATCCCATTGCAGGCATACATGCCGTAAGCCTCCCGGTAATTCACCGTGATCCAATAGGCATACAGTTTGGCGGCAGCATAGGGTGAGCGGGGATAGAAAGGCGTCTGTTCGTTCTGAGGCACCGACTGCACCTTGCCATAAAGCTCAGAGGTAGACGCTTGATAAAACCGCACTCTATCTTCTAACCCTAGAATACGAATTGCTTCCAGCAAACGTAGCGTCCCTAAGGCATCCGCATTGGCCGTGTATTCCGGGGTCTCAAAGGAAACTGCCACATGGCTTTGGGCCGCTAGGTTGTAAACCTCATCGGGCTGAATTTCTTGGATAACCCGGATGAGATTAGTGGCATCGGTTAAATCGCCATAGTGGAGAATAAACCGCCGCTCGGGTTCATGGGGATCTTGGTAGAGATGATCAACACGATCCGTATTAAAAAGCGAAGCCCGGCGCTTGATACCATGGACTTCATAGCCTTTTGTCAACAAAAATTCGACCAAATACATTCCATCCTGGCCGGTGGCCCCAGTAATTAACGCCTTTTTCATCCCTTCTCTTTTCCTTTTCAACCCATTGCTCAATAAACTTCAAATTTTTTCCAAAATCTGCCCGTGATAGGCAGGAATGCACGCCTCCTGCTCACACTCCCTATTTCTCGCTCAGGGGGAAAAGTAAGCAGCGGCTTTAAAACCCTTTCTTCTTTCCTTTAGATTAAAGAAGAAATTAATAATTATTATAGTACGGTATAAATTCCTTCTCCCTGGGAAGAGGGACTTTTTCACCCCCACCCTCACCCTCCCCCTTCAAGGGGGAGGGAATGGAAAACAAAATGCTCGCCTCCTTCATCAGAGGGGAGGAATGGAAAACAAAATGCTCGCCTCCTTCATCAGAGGGGAGGGAATGGAAAACAAAATGCTCGTCTCCTTAATCAAGGGGGAGGGAATAGAATATGGAGGGCCTCCGCCCACAACTCTTTCCCCTTTAAGGAGAAGATGGAAAACTTCTTTTCTATATAACCCCTTCCCCCTTTAGGGGAAGGCAGAGAACCTCCTTCTTACAACCCCTTCCCCCTTTTAGGGGGAAGGCGGAAAACCTCCTCCACAACCCCTTCCCCCTTTTAGGGGGAAGGCGGGGATGGGGGTAAAGTATCCCCATGCAGTGCATACCAAATAGCGGTTATCACCGCCTCCGTAGAACTCAACACCTCGTGATTCCAAAATCGCAGCACGCGGAAACCCCGTTGCGTTAGCCATTCAGTCCTCCACTGATCATAATCCTGCTGCTCACTATGTTGTCCCCCATCTACCTCGATAACCAGCTGCGCCTCCAAACATACGAAATCCACCACATAATGCCCGAGGGGATGCTGGCGGCGAAACCGATAACCTCCTAACTGGCGCCTGCGCAAATGCTGCCATAACTGCCTTTCTGCCTCACTTGGCTCACGCCGAAGCTCTCGGACACGTTGCTTAACTAACGAACTGATGCGGGTGCGGTGGGACATAGGTTCAACCCCCATCCGATAGCCTTCCCCTACTAGGAGGAAAAGAACAAGAAGGAAGGGAATAGACAGGAACTTAGCCTTCTCTATACAGGGGAAGAAGGGAACAAGTAAAAGCCTATAGCGTTTCCCGAAAATAGAAAAACGCAAGTATTAATTATCAGGACTTTACTTGCTCAGCCTGGCTGTATTTCTCCTACAAGGGAAACGCTATGATCTCCCGGTAAGAGAGAGTGAAGATGAGTGGGATTTTTCACCCTCACCCTCCCCCTGAAAGGGGGAGGGAATAGAAGATAGAGGGCCTCCGCCCACAACCCCTTCCCCCTAAAGGGGAAAGCAGAAAATCTCCCTCTACCCCCTTCCAGGGGGAAGGTAGGGATGGGGGTGAAACTTTTCCAGTAAGGATGGATAAAACCAACCGCAACGATCCAGGAGTAAAAGGCTCTAATCATCCCTTTTCTACCCCTAGAATTAATCATTCGACCATTCGCGTAATCCAGGGATGCAATCTTTCATCAATTGAAAATCCCGATCACTATGCAATAGAAATAGATTATGCTCCACGGCGATTTGCGCGATTAGGCAATCAACCGCACTGCGTATCGTCACTCCATTGCGCCGGCGGCGCCCGTATATCTCCGCGGCACGCCTATAGGTATCGACATTATCCAACGGATGATAAAACCGCTGCGTTGCAAAATAATCTATCAACACGTGCAAGCTTTCCGGCGAATCCGCCCCCTGAAGTATCTCCTGGTAAATAATGCCTGTGATGCCGAAAGGATAATCACGATCCAAAATCCCGTTTAGGGCCCTGGTCCCAGGCGTGTCTCGGTCACGCAGAAAATCTATCCAGACCGACGTGTCGACCAGTATCACGCATCATCCTTGTCTTCACGTAATGCCTTGTAGTCATAATCCGGTCGGATACCGGCCCGGCCTCGCAACTCCCGCAGGTCCTTGCGCTGGTGATGCTCAACAAATTCCTTCAACGCCAGATGCACCAGTTCTTTCTTACTTTTCACAGGGGCACAGCGAAAGGCCGCTTCCAGCAGCTTGTCATCTAAATCAATATTGGTCCGCATCGCACACCTCACTATGCACATTAAATGCTGTCACTTTTCGCAAAAATCTGGGCGACATGCTCAATCGGGTGCAATACCGCCACGATAGTATTGTCATCAACAAGGATGACAAACCCGTTGCCGTGTTGGTGGACGCCCAACTGTTCGCGCGCATTCGTCGCCTGCAGGACCGCTTTGATGCCTTGTCCAAGCCCACTGAAGCAGGCTTTGCCAACACTCCCGAAGCCGAGGGGCTAGCTGAAATTGACGCTGCAGTTGCCGAAGTGCGGGCACAGCGCAAAAGACGCTGAACCGACATGGTCACGCTACGGGTCGTGCTGGACACCAATGTCCTGCTGTCTGGCATCGCCTATCCGGGCAGCATCCCTGGCAAGATCCTGCTGCGAATTTATAGATCGGCCATTACGAGGATTGAATGGCGGCTAAGAACAGAGGATGCGGCGTCGGTGTATAAGGATTGATCACAGTAACGCCACGCCAAGTAAAACCATTCTGCATATCTTCGCTCAACAAGAGCCGACAACGATTTTCGGCAGCGACAGAGAGAATTAAGGCATCCCAAATCTGTAAACTGTGATCAGCTGAAAGATCCATCGCTGACTGAAACGCCACCCAAGTAGAATCAACCACTTCAAAACTATCCCCCCAATTAAGAATGGCTTCACGTGCCGCCGAGTGACCCCAATGAGCCTTGCCGGTAAGCACGCGATAAAGCTCCCCGAGGATCTGGGCGGGCAAGAGGATGAGTTCTTGAGGCAGTTGGCTAAGAAGCGTGAGAGAAACATCAAGTCTCGTTTGATCACCAATCCCTTCAGCGTAGGCAAGGACGTTAGTGTCAAGGGCCACTCTCACTGTCAGTCCTCATATAACTCGTCGCGGGTCCAGGTTCGTATGCCAGTGGCTCGCTGGCGACGCAAGCGCGCTAATAAAGCCTCTTTTGCCGCATACCGTTGAGCATCCGCCTTCTCAGCCGGGCCGATGATTGCCACGGGTTTGCCACGAGAGACAACTACAAAAATCTCACCTTCCTTGACCTCCCGCAACACATGGGAGAATCGACGATTGGCCTCAGCCGCAGAGACTGTTTTCATAAAATCCCTATAAAGTAGTGTTGTACACTACTTTATAGGGATGAGCCTACCTCGTCAATGGAGGAATTCGCGTCTCAATAGATGACTTCTTGCTGTCCCCCTCGGCCGCCTACCTCCCAGGACTATTTCAGCTTAAGCGCCCCGAGTTTGAGCAACTCCAACCACTGGCTTTCAGTGTTGAAATTAGTATCTCAGCAAAATTTTGAGAAGAATATGGTCGGTTTTGCGCTGCTCAACCGCCCCTACGAGCCGGCAAGTAGCGGGCGCCGTGCGCACGAGAGGAATATACCGGCTAAGATGAATTGGCACTACGATTTTCTTGCTCTCGGAGCCTAGGGTGGGGAGCACCCGAAGTCAAAGCGCATGGAGCGGTAAAGACCCCGAGACCAAGGTCATCCCTTCGCCAAGAACTCCTGAGAAACGAGAATTTATCGGACTGATAAGCTTTTGAATGGACCAAATTAAAATTAGTCACGAGAAAATTCCAAAAAGAGGGAAGATGAAGATAAATGGGATTTTTTCACCCCCACCCTAACCCTCCCCCATCAAGGAGGAGGGAATAGAAGATGCAGGCCCTTCCCCTTCAACTCCTTCCTCCTTTTAGAGGAAAAGCAGAAATTCCTCTACAACCCCTTTCCCCTTTTAGGGGAAGATGAAACTCCCTCTAACTTCTTCCCCTGCTCAGGGGGGTGAAAACAAACAAGTATCCCCTACAACCCCTTCCTCCTCTCAGGGGAAGGAAGAATCCCTCTAGCCCCTTCCCCTTTTCAGAGGAAGGCAGCCCCCCTCTAACCCCTTCCCCCTTTCAGGGGGAAGGTAGGGATGGGGGTAAAACTTTTCCGACAAATTTTTGTAAGAATAAAACCATCCCCAACGGTCTGATCCGATTGCGCTCCAGATTGTATTTAGGGCCCTGGTCCCAGGCGTATCCTGATCGTGCAGAGAATCGATCCAGACCGAAGATCCCGTAGGCAAACCTACCCGCACAAAAAACGTATTCGGCGCTTCAGCCCTGGCAAGCCGCTGTGGCTGGTGCGCTCTCTAACTGTCTAAGTGCGACCTCGTGGTTAAGCTCACCCTCCAAGGAGGAATCCCTTATTCCTCAACTGCACCGAACACTTCGTCCCAAATCACCACCAGATCTGGAAACCGGGTTGAGGCCATCGTATCCCCTTCGCCAAAAACATCGGGGCGACCGTAATGTCCTGCTTCCAACGAATAGCGCAAAACCGTTTGGTCGAGGGGATGGACCAGCCAATATTCCGCAACCCCCGCCCGCTCGTAATGATCCCGCTTGATGCCCTCATCTTTCTTTGCAGTGGCCGGAGACAACACCTCCGCCACCAAGTCCGGTGCACCGCGAATGAAGCGTTCACTTATCTTTGTCGAGTCACAGACCACCAGTAAATCCGGCTGCACCACCGTCTCCACTTTACCATCCGCTTCGTCGGCTCGGGGCAGCAACACATCCACCGGCGCAGCCAATACGCGGCAGTGGCGACCGCGGAAAAAATTACCCAAAATCAGGCCGAGATTGAACACCACGCGCTGATGAGTCGTCGAGGGGGCCGGGCTCATATCGAAAGCTTCGCCAGCGATCAATTCCCAACGCTCCTCCTCCGACCAGGTACAATAATCTGCATAAGTCCAGTGCCCAACTTTCTTCAATGCAGCCCTTGGCATAGGAAGCGCACCTCTTGAACAAAAGATAGATGGGAATGGAGACTAACTCCGAGACTAACCTTAATTTAATACTACAGCATGCAGCAAACCAATCACCAGATTTCTATAAAATGCAGGAATTCCCCTACAATCGTTAACTGCCCTTTCACCCCCACCCTAACCCTCCCCCATCAAGGGGGAGGGAATAGAAGATGCAGGCCCTTCCCCTTCAACTCCTTCCTCCTTTTAGAGGAAAAGCAGACCCCCTCTAACTTCTTCCTCTTCTCAGGGGGGTGAAAACAAACAAGTATCCCCTACAACCCCTTCTTCCTCTCACGGGAAGGCAGAATCCCTCTAGCCCCTTCCCCCTCTTAGGGGGAAGGCTGGGATGGGGGTAAGAACCATTAATACCCCCTGACTTTCCCTAGAAGCGCTAAAAGAAGAAAGGGATGGGAGCAAAAACAGGGAAAAGGAATCAGGACAAGATCACCGGGTTTACATGTCATTCCAGATCTCGTCTTCGGCATTGTCCCAAACATGCCGCATGGCGGGTTCTTGTGTTAATTGAAGCTCACGGATTTCTTGGTCCCGCAGTCCGTGCTTGAACTCGATAAATTCGATAAAATCCAGGACTTCCTTTGCAAGCGGCTCTGGGAGTTTCTGCACTTCTTTTATGAGCTTATCGACGGTACTCATGGCTTTGCCCTTAATCAGAGAATTATCACCTCGCCTAACCCGTTTAAGCGAGATTCCGCTCCTCAAGTCAGGCTATTCACTTGTAAACAAACCACTGCGATCATCATGCCATATTCCAGCATCAAGTTCCCCTACAACTCCTCCCCCCCTTTTCAGAGGAAGACAGCCCCCCTCTAACCCCTTCCCCCTTTTAGGGGGAAGGTCGGGATGGGGGTAGGAACAAAGGCATACTCTCACCAACACCACCGCCAGAGGCAAGCGTCACTTAGAGGATATTTGCTCTCTGGGTTGGTAAGTACTGGAGGACAGAGCGCGCATCACCTTCCAGGCACGGCGCACACCCCAGAAATAGACGAGAAATACTCCCAAGAAGGCGTAGAACATCAACCACTGGGAAACCCCCGTATAGTGGCCAAGGAAACCCAACCCCGCCAAAGTGAAAGCCATGGTCACCATCATATTTACCGCTAGCGGCACACTCCAGCCCGCCACCAGGAAAATGTGATGGAAATGCTCCCGATCCGGAGCAAAAGGGGAACGTCCCTTCAGAATACGCCGCAAGGTAATGCTAGCCGTATCCAGCAGGGGCAGCGCCACCAGCCAGAGGGCGGTTACCGGGGAAATGGGCGCGGCGGGTTTCTGGGACAGGGACACCAAAAACCAAACGAGCGCGTAACCTAAGAACATACTCCCCGCATCGCCCATGAACGCCAAGGCTCTATGACGGCCGGGGAAGCGGTAATTGAAGGCAAGAAAGCCTGCGACCACCGACACTAACACCAGCAAGATACGCTGGTCCCCCCCCATCCCACCATTGGCAGCAGCCCAGGCGAGGAATAACAAGGTTGTCAGAGCATACATGCCCGATAGGCCGTCCATGCCGTCGCTCATGTTGAAAGCGTTAATGACTCCCACCACACCGAATACGGTGAAAGGTACTGCCCAGGCCCCTAAATGCACTTCCTGGGCGTCGAAGAGAAAACCCAGGTTCTCTACCACCACACCGCCCCCCACGGTCATCAATAGGGCGGCAATAACCTGGGATAGGAAACGAACCCAGACGGGCAATTCCCGAAAATCGTCGAGAATGCCTATAATCACCAATAAGGCACTGCCGGCGAAGAAGGGCCTAAGATGGGAAAGGGAATCATTGATGGAAAGGACGGCAAACAAGAACCCACAGAACATGGCCGCCCCCCCCACCAGGGGAGTCTCAACCCGATGATTCTTGCGCCCTCCGGGCCTGTCCACTAAGCCGATGCGAAAAGCCAGTGGAGTTGATACCCAGATGAGCAGTGCAGTGACTCCAAAACCAAGGAAATAAGGCAGAGAATCCATAAGCTGAAAACCTCTTTGAGCAATCACGCCACTTCTGCAGCGCTGTTCTTTCTTTTTTTCTCGGATGCTCCTGAAATCAGGAGTGGTTTTTGGCGACGATAGGGAGGTTCTGTCTTTGAAAAGCGGAGATGTCCTGTCCGTACTGTCGAACCACTTGGATCGCCAGAATGGAAATCAGGGGCAGAGATGCCGAAATTTCTGTGCCAGGGCTACGGCCGGCAGTTGATAGAATTGCTGTTTGGAGTTTCATTGGGGATAGGGAGCGAATGTCACTGCTGGACATCGCCCGGAGGATTCAGTTTTTGGAGTGCTCATTTTGAAGCAAAATTAATATTCTCCCCTTGCAGGAGAAAGCTAATAGATGGAGGCTTTAGCGGGAGGGAGAAGAAGAGGCTACTTCCTCGCCAGATTCTTCCGCTTCTATACCTTGCGCAACTCCCAAGATTTCACACCACTGCCGCATTGCAATAGGGTGGTCGAAACGTTGCTCGAAAAACCGCCGGCTATTAACCCCCATCTCATCGCAACGCTTCCGGTCCGCCGCAAGGGCTTCAATGTGCGAGGCAAGACCTGCACCATCCCCTGTCGGGATTGCGTAGCCGCAGTCCCCCTCTTCCAGCAACTGGGCGATCTCCCCCTCCGTATCCCCCACGAATAGCGTAGGACGCCCCGCCGCAGCTACGCCATAGAATTTGCTGGGCACAATAAACCCCTCCAATTCAGGCCGTAGGGAGATAAGATGTAGGTCAGGTAGGCTTAAGCTTTCGGCCAACCATTCCCGGGGCTGATAGGGACGGAACTGCACATTGGCAAGGCCCTGCGCCTGTACCGCCGCCTCCACTTCAGTCCGGCGTGGACCATCACCAATGAAAAGGAACACTATGTCCTCCCGGCCGTTGAGTCGCCTAGCGGCTTCCAACAGCGTCTCAAACTCGTGGGCCCGTCCCAAGTTACCTGAATATCCCACAATGAACCGATCCTGCAGTCCCCATTCCGCTCGCAGGGGATTCCGATCCGGAGCGACCGGTCGAATCCGCTCCCCATCCGCCCAGTTGTGGATGACCTGGATATCCTCCCCCGGTACACCGAGCCCCTGCAGCTTTTCTCGCATCCGCTCACCGATGGCCACGTTGGCCGCTGCCTGGCGCAACGAGCCGTTACGCACACGCACCAAGCCGCGGCCCAATACACCATGAAAGCCGCGCACGCCCAAAGCAATCGCCACCTCCGGAAACAGGTCCTGCAGCCAGTTGACCAGATGCCCTCCCCGCCACTTGGCCACCCAGGCGGCGGGCACCGAGATGAGGGGTGGATCGGTTTTGGCCACCAGCACATCCCCCGGCCGCAGCAGCCGCCACAAGGCAAATATCGCAGCTCCGTAGAAAGAAAAATAATCGACCGCTCTCCCCACCAAGCGCCCCCGCCCGAAGCGGGTAGTGGGCACCCGATGAACCTCCACCCCGGCCACTTTCTCCCTCGCCAGCAGCTCGGCGCTCGGATCATCATAGCGCTGTCGGCTCGTCACCACATGCACGTCAAGCTTTCCATCTGCCAACGCAAAAGCCAGATCAGAGAGCATCTGGCTAGTCGCGGAATGGTCGGGGTAAAAGTAGCGGTTACAGAAAATAATTCGTCGGTTGTGCGAAAAGGACATCATGAAATGGTTTATCGTATTCTAAACACACGTGTTGGATCAGGATTTCAACCCCTATCCTAGCCTTCCCCTATAGGAGGGAAGGAAATAGAGAGAAGGAAATAGAGAGAAGGAAATAGAGAGAAGCTTCACTTCTGCTTATCCATCTCTCCCACTGTAAGGGGCCGTGTCCTCGCTCCTACCTATCCATCCCCTCCCCCTTGAAGGGGGAGGACGAGGGTGGGGGTGATCTTCTCCTGCAAGAAAGAGAGAATAAAATCCTCATCTTCCTCTCAAGAGAGATAAAGCACTGGATTGGCTCTTTTCCCTTGAGGGCCAAAACGAGTAAAAGATCTGCCTCTGAGTAGAATAAGGAGACAGAATTAAATCTCTTCCCCCCTTAGGGGAAAGGCTCGGAGGGGGGGACTTATTCCCCATCAAAAACGGTCACATACCACGCATTCTAGCCAGACGATCTGAATTTGATGGATCAGGCATACGTAGCTTAAGAGCTTATCTTGGAACAAGGGCCGCTTTATCATTTCGGTAAATGCGTTACCCAAATTGCCGTCCTGTATCAACCTGCCATCCGGGCGACGTACCACTGTCCCATGACTAGGCTATCCATCTTTGTGCGCAGGAAACAATCCAAGGCCTCCTCTGGGCGACAAACCACGGGCTCATTCTCATTGAAAGAGGTGTTGAGCACGATGGGCACGCCGGTCAGATCATGGAACGCCTCGATCAATCGATAATAGCGGCGGTTAGTGTCACGGTAGACTGTCTGCAATCTTCCTGATCCGTCCACATGAGTGACGGCGGGAATCAGAGCACGCTTCTCCTCGCGGATCTGGAAAACCTTCATCATGAAGGGTACGTCATCATCCTCTTCAAACCACTCACCTACTTTCTCTCGCAGGATGGAAGGAGCAAAGGGGCGGAAAGATTCCCGGCGCTTGATCTTGAGATTGAGGATATCCTTCATATCGGTGCGGCGCGGATCGCAAATAATAGAGCGGTTGCCCAATGCCCGGGGCCCCCACTCCATTCGCCCTTGGAACCAACCCACTACCTTCCCCCCAGCGATAGCTTCGGCAGTGCGCCGGCACAGCTCCCCTTCCTCAGCAATACCTTCGACTATACAATTCGCCGCTTCCAGTTCGGACTTCTTCTCCTTTAGCAACGCCGCAACCTCCTCGTTGCTAAACTGTGGTCCCCAGTAAGCGTGATCCATCACAAAATTACGCTTTACCTTTATCCCGAGCTGATGATGCACCACGAAGGCAGATCCAATAGCCCCTCCGGCATCCCCGGCCGCCGACTGAATATAAACCTTCTTAAAAGGCGTCTTTCGCCGTATCTTTCCGTTAGCTACCGAGTTCATCGCGCACCCGCCAGCCAAGCATACCGCCTCTAAACCATGGCGTTCGTGGAGGCAGTTCAACAAATGGAAAAACGCTTCCTCGTACATCGCCTGCACTGAATGGGCAATATCATGATGCACCTGCTTCAAGGGCTGATCCTTGGCGCGCTTGGGCACCCCCACTAAGCGTATAAGTTCGTCATTGAACAATTCTCCAACGACTGGCGAGCCACTAGCCCATTCGTATTCGATCTTTTCCTTGTGATGACGAAACAAATCCAAATTGAGAGCATAGGAGCCATCTGCTTGAGCCAACACTATCTGGCGCATTTGCTCCATGAAGGCAGGCTTCCCATATGGTGCTAAACCCATCACTTTGTACTCGTCACCATAGTTTGGGAAGCCTATGAACTGGGTCAATGCCTGGTAGAAAATCCCCAACGAGTGCGGGAAAAACACACGATTATCGATCTCGATGCGATCGTCCCGACCGACCCCCCAGGCCCCACTTGAAAAATCCCCAAATCCATCCACGGACACAGCAACCGATTCGTCGAATGGAGAAACCAGATGCGACGACGCCAGATGCGAAAGGTGATGCTCAATATAATGCACTTTCCCCTTCATGGGATGATCCGGAAATGCCGCATTCAGTTCATCGTCTATGCCAGCGCGCTCGCGCTTGTTCTTAATGCGATCAAGCACAAATCGGAGATCCGGGCGGTTCTTCAGCGTATAGCCAACCTTTTTCAGAATATTCGCCATAGGATCTGTGTTAATAGCGATGTGATCCACATCTCCGAGAACCGCCCCAGCTTCGGCAAGACAGTAGCGGATTGCTTCCGATGGAAAGCCAGCCCAGTGCTTTATGCGGCGAAAGCGCTCTTCTTCAGCCGCCGCAACCAAAGCCCCACCCTGCAGAATGCAGGCAGAAGAATCTCCGTGAAACGCGTTTATGCCTAGAATCAGCATGGTTCCCCTTGCATAGGCTCAGTAGCCGAAAATCATGCCCCGAAACTCATTCAGGAGCACTTACCTGCAAACACAATCAACTTATTCTGCATGTCAAGCAAACGTGCAGCAAAAAGCATCCCCCTTAACCCAACGTTATAGACACCCGAAGGGATGCTGCGCCAACCCCTAACACCGCGACGGCACAGCGAGCCGAATTCAGTTTCACTTCTTTGTACGTCTAATACATGAAAGCCACAGTCTTCAAGCAATCGCGAGATATCCTTTTCCGAAAAATAGTGCAGATGGTGTACTCCACAAACGAGGTATAAAGGCCGGCGCACCACACCGACTGTAAACTGAAATAGCAATTTAGCCACATAGTGTAATAGGCTATCTCTAGCGGGAATCTCCAGAACCAATACCCCCTCGGATGATAGCAAGGTCCAGGCCTTTTCAAGCGCCGCCCTAGGATGCGCGAGATGTTCTAGCAGATCCCACATGGTAACCACATCTACGGTGCCTTTGAGCTTGGCGTCTTCAAAAAGGCAATTATGTACTTCAATATCGAAAGCGCGCACAAGATTTTCCGCCGCCTCCCCATTAGGCTCGATTCCGATAACATTGAAACCATGCTGCTGCGCCAAACGGAGGAACATACCCAATCCCGCACCCACATCAAGCAAGCGCCCATTGCCTATGCCTAACTGCGCCAGCTTCCTCAACCAAGGCTCATACCGATCACGAAAAGATCCTGGTATTTCAGCGTACGCTCGCTCTCTATAAAAGCCCTCCTTTGCTTTCGACATGTAACGTGCGTAAAAAGCTTCCAGGAACACCGCCGTGGGAACTGGATGAATAAATTCATGCCCACACTCTTCACAGTTGGCGACGCCAACACTGAACTTCTCTAAATCAAAGCCCGTCATCCGCTCGGCGTAATCTTTATCAATAGGATAGAGGGGCATAATCGCCTCCCCTCCACAAATGCTACAGCACTTATTTTGAAATAGACCTTCAATATCTACAGGCGCATTTGGCTTGAGGCTATATTTCACAACACCACCTTTTCAGTTTTATCTGCAAGCCTTTCCCAACGCGCATGGTAACAATCTGCGTGACCATAGCTGAAGCTCCTGACCGACGCATGTGTAATGGAGAATACCGGTGCAAAACTTAGTAAAACTAGGCTCAAGAGGAATTCTTCCTAAGCCTAACTTAAGCCTAAGCAGCAAGAAAATAGTAGTAGAGGATTGAATTAGGCTCGGGAACATACTAAAAAAGCATTATATAGCCGATTGCACGCATTGGCATTTACTCTTTCTGTGAAAAGCAAGCTAAGGCTGACTATCTAGACAAAATGGCTCTATAACATTCCAAGTGGAGCTGTGTAATCATTTCTATATCAAGGTCACGTATGGCCACTCTTCTTGCAGAATTCCCATAGCGCATCAAACTTTTCGGAGAGTTCATTAGATGCTTAATCGCTTTAGCCAACTCTCGACTATTCTGTGGAGAAACAATTAAACCTGAGTCCCCATTCTTTACAAAACGCGCAATATCCCCTACATCGGTTGCGACTATAGGTTTTCCCATGCTCATGGCTTCCCATACGCCAATCGGGGAAGCCTCTTTTATCGAAGAACACACATAAACGTCTGCGGCAGCGAGTATGGAACGTACGTCCTCAACCATACCAAGCAACTGTACCTTATCTGTACCACAATTTTCCATTAACTTTCGCAATTTGCGCTCGTAGGCTCCCTGGGTATCAAAAATCGCCCCAGCAATGTACAGTTTTACATCCCATCCTTCGGCATTCAGAATGCTTACCGCTTCAAGTGCATACTCAAATCCCTTGACGGGGCTTAGATTGCCGACGCTTACCAGCTTGAATCCACTGTCATTACGCACGCTTTCATCTGGAGCCACGATCGCAGGGTCGAACCAACTTGTATCCACAGGCGCCTGTATCTCAAATATCGGTTTTTCCGGTAACCCCGCCCTAGCATAATATTCACGTACTCGCTCACCGGCGACAATAAAGCCGTCTGCACATAGCCATGCGATCCATGAAAACAACTTGCGCACAACGACCGGCATCGACGTATCGTTCAGATGCCAAATAATTTTGGCTCTCGCTAAACGCCCGGCAATTATCCCCTTATACTGCCATGCCCCCCCGCTACAATGGACCAATTGAACTTTATAGCGCCGAAGCTCTATATACAAGCGGATCACTTCGTAAGGTAAAAAAATTATATATGCCGCCAAACCTCGCACTTTCTTTGTTAGCTTACGAATCGGCAAAGCTACATAATGAATACCTAATTCTTTTAGTTTCTGTTGAAAAAGACCCGATTGAAGGGAAGGTAAAAATACGATGGTATCAACTCCCTGTCGTTGGAGTCGTGATGCTACATTTGCAATCCGAATCTGCGGACCACCCAAGCGTCCTTCTTCGATAATATTTGCTACGCGCATAGTAAAAAATTAATCACTGTCGATATGAGCGATGATTTCTTGCTCAAACACTTAATTATTAGCTATTCATTAAGCTGTTTCCAAATTACATTCGCATACTTTTCTATTTCTTGTTGGATAAATTTTTGTATGCTGCCATACTTATTGATACTATCTCTTACAGATTTTTTCTTGTCATACCAGATTTCATCTGCCCCCCACCATACTATCCCGTCCAGAAAACAACCCTTATGGTTAGTATTCTTTATCGTAGTAATATATTTCTCAAAAATCGAAATAGGAATTAAAGCGTTTGGAGAATATTTACTATTCGGATGCCATCTATGAGTTATAAATGCATATATTTTCTTTTTAGAACATCCAGTTTTTAATGCATTTAAGAGATGCTGTTTAACAAAACCAATTGATTCACCCGGAAATATAGAGTTTTTATTTAGATACAGAGAAGGATATAAAACATCTACAAAAGAATATAGTTCATCCAAATGATTCTTCTCTTTGTGATCTGTATTATTTCTAGTGCTGTATTTAGACGGCAAACCATAATAGCCCGTTTCGATTTTTCTTAAATTTATATTTTTTAGAAGCACTAATGGGTCAATATAACTTTTGGCTGTATTATTTAATTCCATTGGTGTAAAAATATCGATCAAATCCTGGTATGCTTTCCCCTCCCAATCTAAAGCAATCAACCCATCATAATTAACAAAATTATCGGTGGCATACTCTACAAATCTATGGCGATCGAAAATTCCATCATTATCAGGATCAATATTTTTTTGGTATATCACTGGGAGAAAGCTAAACCCCTTTTTTATTATGTATGCTTGAATAGAGTCACTTCTTGCAAATGATACATATAACTTCCTTTTTGCGACAAACTTGTTTTCTGTAAACATCACAGTAAACACAAGAGCAACTATCAGTACAAGAAAAACCATCCTAATTGCTTTATATTGCACTAGAAATCTCTTGCTCATAGCCAATAAGGAGTAGTGGAGGGAATTGAGAATGCCATGTGCCGCAGCAATCCTGGTAAGGAAAAGCTATTGAAGTACGAACACATAACCAGAATCAACTTTATTATCAAGCTTTTTTGCGAGTATAAATGATGAAATTATCGTTGTATTCAATCATCTTCAAGCGCGGCGCTAGCCAATGCTGCCTGTTGCCTCAACTATCCGAACGCATGTGGCTGTTTCCAATAAAAATATAAATGTTCAAGACGCACAGGGGCTTTATCGCGGCGCCCTCAATACTGGAGACTCTCGACTATTTCAACATTGAGGGCTATGCCCAATCTGTAAAGAATGCAGTACCAAACAACTGGACAGCAAGGGCGTGTCCAATCACCGCCAGATCATCATCAGCAAACTCTACCTGCTGCTGAATAGGCATACCGGCTCTTATCTCCATGATCTAAAATCAACAAATATAATGAATACTGATGAAGCCATCTTCTCGATGCTCACTCTTGTCGGTTACTTTAAGTAAGATCAACCAACAAGTTGCGGGTAATTTCTAGGCACAGCCACACTCCGATTTTATAGTCGCTGTTTTGACCGTCGAGGAGAATAGCATTGGACTCTTTCGATAGCTGAATTTAGCTTGTGAAATAACTAGCACCCATTGTTCATTATCAAGTAGTGATGTTTATTCTACTGATTGAAGACCGATTCCAACCGCTGTAGAAGCTCATAGTTTACACTATTCCATTCATATCCCCATGCCGCTTTACGGGCTGCATCACGGACTTTAATACTAGTTATTGGATCCTGACATATGGCAATAGCCCGCTCCATCGTTTGACAAAAACCACCGGTTTTATGCCGCTCGATAAAGCCATTTTGACCATCCATTATCAGAGCTCTGGTTCCATGACTTTCCGTCGCCAGCACGATTAACCCTAAATTCATGTATTCAATTACCTTCACCGGGTAGGCATACTTATAGTTGAGTACACCAGTGTCCAGAAGACAAAGCCCAATATCAACATTTCGGAGCACCTCCAAGACCTCAGAATGGGGAAGTTCCCCCCAAATCCGTAAAGAAAGATTTAGCTTGCTCTCACTTTCTCTCTCAATCTCATTCAATAAGGTCTGTGACGCCGGATCAGCGCAGGGGCCAATAAGATGTAGTTCTGCCGACGGTCCACTATAGCTTATGATCCAGTCTCTCATTGACGCGAGACCGCGCTGGAGCACCATAGGACCAGAATAGGCAATTTTTATCACACTATTATTACGAAAAATTATATCGCTGCCGGTTCCATCTCTATCTGGTTTTATATATCCAGCCCGAATAAAGATCAGCTGGCAAGTAATGGGGACCGGTGGCAAATGAGCCAAAATTCCCGGATGCATCGCTATGATCCACGCGTCGGCCTTAGGTAACATCTGGCGAGAGACTACCCAAAAGACCCGCCTAATCCAGCGAGACGGCCCCTTGGTACCCAACCAGCCCACGGAAGGATGATCCCATAGATCGTATACCCATTTACAGTTCACTAATTTTTTGCATAGATATCCGGCGATTATCGAATTCGGCGAATATTGAGTGTGGATGTAAAACAGACAATTCTGCTGCCTCTTTTTTTTGGCTAAGCCGATCGCCTTAGACCACATCCCCCACCCTTTCTTTTCCACATGGACTTCTTGCACGAATCCTCTTAGCTCTTCTGGAAACGGGTTAGCGGTAACGACAATCAACTTAAACCTCGAAGCCAGCATCACAACCCTTTGGTACCGAACTTGGCTGGGACGCGCTAATACCTTATTTATAATTAATATTGCCCAATGTCTGGGTGAATTATGCAAGGTTTCTCTTTTTGGATTTATCATACTCATTTTGAATCCATGCAAGAATGATAGCAATCGGTGTCAATATCCACGGAGTAGTACCGGTCGTACCAAACTGAAGGGCAGTCATATAAAGACTCAACATAGTAATAGCAAGCGAAGCCGCCAGCCATCCATCTGAAAGTTTTCGAATCGACCACCCACGCCTAGCTGTTTTAAATATTGCGTAAACATATAAAAACAGTACAACCACTCCATTCTCTGTTGCAATCTGTAAAAACCAGTTGTGAACTGTTGATTTCAGCTCGTAGGGTTGTAACCATACTTTATAGCCATAATAAATACCATGTATAGCAGAACCTTCAAAAAATTGGCCACTTCCCACTCCAAAAAGCGCCACGAAAGGATCTTGTAGTAGCTGCATTGCTCCAAAATATGTTTCTAGCCTGCCACTATCGCTAAAATCTGCAAACCTTGATGCTCCTGGAATTAAATCATCCGTAATATATAAAGAACTGATACCCAGAATCGCACTCGCACATACCACGATGATACCGACTACAGCCATCCGCTCGCCCCGCCGCCTCCTGCTGCTCATTACCCAATATAAATAGATTGCTATCTGCAGAAACAGTGTAAAAATAATGCCACTACGCGACAGCGATATCGCTACCACGAATATTATGAGGCAACTAAGAAGCAATGCTAAACGCAACCAACGGAAATAAAACAAACAGGACGAAACTAGAATTGTTCCATATATTGTATAAACTTGGGAAAAAACATTTGCATTGCCAAACGTACTACTAATTCTTAGAGCTTCATCTGCATACGTTCCCTCTGCGAAATTTTTCCCAAAATAGGTGCTCACTATACCTATGTTACTTTGCAGAATAAATTGCAACAAAGCTACTACAGTTAGTAAAGCAAAAATAATAGCTGACCACACTAACAGGTCCGTTTTTTTTAGAAGCTGTATAGTCAAAAAATACCTAACTATAAGAAATATCCCTGCGGCATAGATAGCAACGATCGATGCCGAGATTGCTTCATTTGGATCTACACTCGCCACAGACGTCAAAACAATAAGCGCCTGTGCACTAACAAACGCAAACTCCTCCCGCCGCCTTATTAGCCGCCGCGATCGGAGCAACCACATAAATAGTGCTAAAACTACTACGGCTAAAAAAGGTAGATATGGCGTATAGATTGGAATATTATAGAATGCTATGGCAAGCGGGGCACAGGCTGCGAGCACCATAAAAAAACCCCCCCAGAATACTAGGAACCTGCCTTTAAACTTGATTTGACCAACCGGCTTCCAGTCATTCGGTTTAGTCGCGTGCATCATTTGTAACCTAACATTCTATTAATCAAACCAGCATAAATAGTAAATATGCGAGCATCCTTTTTATTCCAATCTTTTCGCCATCTTTTATCTGTGTCTATTTTTCTGAAGGTCGAACTGAAGCGGGACGGTGAACCACCAATAGTATGTATATATTTCTCCGGATTCCTTGTCGTACTTTCAATATTAGTCAAACCAAATTTGAACAACACTTCCACAAGAACAGAATTAGGTTCATTGCAAAAATCCTCATACCTGATAAAATGTCGATATTTTTTCGAGAGCCGAATATAAAACAAAAGTATCTGTAGAGTGGTTATTACCCACGAAAGAATGGCAGCCCTAAGAATCTGAGTATAGTCAATAGACGAATCCTCTTTATTGGAGAAATTCCCCTTCTTGAAATATCTTTTTCGCTCACCACGGATCATTGACTTACTAACGGCCCTACCATCCCTGAATAATGCCAGCAAGCTTACTCTTTCTGGACACACTGTTTTTAACACTAGAAAATGGTGAATCATTTTAGATGAGTCCACCACATATTTAGCTTTTGTTATTTTCTTTATTGCTGAATAAACCTTAAAACAGTTTTCTCCTACAGCGATTTCTTTTTCGAAAGGTTTATAAATTTTTGAAAACCATTTTGTTATTTTGGGTCCAGATATAAAAAAAATTATCTTGAAGAGGCTTCGGTTAATGGAATCTAGCTGACTAGAAAATTTTGCTTCTCCAAGAGCCAGCCCCGATTCTTTTTCCACTTCTCTCCAAAAAGTGCAGTCCACCACTTTAGCACCGCAAGTACATGCTAGCGAGTTAGCCGGATCCCTTATCGCCTGACTATTCATATTATAAAAATCACTTATTCGACGAAGCTCTCCCACGTTGAAGACACCTTCCACTGCACCCAAGGTATGCTCCAAAATCGTGGAGCCAGATCGTGAAGAGCTTGCAATATATAAGATTCTTGGACCCTGCAAGACTTCCTGCATCTTCTCACCTTGTTGGTTATATTAATTATGCATAGAACGTAACCCAGTTATTAAGCCAAACCTACTGGTGCCACGATTTATTCTTAACTCACTTTAATTTTTAATAGAATGAATTGCAATCGCATTAATACCTAAACGGCTGTGGACCGCTCGCCAAAGCAGAACATTCCAAGTTGCCAGCGTAATCACAGTTGCAACGGCGGCCCCGTTCATCCCAAATGTCGGTATAAGTGCCAGATTTAATATAACATTGGAAATCGCCGCGATAGTTACCCCTCGCGCAGTATATCGCTCATGACCGGTCATATTTAGGAGGATACCAACAGGTCCAAACAATCCGTTGATAAGCTGCCCGAAAGCAAGAATCAGCAGTGGCATATAGGCGTCGATATAGTTTGTTCCAAATAGCAAACAGATTATTTCGTTACCCAGAACGGTGAATACTGAAATCACAAAAATCGCGGCTAAGAATGCGGCACGGGCGCTCATGGTTACTAATCGTTGGAGGCGTTCATAATCCCCTTGGATATGCAAACGTGCAAAATAGGGCGAAACAAACATAGCCACCGTTTGCAAACCGAAAACAGTCAACATTGCGCCCTGGACTGCCACACGATAAACCCCGACATCTTCCGCCGTGCTGAAAACTCCGAGCATAACAATATCCGTATATGTATTGACCTGCTGCATGCCAGCAACTAAGGCCAGCGGCCAGGCAGCAGCAAGCCACGTTCGCAGTTTATAATTCGGCTTCGGGCCGGCGTGAAGCGGCGCAGGACGGCTGCTATAAAGAAGCCAGGCACCCACAATAAAAGCGATTCCTGCTGCCACTACATGAAGACTCATGACCTTGTCGGCAGTTAGTTGCTCGCCTCCCCCTCCCCAAACGATCGTCAAGATCAGCAGAATTAGGAGGCCGGGTCGCAAGATATGTTCTGGTAACTGGCCCAGCACTACCCGACGCAAGCCCTGCAACGCCGCACCTCGCAGCGCCCCAAGTGTAATCAATGGCACTAGCACCACACCCCAGAGAAAGGTCGCGAGTTGAAGCTCAGAGAAGCGATCCGCTAACAGCCAAATAATACCCAGGGCAATGGCGGCAATCCCCCCCGAAAGCACTCCGACCGCTGCAGAGGCCCAACGCCACACGCCACGCATGAGCCCCCATTGTTTATCCACTTGGGCTTTGGCTGTCTCACGAACCACCAGCTTGGGCAATCCGAATTGCGCTGGAATAGCCATAATCGAAATTAGCGCAAAGACATAGACATACGTACCATAACCTTCAGGCCCGAGGACACGCGCCAGGATAATAGCCAACGCTAGGCCCAATAGCATATTGGCAACTTTAATCGCGATACTGCCCATACCGCCCCGGGCGAGCTGCCCGGTCAGACTTTTGCTGCGAGCCTGCTGGAGAAGACCAGCTAAGCGGCTTCTGGTAATCACAATACAGGCATCTTATTATTTATCGTTTTCACGTCAGTTCGACATAAGCGGGGGGCTGTTTTCATAGTCCTGGGTAGGAGATAGGATGTGCCTGTTCAGAGGGTTATTCAAAGAAGCAGGTGAGGGTCATGATAGATTTAGAGCGGGTTTTTTGTGAGGTCGATGATTTCTGCCAAGCGTTTGAACCCCAGTGGCATCAGCAGCTTCTACACTCAGGCGAGAGAAAGCGGCGAAAAACCTCAAGCCTGTCACTGAGTGAGGTGATGACGATTATCATTGCTTTCCATCGCTCGAACTATCGCACCTTTAAGCACTATTACACCGGCTATGTGGCGAAATACTGGCGGGGAGCCTTTCCTATGCTGGTCAGTTATCCCCGCTTTGTGGAACTGATGAGCTCGGCGTTGATTCCCTTGTGCAGTTATCTGCACACCCGTAAAGGCCAGGTCAGCGGTATTGGTTTTATTGATTCTACGCCCATTATCGTCTGCCATCGCCAACGGGCTCCTACCCATCAACTCTTTAGAAAAAAGTCCCACTGGGGCAAGAATTCCATGGGATGGTTTTATGGATTTAAGCTGCATTTGATCATCAACGATGAAGGGGAACTGCTCGCCTTCAAGCTGACCCCGGCCAATGTCGATGACCGCCAACCCGTTCCCGAGATGACCCGAGGGATGTTTGGAAAGCTCTTCGGGGATAAGGGGTATATTTCTCAGCCCCTCTTCGACCTCTTGTTTGAGCGGGACTTACAACTTATCACCAAGCTCAAGAAAAACATGAAAAACAAACTTCTTCCCTTGTTTGATAAGATCCTCACCCGAAAACGGGCCCTCATTGAAACGGTCAACGATCAGCTCAAAAATATCTCCCAAATTGAGCACACCCGCCATCGCAGCATCGCTAATTTTATGGTCAATCTAGTGGCCGCCCTGATTGCCTACACCTATCAGGACAAAAAACCCTCTCTTCACCTTCGCTTTCACCCCGATCAATCCTTACCCATCGGGATCTAGCTTATGTCGAACTGACGTCGTTTTCAGGCGGCTTTATGAAGCTTGAGCTAAGAATAAGCAAAGTACTAATGATCTCCGCCGGGCTGCTAGCCGGGCAGACTTTCATTAATTAGTTATACATCTCGTTTAAAATATAATTACAGGAGTGAACCGTGTTGTTCTAACATTTGGCCTGAAAAAGCTGGCAATATATTTTTATTTTTGCCACACATTCCGCAATGTCAATCTCAACCGAATAGGTGAAACGCCAGAGCTGATCTGGTCAACGGGTATAATTTTCCCTTTCACTCAAGCACCCTTACCTTTGAGTTGAAGCATATCGCAATGCCTTCTTTTTCTGGGACACGAAGTAAGAGACGGTCTTTTCAATGCCTTTATCCAGGCCGTATTTTGAGATCCAACCCAGCTGCTCTCGGGCTTTGCTGGTATCTGAGTAGTTGCGTTTTACATCTCCTATACGAGGGGTTGTATAGTCTACCTTTAGACCGGAAAAACCGCTTTCGCCCAGAAGAGGAACAAGTTTATCTAGCATTTCTTGGATTGTAGTTTCAGCGTTATTGGCGACTTGAAAAACTTCTCCTCCTATACCATGGACCGTTGTCGCTAAATAAATAGCTTGTATTAAATCATCGATATAAATAAAGTCCCTAGTCTGGCTTCCATCACCGTAGATCTCTAAAGTCTCGCCGTTCAGAGCTTGGCGGATGAACTTAGCTACCACGCTGTTTTTGTGCCCGGAGCCCGGCCCATACACATTACCGAAGCGAAGCGCCACAGTCTCGATACCGAAGGTCCGATAGTAGGCTGAGCAATAGCCTTCTCCCGCCAGCTTGCTGGCTCCATAGGGTGAGGCTGGATGGGGGGCGAGTTCTTCGTGGATAGGCGGTTCCACCTCTCCCACCGGGGCGCCACTGGAGGCGAATACAAAACGCTTCACGCCGTTGAGACGCGCGCCTTCGAGGTAATTCAGCGTACCGATAACGTTGGTAGTACAGTCCTTGCGCGGATCTTCCACGGAGGGAGCAACGCCGGTATTAGCCGCGAGATGGACAACTACATCCACACCCTGGGTAACCTTCAAGGCTAGAGTTTCGTCAAGGATATCGCCGACGACCAATTGGACGGGGGGAGAGGAAGGAGAGGGAGCGACCTCTGTAAAATCACAAACAGCACTAAGATCATCGCGAGTACCGACTGATAAATTGTCGATCACTCGGATGGCGTGGCCGCCCTCAGAGACCAGTTGCTTGATAAGGCTGGTGCCGATGAAACCACACCCCCCTGTAATCAGCCAGCGAAGCGGCTGATTACAGTTTCGAGTATTGAGCAATGAGCCATGCGTCATTTCCCTTCTCCTCTCCTCAAGGAAGCCAATAAACCTCCAACTATCCTAGCGACTTCACTGGCCATTTCATCCAGTTCTCTGTGCTCATTCTGAGTGAGATAGCCAACATCCAAGGCTGTAAACAATTGTGAGCGTACCTCGGCGCATGAACCCTTGACGATTACTACAAACTGCTTGAAGGGTGCCTCTAAAAATAAGCAAAAATGACCGACATCAACTTCGCTGATTTTTCATGTGACTTGAACAGCGATTTCACTAATTGATGTTGTGTTTGAAGGTCACTTAGTGTTTCGCATTTTTATGCGTTATCCCTCATTCTGAGGGCCTATTCCCCAGGTTTCTCATGCGGCGGATAGACCTCTCCTGCAAAGGCTGACACAACGCTTGAGGTTGTAGACCAGGTTCATCAATCCGATTTTGGTTTTGGCCCGTGCCAGGCCTATCACCCGGAGAAAGAGGCCCCCCATCTCATTTTCCATCGAACCAAAGACAGGTTCAACGCGGGCACGTATTCGCGATTTTCTGCGGTTGCTCTGTTGCGCTCGCTTGTTGAGCGGCCGGTTGCGATAGCCTTTTCTGTGAACCTGGCTGCGATAACCCCCGGCTTTGAGCATCCATTCATTCTCTTCACTGCGGTAGGCACTGTCGGCCCACACCTCCTTGGAGGTGTTCTCACTCAATAACTCAAAAAATACTTGGGAGTCATGCACTTCAGCGGAGGTCACCTCAAAATTGCGGATCAGTTTGTATTCGTTGTCGATGACCAGGTGATCTTTGTAGCCGTCGTGTTTCTGTCCATTCTTCTCAGTCCAGCGCGCCTCTACGTCTTTCTGCCGCTTCACGTGGGGGTTGGCCTCAAAACGTTGGGGTATTTCGCCCCGTTTGATTTGGGTATTCTCCTCACGGCTGTTGCGCTGGATGGGGGCACTCACCAGGCTGGCATCGACAATCTGGCCCTTCTTCGCCTTGAAACCTTTCTCATCTAGTTGCCACTCAAAGTCTTCAAAAAGCGCTTTGATTAACCCCTTTTCCGTCAGCTGTTCTCGGAACAGCCAAATCGTCTTGGCATCCGGCACCCGGTCTTCGGGGGTAAGCCCCAGAAAACGACAGAAGCTGTAGCGGTCGCGGATCTGAAACTCTAACTCTTCATCGCTCAAATTATAAAGGTCTTGCAGCACCAGTGCCTTGAACATCACTACCACGTCAAAGCCTTTCCTGCCCGCAGCACTTTTCCTCGCCTTCTCTCGGCATCGCTGCAAGGTTTCCCGAAACCCTTCCCAGTCGATGAGCTTATCAAGCCCAATCAAAGCGTCCCGCTCGTTTAACTTCTTATAGCGATCGTCTAAATCAAAAAAACTGGGTTGCATCTCTCTTCTCTAGTATGTGGATTTCGGGTTATTTTACATCTAACAATGAATTTTTAGAGATGCCCTGAACTCCAATCGACTGCCGCGCTCGAAGCCCTCAGCTAAGTTAGACATCACGGAAACCGCAGATCTTCTTATCTGATCGCGCAGACCATAATCCCTCGCGAACGCCCCCTTGCCGGTGATCTGATAAATCCTCTTGGACAATTCTCTCGCCCTCTGCCAAGCGATGAGATCCTCGAACCTTCGCACTGACTTACTCATTGCTCATTGCTCATTCACTTCCATTTCACCCGAGGAAGGACCTTCTTCTCATCGATACGATCCCGATAACGTTTCACCTGCTGCAACATCTCCATAAGGACCTCTTGGGTCATGTAATGGGGTTTGAGGCCCAGATCCAAAAGGCCATGGTGTTTGGGGTTGTAGTAGTGCTCTTCAGCCTCCTTGCGGGGATTGTCGATGGAACGCACTTGCACATCCAGCCCCAGCTCGTTCCCCGCCTGCCGCACCTTTTCGGCGAGCTGGTTAACCGTGAACTGCTCTGTGAATTGATTGAGAATTCGCAGCTCCCCGGCCTCAACGGGGTTGAGCATGGCCAACTCTACGCACTGGAGAGTATCTTTCAAATTGAGATAACCGCGGGTCTGCCCACCGCGGCCATAGACGGTCAATGGAATGCCCGCGACGGCTTGGGTGAGGAAGCGGTTCACCACCGTGCCGAAAAGATCGTCGTAGTGGAAATTGGGCCATAACCGTGGGTCCTGATCCGCTTCTTCCGTGGAAAGCCCGTACACGGGACCTTGCATGAGATCAGTCGCCCGGAGCCCATGGGTACGCACATAAAACCAGAGCAAATCCGTATCCAGGACCTTGGTGGTATGGTAGAGACTTCCCGCCTGGCGGGGATAAAGAAAGGTGTCCCGGCGGCCGTTATGCTCCACTCCCAGCCAGCCTTCTTCGATGTCGATGTTGGGGGTTCCATATTCACCCATGGTCCCGAGCTTAATGATGTGGCAGTGGGGAGCGTACTCCAGTACGGCCCAGATCACATTGAGCGTGGTGTTGAGGTTGTTATTGAGCGTAATTCGCGCCTCATCGAAGCCGCGCATGGAGTAAGGCGCTGAAGGCTGCTCCGCATAGTGGATGACAGCTTCCGGCCGCGCTTCCTGGAAGAGTTTTTCCAATAGCCGGTAGTCGCAACAGTCGCCAATGACCACTTGCACCGGCTTGCCCGATGTCGCTTCAAAGAGAGCGGCACGCTCGGCCAGATTCGGGTTTGGCATGAGCGCCTCCGAAGCGGTCTGCTGCGCAATGGTACGACGAAAATAGTTATCCACCGCCCACACCTCGTGGCCTTGAGCGGCAAAACGCATCGCTGTGGGCCAACCGAGATAGCCATCGCCTCCCAAAATCACGACTCGCATGTTGTTTATCCCCCTTTTTTGTCTCCGGGCCAGTAGCGACTCGCCGGATGTCCTGGTATTCCACTTTGTGGAGAAAGCAAGTGATTATCTTTAAGAAAAACCGTCAGACCTTCCTGGCTAAGGGCCTCTTCGTGGCTGGATACATAGGCTTTGGTAATCTCCGTCGAGATCGTTTTAGGGTACTCATAGGCAATGTTTTTATAAAGACCGCGGAAGGCGGGAAGAATGGAAAAGTAGCGGGAAAGTTCGACTGCCCGACGTGTTTCTTCCTGGCTCATGAGTTCTTCATAAATCTTCTCGCCGGGCTTGGTCCCAATTTGACGGATCGCAATATCTTTCGGGTCGTAGCCATAAGCAGGGGCCAACTCTCGAATCATGACCTCGGCCAAATCCTTAATGCGAATTACCGGCATCTTGGTAATAAAAACCTCCCCCCCCTGGGCTAAGTCGGCCGAGTCAATGACTAGGCGAACCGCTTCCTCAATGCTCATCACAAAACGGGTCATGGCGGGATCGGTCAGGGTAACCGGTCCTCCTTGGGCGATTTGCTGCTGAAAAATAGGAATGACCGAACCATTGGAACCCAAAACATTGCCAAAGCGCGTTGAGGCGAAAATGGGGTGCCCGTTTCGCTGGCTGCTGTTGGCTGCAGTGACAAGACGCTCTCCCATGAGCTTGGAAGTCCCCATGACATTGGTGGGATTGACCGCCTTATCCGAACTCATGGAGATGACTTTTTCTACTTGGTTCTCACTGGCCGCGCGAATGATGTTCTGGACCCCGTGAATGTTACTCCGGACCGCTTCAAAGGGGGATCGCTCGCAGAGGACTACATGTTTTAGGGCCGCCGCATGGAAAACCAGATCGATCCCCTGCATCTTGGGGGCCAACTCATCATAGTCGCGGACATCCGCCAGAAAAAAATGCGCCCGAGGTTCTTCGACATATGTCTGATCCAGAAAAAATAGTTTGCTCTCATTGTTATCGAGCCCGAGTACCTCAGCAGGCTGGTACTTTGGGTCCTCTAGGAGCAAACGGACGAGCTCGGAACCGACGGTCCCGCAGGCGCCTGTTACTAGAATGCGTTTGTTATAGGTAAATTCCATTGTTTTTTCCAAAAGGTATCTCTGGTAAGAGCAGTGAAAAAAAGAGGCGGGTTAACACAACAAAAGTTAGCGATTCTCTAATCGCCGTGAGCCATGAAGCTTTGCGGGCACTTTCCTTACCCCTGGTTAAAAGCCTGAGTAGCCCTCCAATAATGCCCCTCACCATCTCGGTAAAATCCAGGGTTAACGCGGGTTCCGGCGTGTCCAGTAACCAACCGCCGATTCCAATCCCCCCAAAGGCACCTCCACTGCGAAGAACACACCACTGACCTGCTCCGGCCAAAAGCCTGCTGCGAAAAGGAGATAAGGGGAATGGACTTTGTCGGGAGAAAAGGAGGAGTCCCTTAGCGAAGCCGGTGCACCGCAATAAATATCACCTCCAAAAGGGGGACGGCCAGTACCAGAACGCTCATAATGGCCGATCGTACTCTCCATGTCGGGTTAAGAGATCTCAATTTGGCTAACCAAGCTTTAAATTTGGCCAGAAGCTTAGTATTTTCCGCTGCCTAAAAATTGGGGGATTCCTATGGTGTTCAGGCGCGGCATTGAGTCGTCTTTGAGTCGCTTTGGCGGATTCCTGCTGCTGGCAGCATTTTTTACAGGCTGGTCGGGCATGTCACACCGACCCCCATCCTAACCTTCCCCCTAATAGGGGGAAGGGATAAGAAGTAAAGGGTATTGCCGACCCTCCATCCTAACCTTTCTAGGAGGAAGAAGGGAAAGCACGTGGGTGCCTATATTAAAGGGCACCACTCTAGCAAAATATCGTCGTTCCCCTTAAAACTTAACTTTTAAAACTCAAACCAAATTTTTTAATCCCCTTACCCTCGCCTTCTTCCCCAAAAGAGTGAAGGTCACAATAAGGGTCAGACCTTGCGTCAAGACATTGTTACAAGACCTTGTTAATCGAGTGCTATTTTTCCCCTCTGAGCTGAGCGACACAATCACTCAACGCCTGCAGCCATTCCTTCCCTTCATGGCAGTCCAGCAGCAACTCGCCCAGATCTTCCAAGACTTCAGGAGCCTCCGCCTGCTCTAATAAGGGTACGCTACTTTCCGCTACCTCTACCCCGAATCGGCGGCGGATTTGGCGCAGTAGCAATTGCCGCTCAGCCGCTAAGCCTTGCTGGAGTCCTTGTTGGATCCCTTTCTCTATTCCCTTCTTGATTCCAATACGTTCTACACTGGTGATGTAGCTCATCTTTTGCGCCTCTTCATAGGAACTCAATTCAGCCCAAAACCGCTCTTCCAATCCCTCGGGCAACTGGAGCACCCAGTCGATAAACCGGAATAGCTCCAGTATATCGTCTTTAGCGTAACCTCGCTCGTACAAGCTTCTGACCAGTTGCAGCTTCCAGCGGTAGCGGCCCTGCTCATCTCCCCGTATCTCCTGAGCCTTGAGGTGGGCCTGAACTATAACGGCAAACGGATTGGCGCGCTGCTCCAATTCCGACCACCGCTCCCGATAGTCCAGCAACTTGACAATTGGATAGCGAATACCGACTTCACACCCCCAACGCCGATAGCCAAACCGATCAGGCCGCCATCCAGCCGCCGTATCCCCTAGCACCGCTAGGCTGACCACCGGCTTGCGGTAACGGTCGAATAACCGATAACCGATAGTTATAGACATACATCCGTTCAGCAAAGGCCTTCTCATCCTGCCCTTGCACCTCGATATGTACTAGCACTAAGTCTTCCTCGCCATCCTTGCCATAGACCCGCACCAATTTATCAACTAGCCGCCGCCCTAGCTCAGCATCTCTTACCACTTGCTGCAGTTCTTTATCTAAAAAAATATAGCCCCGGTTCCAGTCAATATCCTCATACGACTGGGGAAAGAAGAACGCCATGAACTCACTAAAATAGCGCTCCAGGGCTTCCTTCCAGGGAGTATCGTAATCACTCATCAGGCTTCAGCAGTATCTATGTCAAGGAGAGAGTCTCGTTTGCTCTCCCTAGCAGAGAGAAAGAATAAGGGATTAGTGGCGCCGACAGCTCCTATCATCGCCTTCTCTCAAGAATTAAGGGGTAAGTGGCATGAGACCCCCATCCTAGCCTTCCCCCTAACAGGGGAAGGGATAAGGGGGTAAGCGGCGCTGCCGACCCTCCACCCTAACCTTTCTAGGAGGAGGAAGGGAAGGTATTCGAGATACTAGTGATAATCCCGAATGAGATGTTCATTGACATCGATGGCCCGCATCACGATACGCTCCAGAATTCTTTCCACGGCTGCCAGCTTGAGATCGTCAGCGGTGAGCGACTCCAGGGTTTCGTCCCTGAAGCGCATCAGTCGCTCAAGATCGTCGGCGATAAGCTGCAATTTGCGCAGCACGAATTCAGGGCGAATCATTAAGTTGCTTCCTCAATCGCGCCATTTTTTTCTCAAAGAGTGTTTTTTCGAGGGCAAAAAGGTCGGCCGAGTCGATGAAATCCCTGTAGGCGTAGGCGCGGTACTCGCAAAAGAAGTCGGGGTCACCTTCCAAAAGAATGCCCGACTGCATGATCTCATACCGAAAAAGGGGATCGGCATCTTCTAATCGCACCAAATCTAATTCGCCTCCTCCAAATGCCCCATCAATCGCCTCATAACATTCCCAATATTTCTCGGGTGGGCAGCCGTATACGGCCACATCGATATCACTCTCCGGACCCGGCTCTGGATGTCCTTTCGCCTGCGAGCCGAACAGCACTACTAAACGGAGTCCAAACTCTTGTGCTGCGGATAAAAGGCGTTGTGGGGTGGGGGATAGCATTTTTAAGTTTTAAGAGTTAAGGGAAAGCCTTAGCTAGGGATTGAAGCAGGAAAAAAATTTCCTTTCTCTTCACAGGCTGGTCGGGCGTGCTATACCGACCCCCATCCTAGCCTTCCCCCTATTAGGGGGAAGGGATAAGGAGTATGCGACCCCCCGTACTTTCCCTTCCCCCTAACTAGGGAAGGGAGAGTACGTTGGTGCCTATATTAAAGGGCACCACTCTAGCAAAATATCGTCGTTCCCCTTAAAACTCAAACCAAGCTTTTTTACTTCCTACTCCGCCTTCTTCCCCAAAAGAGAAAGGGGATTCCGGTATGTCTTTAAGGCTTTTCTTGAAACATTTCATCCAGACTGGCCGCTTCCAGCACCCGCTCAGCCCATTCTTCTAGGGCAGCAGTATCCGCTGATTGGAGCCGAGCTTCCACCCACTCGGGCAAAGGCCCAAAACGGCGAGCAAGCTGTCGGCGCAAAACTTGGACCTCGCCTTGTTGAATACCTTCTTGAACACCTTGCTGCTTCCACTGCTGGGTCCATTCCACCACCCGTTCGGCTAACATACTGTTCATCTCCTCTAAACTGGCAACGGAAGGAAGTTCTACACCAGGCAGACGGGCCGGTAATAATACCCGCTTTAGCCAGAGCGTAAAATCACGCTCTAAACTCTTCTGCGCCGGGCTTTGCAACCATTGTAGCAAGTTCTGCAACACCTGTAAGAGATCTTCCGGAGTGCGGCTATTCTCTAAACGAAATAAACTCGCTACCAGGTTTTTTAACGGGGCGAGCACTTCCTCCTGGTAACTGCCTTCATCGATTAAAAGATAACGCAGACTGGGACGGTAACGTTCCAACCCGCCCCCTAACGGCGTTATCAGCTCGCTAATTTCCTCTGCCGCCCTCCAGCGCCGGCCCCCGTTGTAAAGTACCAACGGAAAGACCGGCGGTAACTTTTGTCCAGGCGCTACCTGTTGAGCTTTAATCAGGTCCTGATAGAGTAACCCCACATAGGTGAGTATCCTGACCGCCATATAGGGGTCCACCGTGGATTGGAACTCCAGCAAGAGGTAGAGATAGAGCCAACCCTCCCGATGACGCAGGCGCCAGATAATATCGTCTTCCCGCTCCCTTAAATCATCTGTCACATAGCTGCCGCTGACTTTCTCTAGGGTGGCAAAATCCAGCTGCTGGACCCAGGGCTCTCGCACAAAACCCTCCAGCAGATCTCTGACCATCTCGGGATGGGAAAACAACTTTTTGTAGGAAGCATCATGGGGGGTCATTTGTAAAAAGAGCCGTTAGGGGGTAAACGAAAGAGACCCTATCTATTTGAGTTCTTCTGCAACACTTTTTACCAATGCCAGAGTTTTACCTTCTCACCCTCGCCTTTTATCCTTTTTAAGAAGGGAGCAGGGGTTTTTTCAGAGGGTGAGGTAAAGGGTATCGCCCTATTATCACCCCCATCCTCACCTTCCCCCTAACAGGGGGAAGGGATAAGAAGTAAAGGGAATTTTTTAACAACCCACTAACCTTAAAACTTAAAAGGATTTATCCGATTTTCCGGCGGTATTTCCCGGGGTCTCGCTGGCTTAGGCTCTGCCACTGGCGAAACTTGGTCTTTTTGCCGTCTACGCCGCCGCTCTTTTGGAGGGTGAAAAAAGATTCCTAAGAGAAAGGCGAAGAAGATGGCGTTAGCGGGAATGTGGAGATTAAAATCTACAAGGGTGTGGAGCAGCAACAGAAACAGCCCTATCCCTGCCCCTATCTGAATAAAAGAGAAGCTGGAGTCCTGTTTGCCACGCCAAACTTTGAACCACTGCCGAAAGTAGAGCAAAAGGCCGACAATGATGAGGATAGCAACCGGCAGTCCCCCTACCAAGAGCCATTCCAGGTAGTCATTATGGGCCCGGTGAATAAATGCGCCTATAAGGAAATCATCAGCCTGAAAGCGGGGGAAGACTTCTGCGTAGCTCCCGCTGCCGCTTCCGAAAGGGAAAAACTCGCCGATAGCCTGCAGGGTTCCGGAAAAAATCGCCCAGCGTCCATCTTGGAGGGACTCATTCATGGCCGCGAAGCGGCTGAGAACGGGGGCAAGCCCTATTTCTAAAGCTAACATCGCCCCCGCAAAGGTGAGCACGCCGACTGTGCCATAGGTTTTTCGGCTACCCACTTTCCCTGCAAAAGCTAAAAAACTTAGAAAGAGGCCTACCATGGCCAGCATAATACCGGCCCGGGAACGGGTAAATACGATTCCCAGCAAAATCACCAGAGCCATGGCCGCGTACAGCATGGAGCGATTGCCTCGCCGGTTGCTCCAGGTTAAAAAGCGCTGCCGCCATCCTCCACGGGAGTAGGATAACCTCGAGGGTTGGCCTATCGCCGCGATGAGTAACGCCAAAACTACCGGTAGCGCCATTTCCAGCAGACCGGCCAAGTGATTGCGATTTATGTAGGTACCTGCTGCGCTGTGGCTATAATGTTCATTGCCTAATAGAAAGACACTCTTTGGGCCTGCACCATACTGGATCAATCCTAACACTGCTTGGAACGTGGCAATGCCTAAAAATAAATAGATGAGCTTTTGCAGTTGGTGAGCAGACAAGCTGCGAGCGGCTAGAAAAACTGCCACGGGGGGAAGTAAGGCCAGCCAGGCGGCTTCTCCATAGGAGGGAATAAGGGCCAGAGGGCGCCAGTGTTCAGAAAAAAATTGCTCTCCCAGGGCCTGGCGAAGTCCTTGGGCGTAAAAAGCCCGTCCGGGGATGGCTTCAGCCCAGAATTCTGGAGACAAAGGGATGAGCTGGAGTAAGGGGATGGAGAGAATTCCCCCCACCATGGCGGTCTCGGCGATGCTGATTTGCCGCTGTTTTTTCCGTTGGGTCCACCATAGAGCAAACAACACTAGAGCCGCCAACTCGAGGACCATCAGGGGTAGTGGCCTGTTCCCGGCCCGAAACAAAGGGGCAAAGAGGAGGACTGCAGCTAAGACAACCCAGAGGTTGTGTTTTTCTTCTAAGCCAAGGGAAGGATGCTTGGAACTCATGGCTCAGATTTTTACGCTGTGGTCAAAACTAATTGAGTAATCATAAATTTAGTATAGACCCCCCTCTAAATCTCCCCCCTACAAGGGGGAAGAGTGGTTTTAATTCAAAGAAGGAGTTCTTATCTCTCCCTCCCCCTTCATAAGGGGGAGGGTTGGGGTGGGGGTTGCTTACTCAATCGAAGGAAAAAACTTTCAATCGGGGCTTGCTTTAGAGGTTTCTGCCACTCCCGCTGCAAGACCAGCGCCCACGCCAACGACAAGGCCCCCTACGATAAGTGACTGGGTGGCGCCCATCGCCCCTGCACCGAGGGCACCTCCTGTCACGCCTCCTGTTGTCGCCCCTCCTGTCGCTCCCCCGGCGGCAGCCCCTCCTCCTGTCGAGCTAGCGGGGCTCGACTCGACGACCTCATCGCCCAAGGCGGCATATTGCTGCTTGGTCGTTTCCGGCTGGGTGAGTGTTTCACAATCCACACTGTTGGGGATGGTCAGCAGGCTGTTTTCTCGCAAGAACGAGGCACAATTATATTCCTCGGAACGCAGGGCCACTTGGGATTCTTTCATGGTCAATACCCGATCGCCTTCCCTAAGCGGCATGCCATTATGGGCCCGAGCAAATTGCTTGCCCTGATTGACTAAGACGATCCCTTCAATCTGGGATAATGTCAGCAGGGGAGGTTCTGCCTGGGCTGAGAAGCTGATTCCTAGCCCCAGCATGATGATGAGAAAACCTTTTTTTTCCATGAGTTTCTCCTTGGGTCAGTTGAGTTGAGTGGCGGCTTGGTAAAGCCGGAGGGGGAATGTTGGCACTGGCTTTTTATTCTTTAATCCGTGCAATCGCCAAAGTATCGAACCAAGCCACTCCCCGCGCCTCAAAATCCGCAGGTGCCCGCCCCAACAGCTCTAAGCGCAATAGTTGTACCGTACACTCTTTCTTTGGCACTTCAAAGGAAAAGTTAAATCGGCGCCAGAGGCTGGCTCCCAAAAAACGCTCGCTGGTGGCCAGCAACTGCCGAGTGGGGGCAAGGCAACAAACGGCCCATTGCAAGCCTCGGGCGGTTTCTAAATTATCCAAGCGAACATTGCCTTCCATCCGATAAGTTCCCGGTGCTAATAAAAGGGGCTGGGATAAATGCTGAAAGCGGACTCGCTGCCCGAAGAACGCCACCCGCAAGGCCCGGTCTCCTTCCATTCCATAGGTGGAGGCAGGATTGATCTCCACACCCCGGGGCCGATTAAAACGCCATCCAAATCCCCCCCCTGAAAGGGGCTGTTCAAAATGGCCATTGAAAAGGTTTCCTAGCCCTTGCAGGGCGGGCTCATCAAGGGCATTTAACCAGGTAAAATAGGCTTCCATCCAGCGTCCTTCCCGTTGCAAGCGGGCAACAAATGCTTCCCGTTCCCGCTCCGTGGGAGGTGCCTCCCGCTCGACGTTGTATAAATCGCGCAAAGTCTCAAGCTGGATAGCATTTGCCGCCGCATAGCTAAAAAAGGCAGGCCACCAGGGTGGGACAGCGCGGGCTAAGGGAAGTAACGCCTGACGCAGGGAGGGATATTCGGCAATTTTAAGCAGGGCCGGAAAAAGTTCCTTGGAAAGGGCACCTCGCATTTGTAAGGCCACATCCCAGCTTTGCACCGCCAAATCCAAACGCCGCTGCCGCAGCCAAAAGGCAGCGACTTCCAACTGTACCGGCCACTGCCGGGGTGCCAGCGCAGAAGCCTGCTCCATGAGCTGCCGAGCGGCTTTCTCATGGCCCTCCTTTTCCCGCAGGAGGGCTAATAGCGCATAAGCCCGTCCATCACTGGGATTTTGCCAAAGAGATTGTTGCAGCAGACGGTTCGCCTGCGCCGGCGCACTTTCCAGGAGGCGTTCTGCCTGATTGCGAAGGGCCAGGGGATGCCGGCCATCCCAGGCCAACGCTTTCTCTGGCGCCTCCATGGCATAGTACTCGGCCATGCCAAGAACCAGGATACGCCAAGCTAGTAGGGCACCGATGCCTAGCACCAGAGTCCAGCGCATCGCCTGGCTGAAATAGTTCTTTCCTTGAGGCTCCACAGGGGCTGCTTGCGGGGGGGAGTCTATCTCTGGCTCCCTGGGCTCGATTTGAGGAAGATGCATTAGGGGTTCACCGTTATCTAACCCTATCCACGGTGTTAAAAAGCCCCGTGATCAGAGGGGCGCCCTCCCGGCTTTGCACTTGAAAATGAATCTGGCCCTGACTTTCAACGGTGCCGCTAGCTTTGGAAACTTGGACAAGATAGCGCCCTTTTCCTTGGGCGGTATCTCCCTCGACCTGCCACCGGAGATTGCTCAATTGCAGTTCCCGAGCCTGAGTGGAAGAGAAAAACCGGGCATAGTCCTGGCGAAGCGCAGGTTTACCGGCATAATCGTTAGTGCTGGCATCGGCGCTGAAGAGGATGAGGAAACCCTCCAAGTCCCCCCGTTGGTAAGTGGTCACAAAACGCCTGAGGAGATGTTGCAATGCTTGGGGTAGCATAGTCCCAGGAGCGTGGTTTTTTTCAGGCATGGGGACTGCTCCTGATAAAGTGGCAGAAGCTGCTTTCTCCCCTTCCCCTGTAGAATCCTTGGTTTTTACCAACGGTTCGAGCTTGGACTCCCTGTCAACAGAGGAAGGCTGAGCCTTTGCGGTTAACTGGGGTTCCCCCCTGCCCCCCCCTGTCCCTGAAGAAAATCTCCCCTCTGGCGCGGAATTCTGGGAAACAGGCCGGGACTTGGCCGCTAGCGCCTGATCCGGAGAAGACCTGGCTGGCTTTTTTTTCTCAGAGGAGGTTTTCGGCACCGTTAGGGACCTTTCCACGCTGTTTTTTTCGACGGCATTGGCCTCTTTGCTCAGGGGCGGGTTTTCCCTAAGTGCGGTTTCAACTCCCTTTTCATCCCCTTGACTGAGGGGAGCCTCCTTTTCTTGGGAAGGGTGAGGGAGATCTTTCCCCTTCATGGCCCTCTCCCCCCCCGAGGATAGTCCCTGGGGCAGGGCTTTTTTTTCTGGCTGGAGTGGGACTCTCGCCGTTTCTTCCGTGGTACGGGCCAGATAAAGGTTTACCATTAATAGGGCCGTGATCCCAATTCCGCTGCCGAGGATGATTTGGGGCAAGTAGCGGATACTTCTGGGAAACCGTTGTACCAGGTAAAGCAGAAAATGTTTCTTTTTCCGCTGGCTCTGCTGGTGCCGATAAAAATAAGTGGGCGCTAAATTTTTTCCGCCCGCTTTTGGGGTCTTTGCTTCCCATCTATAGGCTTGCCGACTGTCCGCCTGGCGAAGCTGGCGATAGGCTTCATTGACTCGGACCGCATAAACATCTCTCCAGCTTAGGCTGGCCTCAGCCCGATCCGGGTGAAAGAGCAACATTAAGAGATGATAGTGGGCACGAATTTTGTGGAAATCGGCGCCGGGATTCAGCCCCAGGATCCGATAGGGATCCTTCTCTCCCGCTAGGCAGGACTGTTCAATATAAAAAATGGCCGCTTTACGTAACTCTTCTGGACTGCTTTTCCATCGAGCCTCGAGAGAGCGGATTTCCGGCGACGCTTTCCCTGCGGCTAACCGCAAAACTTGCTGAAAGGGCGCCGGCAAGGGCCCCTTTAACTGCTTTTGATACCGCAAAGGCTCGCGATAGGCGGCGAGCAATAACGCTATCAGGGCCTCCGGAAACTCGGGCATGGAGCCCTCTTAAGCGACCTTTTGGTCCGAGGGGGGGAGAGCGGTCTGGGAATCCTCCTGGGGATAATAGTAATAATCGTGATAACCGTATCCATAGCCATAACCATGGCTGCGGCTATCAAATTTGGTCAGCACACCTCCCAGAATTCGGGTTTGCCCCGTTCTCAACCGCTTAATCGCCCCTTGGGCAAAGGCCCGCCGGGTATCCCCTGCCGACACCACGAACAAGGTCCCATCCACCAGATTGCCCAATACCAATGCATCGGCTAACCCTAGCACCGGGGGAGAATCGAGAATCACATGATCAAATTTTTCCTTAGCCATGGAAAGCAAGGACATCATCTTGGCACTTCCCAACAACCCGGCAGGATCCGGCGGTAGCGGACCGGTGGTAATCAGAAAGAGGTTGGAAATAGTGGTCGGCTGGCTGATTTCCACCGGCGTGGCTTCGCCGGCTAAATAATTGGTCAACCCCACCCCATTATCCATTTCTAAAACCCGGTGCAGAGAGGGATTGCGCAAATCCGAATCCACCAGCAGAACCTTTTGTCCGGCCTGGGCAAAGTGGATGGCCAGACTCACCGCCGTAGTGCTCTTTCCCTCCCCCTTGCCGGCGCTTGTTACCAACAGGCTTTTGGGGGCCCCTTCCGGGGTAGAGAACTGCAATGCGGTGCGCACGGAACGATAGGCCTCAGCAAACGACGAGCGCTTATCCTCAACACTGACCAAGGCCAGGGACTCCCCCGCTGGAAGGGCTTTATTTTGGTTAGGCACCAAGGGAATAAGCCCCAGGGCGGATAACCCCAGCAACTGCTCCATCTCCTCCGATTGCTTGAGCGTATCGTCTAAATGCTCGAACAAAAAGGCCAAGCCGATGCCGCCGAAAAGACCAAGGACCATGGCCAGCAAGGCATTGAGTTTAATGTTCGGTTTATGGGACTCCAGGGGAATTTTAGCTGGATCCACCACTGAGATATTATTCAGCCCTACCCCGCCAGCCACGCCGACTTCTTTATAGCGTTGCAACAATCCTTCGTAGAGCTGGCGGTTGGTATCGGTTTCCCGTTTAAGCACCTGATACTCAATGCTGCGTTGAGCAAGATCCTTAATTTCCTCTTTGGCCGTTTTTACCTTTCCCGCCAGTAAATTTTCCAGGGTTACCGCCGCCTCATAGTTTGATTGAATGGCAGCCCGCACATTATTCACTTCCTCATCGATTTTCCCCTGCAGCTTGGTGATTTGCTCCCGGAGTTGCTTCATCTTAGGATAATCGGGCTTATACACATGGAGGTTTTCCCCATATTTACCTTCTAACTGGGCCAAGCTTGCCTTGAGCTGCTGGATCATGGGGCTTTCCAATACCTGGGGTAATCCCCCGCCAGCGGTTCTTTGCATCTGCTGATAAAAGGCTTCCGCCTTGGCCCGCTCTTCCTGGGCCGCGGACAGGGAAGCGCTCATTTCTTTTAACTTTTGAGCAACCAGCGACTGGCTTTCATCAAAGTTGATAATTTCATGATCATTGGCATATTCGACCAATTTTTGTTCTGTCTCTTCTAAGCGGGCCTTAATCTGCAGGAGCCGGTCTTTCAAAAAGTCACGGGCATAGGCGGTGGCATCGTAACGGCGCTCCAAATTAGCATTGATAAACGCTTGGGCTAACGTTTTTACCACCTGGGCGGACAATTTCGGATCCGGGCTGTCATAATAGACTTTCACTAGCCGAGAGTTTTTCACAGGCTCCACTGTGATCCCCTGTTGAAAGCGGTTGATAAGCCCATCCATTTTTAAATTTAAATTTCCGTCATTTCCTTCTGCCGCCTTAGGGCTTTGCGCCGTCCAGAGATTCTTTAAGGAGGCCTTTAGCCTTCCCCACAGGGAAGGGCTCTGGTTTGCGGCAAAAACCGGATGGCGAGCTAAATCCAATTCCTCAAAAACCCGCTTGGCCAGGCTGCGGCTTTTCAAAAGCCCATATTGGGTCTGATAAAAATCTTCCCGCGAGGAGGCCGATTCAACCGGCGCAATATCTTGATATTCCACCACCTTCGGCGGCTCCCGGTCGATGAGTAAAGTCGCCTCGGCCCGGTAAATAGGAGTCATGAGAAAGCTGGCGGTAATCCCTGCCGTGGTTACGATGAGGAAAAAGATCATCACTGTCCACTTGCGGCGAACCAAAATCCACCATAGATCAAGCAGATTAATTTCATCCTCATCGGGAGGGCGGTAATACACTCCAGATTGAGGGACGGCGATTGACGAAGGAGGACGCTCGGCCAAAGCCCCACCCGACTGAGCGTTGGGGGTTGGAAGATGAGGTTTTTCTTCGTTGCTCACTGAGTCCTCCGTCTGGTGTCTTGTTTGACATCCTTCCCTCTCTGAGGGAAAGCAAATCCTATCTTCCCAGCCCTAACCATTGGAACAGCCTTCCTTGTCGTTTTCTCCCTGCAGGATAGCCTTCTGTCAACGCAGGCGGCAGGGATACAGTATCAGGCGCCTGATCGGCGAGAACCGCTTGCGGGCGCCCTTCGACCAATTGCCTGGCCTCTTCGGCACTGACCCAGTTTTCTGCAGCTATTCTGCCTTCACCCAGTAAAGGCGGACGCCGCTCCAAACCATGGCCATCGGTGGCAAGCACAGAGACTAATCCTTCATCCAACATGCGCTCTCCCCAATAGCGGGGGCCGCGCCCAAAGCGTCCGGTGAGACTGCCCGCTGTCACCTGCATCCAAATCCCTTTTAGTGCCAAATCCACCAACAATTCATAATGATCGCCAATCCAGGTCAACCGCTCAGGATGGGTAATAATCGGCACATAACCCGAGGCGGACAGGCTGAAGGCAAGCTCGGAGAAGCGGGGAGGACAAATATGGTGAGGAGGTTCAAAGAGAAAGTAGCGGGATCCATTCAAGGTAGGCACTGCACCGGCCTGTAACCTTCTTCCCAGGTCCGGGGTAATTTGAATATCCGCACCCATGACCAATTTCAACGGAATATCCGCCGCTGCCAATTCTTGGCGTAGCCGCTCCATGGCCCCTTGGATTCCCTCTGGAGTGTTGTCATAGAGCCCTGGATAAATATGAGGGGTACAGGCGATGGTGGTCACCTGATCCCTGACCGCCAGGCGCGCCATGGCCAAAGCGGTTTCCCGATCGGGGGCCCCATCATCGATCCCCGGCAAAAGGTGGCAATGCAAATCAATCATAGGGAAGCTTTAAGCACGCTACCGCCCTACCGTATACAGGAACCATTCATACAGTAAGAGATTTCTATCGCTTTTAGCATGGGTGCTTTAGTTATCGGCATAGCACGGCGGTTTTTTAATTCATTGCGCTCGCAAGTCACGGCAAATCAGTACCCATCTCAGGTTCAATAAAGCCTTGGGGGATGGCAGATGTTTTTTTAGGATCAATGCCTGAGGGATTCCCCTTCAGAATCCAGAAAACGCTCTGCCAGCAATACGGATTTGAAGCGCCTGCGATTAACACACTTACCGGGGATTAGGGAAAGGACGTGTGCCTTATAGAGGTACCTGGGGAAATATTCCGCTAGGTACAAGGATTCATTTATTTTCATAGCACGCTGCCGAGGACTGGGGCAAACATGCATTCTGCTTATGGTTAATAAAAAAGGTTAATTTGTCAAGTCCTTAGAATGTTCGTGTCCATTAAGCTTGCAGGACGGGCGGGCTTAACTCAAAAGAAGCTTCAACGCCCCCTGCACGCTCTTTAATGGATAGCCTGGCACCCACCGGGGGCAAGAGGGATTTGACCAGCCCCAAACCGGTACCAAGCCCTTGTCCCGAGGCAAAATCAAATTCCTTATTCAACTGGGCTTTTTCGTTTCGAATCAGCAACTCAGCACTCTTTTCAGGAATTCTTGCTGTCACCCACACCCGGATTTCCCCACTGTCTGAAGCACGGTGTTTACACGCATTGAGTACCAATTCATTCACAATCAGGGCGACGGGAACTGCTTCCTGCTCCACAATAACGGCAGGAGCGTCTAGCGAGACTATATTGAAGTGAATCGGACAGTGAGCAATCTTACCGGCATTATGGCAAATGGCCTTCACCGTCTTATCGAGTTTTATCCGTCCCCCTTTGTTCATTGCCTGGAGGCCATGAATAGCCGCTACCGCTGCAATCTGGCTAATTGCCGCCTGCATTGGCTGAGCGAGTTCAGGAGAATGATGGATGTGCTGTTGTAACAGGCCCATCAATCCTTGCAAATGGTTTTTTATCCTATGATGGACTTCCCGAATTAACGACTCCCTTTGGGTCAGCCAGCGCCTTTCCTGTTGCTTATATTCAGTGATATCTGTCGCCAATCCTATAATCAGGCCGGTCCCCTCGGTTTCCTCCATTAGAATGGAATAGCGCATACTAATCCACCGGGTGTGACCCCCAGGAACCAGAACGCGAAATTGTTTTTCATGAATCGAAACTTCTTTTTGTTTTCGCAAAAAATTGAAATCAAAAACGTCCTCGGCATAGTCCCCCTCTTCGGCACAGGCATTTTTGAGAAAGCCCAAAGGATCGCTGGTGATTTCTTCTTGCGAACAACCCCACATCCGCTCAAACGAAGGACTCGCATATAACAATTTCAGCCTATTCCCCTCTACCGCCCAAAAAATCTCAGGGATTTCTTCGACCAATTCCGCAAGTCTCTCCCGCCGTTTTGTTCTCTGTGTAAGTTTATTACTCCGCTCGATGGTAGCCGCTAGAATCCCTGCAACAAGCCGCAGTACGGTAGTTTCCTCGCTTGTCCAGCAACGCTCTAAGGGTTCATAGCAGGCCAAAAAGCCCCACGGTTTCCCCTCAACCACCAAGAGAACAGCCAATAAAGTGCCGCCGTCCGCAGAACCGAGCACGGCCCGCGCTTCCCGCGGAAAATCATTTATAGGGGCCGATAATAGGCCTTTCTGGGCTAAACTTTCCCACCAGAGGTTGATTTCCCCCCACCAATAATTTCTTTTTTTTTGCTCGTCAATAGGCCAGCTGCAACCGGATTTTGGCCACTCAGCACGAATGGATACTCCCAGTTCGAAGGTTTGTTTGGTAAGATTTTCTGCCAAATACACGCGACTGAGGGTAAATTCTTTACCCAAGCGTTCTAGGACCCTCACTGCTCCATCGAACCACCCTTCCCCTCGACACATCTCCTTTGCACAATCGGCAACCAGGTTAAGGGTGGCCCCGTCTTTAGGCAGTTTCTGTTCCACCCTAGGAACGTTCTCCCCCTCGTACCTTAACGCTGATACAATTAAGCTGCTCGCCAGCGTTTATGATATTCCGCGCCAGGTGATTCAGCTTGCAACGTTGTGCCCTTGCATGGGTCCGGAGACCTTCAAAAGCTTCTCGCTCGGTAAGGCGATAACGTTCCATAAGCAACCCCACCGCGATACTAATTTCCCGGCTTCCCCTTAACGCCATACTCAATTGTGCCTCTGTTTCCTTAAGTTTTTTAATCTCTTCAGCACGCTCTCTGGCCGTATGGATAGCGGGCAACAATTGAGGAACATCGATAGGCTTCACAAGGTAACCTAGTGCGCCTTCTTCGATAGCAACTTTTACCGTCTCACTATCATCATAGGCAGAGAGAAAAAGGAAAGGGACCTCCTGCTTCCTGAACCAACGCCCCACTTCTATACCTGACATCCCTGGCATCCGAATATCCACAACCGCAATCGCAGGCTTTACATCTTCAGCAAAAATCATGGCCGCCTGGCCAGAAGTGGCTTCGAACACTTGATAACCTACATTTCGCAACCCCTGCGCCAGCATCGAAAGGACAAACCGCTCATCATCGACTAAGAGTATCTTGCATGGATTCACTTTAACCCCCCTTTTGTTGTTCTTTTACGACCCAGTGTGGCGTTTACCATCCCTACCGACGAATAATCCGCAGTAATAACCAAAACAGCACCAAAGGAAGAAGAATCGTCTGCAGTACAAAAACCACGATCAGATTAACGACATGTTCAGCAATTTCTTCTGACTTCTCCTTTAATTGCTCAATCTCTGCTTCAAAATTTAGCGAGCTTCGCATATTCCCCCACAGAGCAGAGAATTTATCGCGCCAGTTTTTTTTCTGTATCTCTTCCTCTTCTAACGGTAGGGATTCACCCAATTGTTTGAGTTCCCTGCTTTTCTGTTGCAAGACCCTAACGGAGGCCTGTTGCTTCTCTTCGATAAAATTTTCAAACACTTGACTACTCAAGGAAGCGACCGCAGGCATAGCAAGGTTAAGGAACAAAGTCAATAACAACAATCTATCGATAAAAAAAGGTAAATTCCAGCGTGAGAGGAGTGGTAGCCACAAACGGGCGATGAACAATAAAACTGAGCCCAATAGCAACACCTGCATACCCCCCCAGCCGGTCATTTCTAGCAATAATTTCTGTATGCCTAGAGAGGTGGTGCTGGCCAACATTACCCAAGAAAAACGCTCAATGAGATCATTGATGGGGTCCAAAATTTCTCCCAGGGCAAAATTCACACCCACGCCAGTAGGTTCAACGGCCAGTTTTGTCCCCTGGGCTACAGAGATGATGCCGTTCAGGGTTCGCGCCACCGCAAACGTGGTCAAGGCCTGCTTGAAGATTCGGTCAATGTAGGCACTCCCCTGCTCATTCAAACTACCCTCCCAAGCCAAAACGGCCAGCCAGAGGATAAAAATAGTCAGCCCCAGCTTTTTTAGGGGATAGCTGAAGTTTGGAGTTGTGGCGCTCAATATTAGAGTATATAGTTGATACTAAAAGACTACTTCAGATAATGCCCACCATGGAGACGCGGCATTGCGGTTCCGCTAATAGGACGGTTCCGGTAATATTAGGCCTCGCAATAACTCAAGTAATCTCCTAAATGTGCGCTTAAATAGGAAAATAGCGGCGCCTCCTTTTAAAAATGATGGGCTCTTATAACATAAGTTGCTATTCTATCGACAAGGCCTATCAGGATTATATCCTGCCTGGCGTCTCCCGCACGTTCGCCCTCACCATCCCCCAGCTCCCCCCGGAACTGCAAGAGGTAGTGGCCAACGGTTATCTGCTGTGCCGCATCGCCGATACGATTGAGGACGAACCCAGTCTAACCCTCGATCAAAAGAAGTTTTTCTCCAATACCTTTATTGCCGTCGTCGCGGGGCAAGCCTCGGCTAAATTCTTTGCCCGGGCCCTATACCCTCTGATCTCCGAGCATACCTTGACCACGGAGCGGGAGCTTATTCAAAATGCACCGAGGATTATCCGGATCACCCACAGCTTTACTCCCCGCCAACGGGCTGCCCTTGAACGTTGTGTGCGCATTATGTGCGACGGTATGCCCCGCTTTCAGAATACCGCCAGCTTGAGGGGCCTGGCCGATATGGAAACCATGGACCGGTACTGCTATTTCGTCGCTGGCGTCGTGGGAGAAATGCTGACGGAGCTTTTCTGTGATTATTCCCCTGGAGCTAACCGCAATCGGGAGGCCCTCCACAGCCTGATGATCTCTTTCGGCCAAGGTTTACAGATGACCAACATCCTCAAGGACATCTGGGATGATCGGAAAAGGGAAATCTGCTGGCTGCCACGCAGCATCTTCGAGCAAGCGGGCTTTGATTTGGATACACTCACCCCAGGCCACTACCAACCCGCCTTTGGTGATGGCCTCCAACATCTTATTGGGATTGCCCATGCCCACCTCCGCAATGCCTTAACTTATACCCTGCTGATTCCACCGAATGAAGTGGGTATCCGGCGTTTTTGCCTCTGGGCTATTGGTATGGCCATCCTCACTTTGCGCAAACTGCATCGGCACCGGGATTTTTCAGCTAGCCAACAGGTTAAGATCTCTCGCCGTAGCGTAAAAACAACAATACTCTTAACAAGTATTGCAGCAAGTCACGATAAGGTATTAACATTCCTCTTTAATCTTGCGGCGAAAGGTGTGCCTTTTATACCACTAGAGACAACCAGAAAAGACAGCAAAACCACACCTGTACTACAAGCATCGCCAGAAAAATAGGCCTGATGGGATTAAACGCGAGGGGATCTCACTATGACCCGTGCACTTCGACAAGCTCCGGAATCCGCCGGCGCTATAGATATTGCCGCTTCTCCGGCAACCGAAGCCTTACCTCAAGATATTCACCGCACAAAACTCAGTACCGCTATCACTGCTGCTCGAGACGCCTTGCTCAAGCTACAGCACGCAGATGGCCATTGGTGCTTTGTGCTGGAAGCGGATTGCACTATCCCCGCCGAATATATTCTCTGGAACCATTTTACGGGCGAGCTGGAACCTGAACTTGAGCGCAAACTGGCCGCTCGTTTGCGGGCTAAGCAAGCCGACCATGGGGGCTGGCCCCTTTACGAGGGGGGCGATTTGGATATCAGCTGCTCCGTCAAAGTGTATTATGCTCTCAAACTAGCCGGTGATGATCCTCACGCACCTCATATGATCCGTGCCCGCGAAGCCATCCTGGCCCAGGGAGGCGCTGCCCGCGCCAATGTCTTTACCCGCCTGGCGCTGGCCATGTTTGCTCAGATTCCCTGGCGTGGGGTCCCCTTTATCCCTGTGGAAATCATGCTCTTACCCCATTGGTTTCCCTTCCATTTGAACAAGGTGTCCTACTGGTCGCGGACAGTCATGGTGCCCTTGTCCATCCTCTACAGCTTGAAAGGGCAAGCCCAAAACCCCCGGGATGTGCATATTCAAGAGTTATTTACTACTCCGCCAGAACAGGAACGTCATTATTTTCCCATCCGCTCGCGCCTCAATAAGGTTTTACTTTATGTGGAGCGTACGGCCCGTTTACTGGAACCGCTTATCCCCTCAGCCCTGCGGCGCCACGCTATGAAAAAAGCGGAAGTCTGGTTCACCGCTCGTTTAAATGGTGAAGATGGTCTCGGTGGCATTTTCCCCGCCATGATCAATGCCCATGAAGCGCTGATCCTGCTGGGTTACGGCCCTGACCATCCCTTACGGGTTCAAGCCAAGAAAGCGATTCAGAACTTGGTTGTAGAGGAGGGAGACTCCGCCTACTGTCAACCCTGCCTGTCACCGGTTTGGGACACGGGCCTGGCCTCCTTAGCGCTCCAAGAAACCGAAGGAGGGCATACCACTGCACCGGTTATCCACGCCCTGGATTGGCTCAAGGAGCGGCAAATTTTAGAACAGCCTGGAGATTGGCAAGAACAACATCCCCATCTCAAAGGGGGAGGCTGGGCTTTTCAGTACAACAACAGTTATTATCCAGACTTGGATGATACCGCAGTGATAGCCTGGGCAATGGATCAGGCCGCAGCCCCGGAGCACTACGGAGAATCCATCCAACGAGCCTGTGATTGGCTCTGTGGGATGCAATCCCGTAATGGTGGGTTTGCTGCCTTTGATGCCGACAATACTTATTATTACTTAAATGAAATCCCCTTTGCTGATCACGGGGCTCTGCTAGACCCTCCCACGGCGGATGTCAGTGCCCGTTGTGTGGCGCTGCTGGGACGTTTAAATCAGCCCCAATATGGGGAATCCCTAAAGCGGGCCCTGGACTATCTGCACCAGGAGCAAGAGGCCAATGGGTCCTGGTTCGGGCGTTGGGGAACCAATTATATTTATGGGACTTGGTCGGTGCTGACGGCCTTGGAACAGGCAGGTGTCGATCCCCAAGAAAGGTTTATTCGCAGAGCAGCGGACTGGCTGAAGCAGGTTCAACGCTCGGATGGAGGCTGGGGGGAAGACAACTATTCTTATTTTGACACCTCCCTGGCTGGCCGCTATCAGGAATGCACTCCTGTGCATACGGCTTGGGCCCTGCTTGCCCTAATGGCCGCCGGAGAGGCGGACAGCGAGGCGGTTAAGCAAGGCATTGCCTACCTCCTGCAAACCCAGCAAGAAGACGGGTTATGGGATCATCCCGCCTTTAACGCCCCTGGATTTCCCCGGGTGTTTTATCTTAGGTATCATGGCTATGATAAGGTTTTTCCCCTTTGGGCCCTGGCCCGATACCGTAACCATCTCAATCGCCAGTGTTAATGACCGGTTCTGAGAGGGAAGCAAGCCAAGCGGCAACGGCACCGCCCTTACCTTCCATTCGAGCCGGTGTGGTGGCGGCCTTGCCCGCGGAGGGGCGTTGCCTGACCAAGCAGAGACTGCCCCCTGGCAGTAGCACCTCTTTGGCCGGTGCGCTCCGCTTACAGCTTTCCGGTATCGGCCCTAAACGGGCTCGCCAGGCTGCTGAGAATCTTTTGTCTGCAGGCGCCCAAGCGTTAATCAGCTGGGGCGTTGCCGGCGGACTGGCACCTCACCTGAACTCGGGAGTCCTGCTCTTACCCCAGCGAGTGCAATGCCTGGAGGGAGAAGAATATTGCGCTGATCCCCACTGGCGGCAATGCCTTCTGAATCGCTTGGAGGGCAAGTTGCTCCTCTCCAGCGCCCCACTCCATCACACAGAGACTATCCTTTCCTCGCCGGAAGAAAAAGCCCATCTCTACCGCCACAGCGGATGTGTGGCAGTGGATATGGAAAGTGGGGCCGTGGGCCAGGTCGCTAGCCAAGCGGGTGTCCCCTTCCTGGTGATCCGGGCAATCGCCGATCCGGCTCAAATTGCCCTGCCTGCGACGGCCCTAACCGCTCTGAATACCCACGGTCGGCTGCAACCCTTGGCCTTGCTAGCAAGCCTGCTCTCCCGTCCCGGGGATATCCTCGGCCTGTGGCAACTGGCCAAGCATTTTCGGGCTGCAAGAGCTACCTTGCAGGCAGTAGTGACCCAGGTGGGTCCTACCCTCCTCGCCCCATGAAGCAATAAATCTCAAATGCGTGCCCTTATCCTAGCCGCCGGTAGAGGCAAACGCCTTGCCGAGAGCCATGCTCTTCCCAAATGCCTGTTGGAATTTGAAGGCCGAAGCCTGCTTGAGCGCCATCTACTTATTCTGACTCAGCTAGGCGTTCAAGACATTGCCATTGCGATAGGCTATCAGGCTGAGCAGGTGGAACAAGCTTTGGATACGGTGGCCTTCCTCCCCCGGCCTCAAACCGTATACAACGCTGATTTTAATAAAGGCAGCGTTGTCAGCCTCTGGACCTTGCGGGAGCAGTTACGTGCCGGGGGAGAGATTCTCTTGATGGATGCGGATGTCCTTTATGACTACCGCTTAGGACAACGCCTATTACAATCCCCCCATAGCAATTGCTTCCTGCTTGACCGCCACTTGGACCCCGGCGAAGAACCCGTCAAGCTCTGCCTTCGAGATGGAGTTCTAGTGGAATTTCGCAAACAGCTCCCTCCAGGACTACGCTACGATATCATTGGAGAATCGGTGGGGTTCTTTCGCTTTTCGGAAAAGGTTGCCGGTCGGCTCGCTGCTCTTTGCCAAGATTATATGGAGCAATCACACCAGGAGGCTCCCCATGAAGAGGCCATACGGGACCTTCTATTAGAAACTCCAGAGCGCTTTGGGATTGAGGATATTACCGGCTTACCCTGGATAGAAATTGATTTTCCAGAAGATATTCGCCAAGCCGAAAATATCATTTTGCCCCAACTGGAACCCCTCAAATCACCACCGTTATTATAATTATAAAGTTAATTTTCGACACCAACACCGAACCCTGAATCTATGAGCACTGTACCCCTATCCACGACTACCGACCTGAAACGCCAGCCGTCAAAATTTGCCCAATTGCGCGCCTTGCTGGAGTCCAAGCCAACGGAATTTCTGATGGAAGCCCACAATGGCCTGAGTGCCCGCATTGTTGAGGAAGCCGGATTTAAGGGGATTTGGGCCAGTGGTCTTGCCCTGTCTTCCCAGTTTGGGGTGAGGGACAATAATGAAGCCAGTTGGACCCAGATAGTGGATATGCTGGAGTTTATGTCCGATACCACCCGCATTCCCATTCTTCTAGACGGCGATACGGGGTACGGAAATTTTAATAATTTGCGCCGACTGGTGAGGAAACTCGAGCAAAGGGAGATTGCCGGCGTTTGTATTGAAGATAAAGTCTTCCCTAAGACCAACAGCTTTATTTACGGTGAGCGCCAGCCCTTGGCCGATGTGGATGAATTTTGCGGCAAGCTCAAGGCGGGCAAGGACTCCCAAAATGATCCGGATTTCTCCATTGTGGCTCGAGTCGAAGCCTTAATCGCAGGTTGGGGCCTAGATGAAGCTTTGCGCCGTGCCGAAGCCTACCATGGGGCGGGAGCCGACGCCATTTTGATCCATAGTAAACTGTCCCAAGCCGATGAGATCCTGGCCTTTGCCCGGGAATGGGCGGGGCGGGCACCGCTGATTATTGTCCCCACCAAATACTACAGTACCCCCACCGAGGTATTCCGCAAGGCGGATATTAGTGTCGTGATCTGGGCCAATCATTTAATCCGAGCCGCTGCGGCGGCGATGGCTGAAGTGGCCCGGGAAATTCATGCCACTGAGACCCTGGTTAACATTGAGGATCAAGTGGCTCCAGTCAGTGAAATCTTCCGCCTCCAAGGGGCCGAAGAGCTACTCGCTGCTGAACGCCGCTACACCGCATCACCAGATGCCGAGACCGGGGCGATTGTCTTGGCGGCAACCCGAGGCGAAGGACTAGAGAGCATGACCCAGGAACGCCCCAAGGTCATGTTACCGGTCGCCGGGATCCCCCTGTTACGCCGCCTGGTCGATAAGTTTAAGCGCCAAAACATCAATCACATCACCACGGTTACAGGCTATAAACCAGAAGCCATTGATGTGAAAGGTATTTCCCTCGTCCATAACCCAGACTACGCCCTGAGCGGCGAACTCTCCTCCCTCACCTGCGCCCTTGAAGCGTTATCCGAGGACACCATCATCACCTATGGCGACTTGTTATTCCGCAGCTATATCTTAAGAGATCTGCGTCACATGCCGGGAAACATTGTAGCGGTAGTAGACTCCGCCATGCCCCCTGGGAAAACAGAGAATATCCGCGACGCAGCCTTTTGTTCCCAACCGGATGACCGCTCCTTGTTTCGCCAGGATGTGGATCTACTTCGGGTTGAAACCCAAAGCGAGACCCTCCATGGACGGCCCAGCGGTCGTTGGATCGGCATGGTACGCGTGGCGGGTGAGGGCCGCCAATGGCTGCTCAATGCCCTCCAAGCATTGCGGCAACAAGAGCATTTTCCCCAACTGGGGATGCCGGATCTGCTAAATTATCTGGTGGCCAACGGCCATCCCATCAAGGTTCTCTACGTTAATGGCCACTGGTTGGACGTAAATAATATGGAGGATCTGACCCGCGCCGGTGATTTTGCCCACGGTCACCAACAATGATAGACGCTCATCAATTTATTGACAGCGCCCGTGAATTTGGCTTTGGCTGTTATGCGGGAGTCCCCTGCTCTTTGCTCACGCCTTTTATCAATTATGTCATTGAGCGCAATGATTTAAGATATGTTTCCTCGGCCAATGAAGGTGACGCCGTGGCCCTGGCCGCCGGCGCCCATTTGGGAGGGCAACCGGCTATCGCCATGATGCAAAATTCCGGCCTGGGTAATGCGGTCAATCCACTCACCTCCCTGACCTACACCTTCCGTATCCCTGTGCTTCTCATTATTACCCTGAGAGGGGATCCTGAACTGGGGGATGAACCCCAACATGAACTCATGGGCCGGATAACGGGATCGCTGCTGGAAGCCATGGAAATTCCCTGGGAGTATTTCCCTCTGGAAAATGACCAAATTCGCCCCGCTCTGGAGCGGGCCAGCCAGCACTTAAAAAATGCCAAACGCCCCTATGCCTTTATTATGCGCAAAGGCTCCGTGGCCTCCTATGGGTCCAGCGGCGGCAAAGTCCCCCAACGGGCCTGCCCTAACCCCCCGTTACGCCGCCATTATCCGGCCACGTCCCTTTCCTCCCGCACTGAGGCCTTAACCTACCTCCTCGCTCGAACGCCAGAGCACAATACCGTGGTCATTGCCACCACGGGCTATACCGGTCGAGAATTGTGTGCCCTGGAGGATCGCCCTAATCAGCTTTACATGGTCGGCTCTATGGGTTGCGCCTCATCACTGGGCCTGGGACTCTCCCTTACCCGCCCGGATCTACGAGTGGTTGTGATTGATGGTGATGGCGCCGCATTGATGCGCATGGGCAACTTAGCAACGGTGGGGACTTATGGCGGCCCCAATTTGATCCATGTGCTGTTGGACAATGAAGCCCATGACTCCACCGGGGCTCAAGCAACGGTTTCCAGCAACTTCTCCTTTGCCCAAGTAGCCAGCGCCTGCGGCTATTCTCTAGCCCTAGAAGGAAATGAAGTGGCATTACTGGAGGAATTGTTAAATGCCCCCGTCCAGAATGGTCCCCGTTTTGCCCAGCTCAAAATTCATCCGGGCGCTCCGCGGGATCTTCCCCGCCCCCAGCTTACCCCCGCTGAGACTAAAGAACGGTTAATAGCCCACTTGGTGAGGATTCCATGATTTTACTTAATCCAGGTCCCGTTAATCTTAGCGAGCGGGTACGAGCCGCTTTGCTACGTCCCGATCTCTGTCACCGGGAAACTGAGTTTGCCGATTTGCAAGACGAGATCCGGGAACGACTGTTAGCTCTCTATGAGCTTGATCCTGAGCGTTGGGCAGCCGTCCTTTTAAGTGGCTCCGGCACCGCTGCAATGGAGGCCATGGTCAGCAGTCTGGTTCCCGCTCAAGGAAAATTGCTGGTCATTGAAAATGGAGTCTATGGGGAACGACTCTCTAAAATTGCCCAAATTTACGGCATAGCTCATGGAACCTTGCCCCATCGCTGGGGGGCGGAGATTGATATTCAGCGGCTGGAACAAATCCTCAATGAGGATTCCGCCATCACCCACGTGGCCGTCGTCCACCACGAAACCACCACCGGGCGTCTCAACGATCTGGCGGCCATTGGCTCGCTTTGCCACCAACACCACACCCAGTTACTCGTCGATGGGGTCAGCAGTTTCGGTGCTGAAGCCCTCGCCTTCGAGGATTGGGGAATCAACGCCTTGGCCGCCACTGCTAACAAATGCTTGCATGGCATCCCCGGGGCTGCTTTTGTCGTGGTACGCCGTGATAGCCTGCCCACAAACTCTCCCCAACGCAGTCTTTATTTAGACCTTGCGGTTTACTGCCGAGAACAGGATCGGCGCAGCACCCCCTTCACCCCGGCAGTCCAATCTTTTTATGGGCTGTTAGAAGCCCTCCGTGAACTGGCTGAGGACGGCAATTGGCAGGCCCGTGGAGAGCATTATCGCCGATTGGCTGAGCTAGTCGCTGACGGCCTCAACTCATTAGGCATCGAATCCCTGCTGCCCCGGGAATCATCCTCCTGTGTCCTCCGGGCCTATCATTTACCCGCAACCCTCAACTATCAGAAATTGCATGACCAACTCAAACATCAAGGCTTCGTTATCTACGCGGGACAAGGAGGGTTAGAAACCCAAATCTTCCGGGTCTCCACCATGGGGGCCGTGTCTGAACAAGACATGAAACATTTTGTCACTACCATGGAAAAAATATTGGGACAAAAGTAGGTAGAAATACCTATTTTTTTCCCTTGTGCTCTGGGGGGGATAGGGGTATGCTTTTGAGCTGTTCGACCTCTGATTTTTATTCCTACCGCTTGCTTCCAGATACGCTGCGCATCGGCCAGGGATAAAAGGCTAGCGAACTAAAATTGGAAAGGGTTCTTTGGCTTGAAGCTGCCTCGTTCCCTGCGCAGCGCCTTTAGCTAGACAACCCTCTTGATTGAAGAAGGCCCTAGGACATACCTGTAACCTGGGGCAGTCGATGTTTTAGAGTGATTGAATATGACTTCCATTTACGTAGGAAACTTGCCCTTCCAGTGCTCCCAAGATGAATTACGGGAATTGTTTGAGCCTTTTGGCGCAGTAAATTCCGTGAAACTGATTTCTGATAGAGAAACAGGAAAACCTCGTGGTTTCGGTTTTGTGGAAATGGATCATGACGCCGCTGCTGAAGCCATTGAACAGTTGAACGGCACCGATTTTAAAGGCCGCCCGCTGCGCATCAACGAGGCTCGGGAACGCACCTCCCGTCCCCCCCGTCAGAACCGCCGTTTCTAAAAAATAAAAACGACTATTTTCACCCGTGGACCAAGAGCGGTCCACGGTTTTTTTTATTCACTTTTCCCTATTATTTAAACAGCATAATTGATTCTTGGTGAGCAAGCTTGGGAGAAAAATTTATGCTAGAGATAGAATCCCCCGCCTCCCCCCAAACCATTGACCTAAAAGACTATAAAATTCCTGATTATTATATTGAAACGGTTGATCTCCATTTTGAGCTGGGGGAAAAACAAACCACCGTTCGTTCTCGGCTGGCTATCTCCCGCTACTCAGAAGCCAAAGCGCCTCCCCTAGTCCTTAATGGAGAAGCATTAGAATTACTCTCTATCCAATTGGACGGCCAAGTCTTAGATAAAAAAGACTACCAACAGAACCCAGAATCACTGACTCTTTTCCAAGTACCGGAGCGCTTCACTCTAGAGATCGAAACCCGCATTTATCCCCAGGACAATACCACCCTCTCAGGGCTATATACTTCAGGCGGTAACTTTTGCACCCAATGCGAAGCGGAAGGATTTCGTCGTATTACCTATTTCCTTGATCGTCCCGATGTAATGGCCCGTTACACCACCACGATTGTGGCGGACAAGAAGAAATATCCGGTATTGCTTTCCAATGGCAACTTGGTGGCTCAGGGCGAAGAGGATAACGGCCACCATTTTGCTAAATGGCAAGATCCTTTTCCCAAACCCTCTTATCTTTTCGCCCTAGTCGCTGGCGATCTAGCCCGTATCGAAGATGAATTTGTCACCCGATCAGGCCGTAAAGTCGCCTTACACATGTATGTGCAATCCCACAATCGGGACAAACGCGAACATGCCATGGCCTCCCTCAAACGAGCGATGGCCTGGGATGAACAGGTGTATGGTCGAGAGTATGATCTAGATATCTACATGATCGTCGCCGTAGATGATTTCAATATGGGCGCCATGGAAAACAAAGGCCTTAACATTTTCAATTCCAAGTATGTGCTGGCCAAACCGGAAACGGCTACTGATACGGATTATGAGAATATTGAAGGGGTGATCGCCCATGAGTATTTCCACAATTGGTCAGGCAACCGGGTCACCTGCCGTGACTGGTTCCAATTAAGCCTCAAAGAAGGCTTTACGGTCTTTCGCGATCAGCAATTTAGCGCTGACCAGGGTTCGCCCGCCGTCAAGCGGATCCAAGACGTCAACCACCTGCGCACCTATCAATTCCGTGAAGATGCTGGTCCCATGGCGCACCCTGTCCGCCCAGAATCCTACGTGGAAGTTAATAACTTCTACACTATGACCGTGTATGAAAAGGGCGCCGAAATTGTGCGCATGCTTTACCATCTTTTGGGACCAGAGGGCTTCCGCCAAGGGACTGATCTCTATTTTGATCGCCACGATGGCCAAGCGGTCACCACTGATGATTTTGTTAAAGCCTTGGAAGATGCCAATGCTCTCGACTTATCCCAATTCCGCCGCTGGTATAGCCAGGCAGGGACCCCAGAACTCCGGATCAGCCGCGCTTATGACGCGGAGAAATCCACTTACACCCTTAAAATAAAACAGACCTGTCCCCCCACGCCGGGGCAACCCCATAAGGCGCCGCTCCATATTCCCCTGGCCATCGGCCTGTTGGATTCTCAGGGAGAGGATTTGCCTTTGCGCCTGGCTGGAGAAACCACCGCCGTCACCGGCACGCGAGTTCTTGAATTACGTCAAGAAGAAGAAGCTTTTGTTTTCCACGATATTCCTTGCGAGCCGGCCCCCTCCCTGCTGCGAAGTTTTTCAGCTCCGGTTAAACTTTATCTGGATCTTAGAGATGAAGAGCGGTACTTTCTTTTAGCCCATGACAAGGATCGCTTCAATCGCTGGGAAGCCGGTCAACAATTGGCGGTCAAAATTATCCTAGGGCTGGTGAAGGATTATCAACAGGGAAAACCCCTCGTTCTCGACTCCGCTTTTATTGAGACTGTTGGCAGAATCCTCGAAAGCGACGAGCCTGACCAAGCTTTTGTGGCGCACATTTTGGCCTTACCCTCCGAGCATTACCTGGCCGAATTCATGGCAGTCATCGATCCCGATGCCATTCATGAAACTCGTTGTTTCATCCGGCGAAGCCTTGCCAAAGCCCTCCAAGAACTTTTTGCCGCCACTTACCAGGCGCTCACCAAAACCGGCGCTTACCGCCGAGATCCTAAAGAAATGGGCCGGCGTAAGCTACGCAACACCTGCCTTGGGTATCTTATGGAACTGGATGAGCCAGATATTCGCAGCCAATGTCTCCAACAATTTAACCATGCCGACAACATGACCGATGTCATTGCGGCCCTCTCCAGACTGGTTGATATAGAAGGCCCTGAAAGAAAGATCGCCCTTCAGACCTTTTATGATAAATGGCAGGAAGATTCTTTAGTGATCGATAAGTGGTTCACCCTCCAGGCCCTCTCACGACGTCAGGATACCCTCGCTAGGGTGCAAGAGCTCACCCACCATCCCGCCTTTAAGCTAACGAATCCGAATAAGGTCCGGGCCCTCATCGGCGCCTTCAGCCAGGGCAACCCCGCTCGCTTCCATGACCCCAGCGGCAAGGGCTATGGTTTTCTTGGAGATTATGTCCTCAAGCTTGATCCCCTTAATCCGCAAGTGGCTGCCCGCCTTGTCAGCGCCTTTAATCCTTGGCAGCGCTACGACCAGAACCGGCAAGAACTGATGAAGGCGCAATTGGAGCGCATCGCTAAAACACCACAGATCTCTAAAGACGTCTATGAGATCGTATCGAAAAATCTGGCCTAAGCGGAGGTTGAAGTCTACCCTTATCGATAGTTATCCACTAATCCAAATTCTTGCCTAAGTATCCTGTAAAAATTTCGAAGCATTCTGGAACGAGCCGGTGGTGTTCCGCAAACCCGTTTTTCCTCCATAAAAAAAGGGCTTGCGGGGACTTCCTTGTCCCCTGGCTCCACGCCACCGGCTCGCTCCTAAAATATCTCATATTTTATTCATAGGTACTTAGTTCGTGGCAGCCAACATGAGAAACCAATTAAACAAAAATCTGCTGTTGAGTTTATTCAGTCTGCTCCTGTTGGCTGCTTGTGCCACCTCCCCCACGGGCCGCACCCAATTGGAGTTTTTCCCCTCTAACCAAATGGCCCAAATGGGAGAGACGGCCTATCGCCAAATCAAACAAGAAACACCGGTCTCCCAAGATCCAGCCATCAACCGCTATGTGCGCTGTGTCGCCGAGGCTGTTACGGCGGCGGCCCCTCCTCCCCAAAGTGGAGGCCAGTGGAAAGTCACGGTGTTTAAAGCGGACCAACCTAATGCGTTTGCTTTACCAGGGGGCTATATTGGCATTCACACGGGCCTTCTCTCAGTGGCTGAAAACGCCGATCAACTTGCTGCCGTTATCGGCCACGAAATCGGTCATGTCACCGCCCAACATGGCAATGCTCGCTTATCTACTCAATATGCCACCCAAGCAGGACTCCAGCTGGTCCAGACTCTAGCCGGCACTCCTAACAGTGCTACTGGTCAACAACTCATGGCCTTACTGGGGCTGGGAACCCAGGTGGGGATTATTTTACCTTTCAGTCGTGCCCAAGAAAGCGAAGCCGATATCCTGGGCTTGCGCTATATGGCCCGCGCCGGTTTTGATCCCCGCCAGAGTATTCAGCTTTGGAAAAATATGATGCAAACCGGTGGTCCCCAACCTCTGGAATTCCTCTCCACTCACCCCGCTGATCAATCCCGCATTCGCCATTTAGAACAGGACTTACCCGAAGCCCTGGATCTCTATCAACAAGCCCGCGATCAAGGCCAACGGCCAGAGTGCAAATTAGAAACGAGACAATAACGGTTAACTACAGGCGAAGCATTCGGCGCACGACCCGATCATTGCGGAAGGCGTGATACAGGGCCCCGCTGATGTGCACCGCCACTACCGCAAGGAGTGCCCAACAAGTCCAGAAATGAATATCCGAGAAAAAGATATTAAGCTCTTCATCCTCCCAACCCCAGTTAGGGAAGCCGACCGTCCACCACCAGGTTGTGCCCCAGCCGCTAAATGAAGAAGAAAGATATCCGCTAATACAGACGGCGAAAATCAGAAGATACACGATCACATGATCGACAACAGCGAGCCTGTGCATCCAACGGGGATACTCCTTGGAAATTTCTATCCGGGGGCGGTGCTTGAAGCGGACATAGAGGAACACACCCAGCAATAACACCAGCGTAATGCCGATATTTTTGTGCAATTGGAAGGGGAATGCCCGATAAACCAAATCCTCAGATGGCAAGGGCAAGGCTAACATCCACCAGCTGGAAATGAACAAAAAGAAAATTGAAACCGCCAACACCCAGTGGATGACAACGGCCCTCCGACTGTAACCTTCTCTTTGCATATTACCTCGCAGCTTTCCTTTATCGATATGACTGTCTACTCGACTGAATCTGACTCTGGCGACCCACAATGGCACCTACTGTCATCACGAGATGAATGAAGAACCAGAGCAGAATGTCCCAAAGGTACATGCTCCTTAATATGGGCCCGGTATTAACCACAGCAATAAAATCGACCACATCAATAATGGCTAAAGCAGCGAAGACCAACACGGCGGCGGTCGGTGCCCAGCGACGATAATGGACCAGTGCCACACCGAGGATAATGGATACGAAAGCAATAATCGTACCGACACAAGCCAGCGCCATTTGAAAACTAAAGAACCAGTCCGGTGCGGACAAAATGAAATTTTGGACATTGGCCACCATCTGCTTACATTCAGCCAGCGAAAGCCTCTCTTCCTCCAGCTCATCCTCGGGACACTCTGCGGCGGGGACAACTCCGCTGGCAGGCGTGGCCTGGACGATGACCCCCTGCTTCATCCATTCGTTGCCATGAATCGCAGCTAGCAAAACACCCAACACAATCGCTACAGCACCCAAGCAGCTGGCCCAGGCGGGCCCTGGAGAGGACGAAGGGGGGTAAGGTTGGAAAAGGATGTGGCCATGCAACACCTAACGTTTTTTTGATAGGGGACCTTACCAAAAATTATTCCTGCGATGGCAGCAGGCCTGGGGGGCAAAAGGGGGGCAAGTGGTGGCAAGATGCCATAAAGTGAGCCGCAAATTAATGTCCATGATAGCTAGGTGACCGGGGAGAACCCCAACCACCCAGCTATTTATCACAGACGACAATGCCTACTCAAAAGATAAGCATTTGTTCCAAATATCGCTTTATTTGGTTACTTATTAGGTTGCGGAGTCATCCGCAGGTAGGGCTTGACTTCTTTGTAGCCCTTGGGGAATTTCTCTTTAAGAACCTCTGGATCTTTTAATGACGGAACAATGACGCACTCGTCACCATCTTTCCAGTTCACAGGCGTCGCCACACTATAATCATCGGTCAGCTGCAGGGAATCAATGACCCGCAGGATTTCATCAAAATTCCGGCCGGTGCTTGGCGGGTAAGTAATCACCGCCCGGATCTTCTTATTGGAATCAATAAAATAGACCGAGCGCACCGTCACCGTTTCGCTGGCGCCAGGATGAATCATGTCATAGAGCTCGGAAACCTTCCGATCCGCATCAGCGATGATGGGGAAATTCACCTGACATCCTTGGGTTTCGTTGATATCGTTGATCCACCCCTTATGGGACTCCGTATCATCAACGCTCAGGGCAGCCACTTTAACATTGCGCTTTTTGAACTCATCTGCCAACTTGGCGGTAAGCCCTAGCTCCGTGGTGCACACGGGTGTGTAGTCGGCAGGATGGGAATAGAGTACCACCCAACTGTCACCAATCCACTCGTGGAAGTGGAGCGGGCCAATGGTAGATTCCTGGGTAAAATCTGGGGCGACATCGCCGATATGTAGTGCCATGACGCTTCCTCCTTTAAGTTGTTTTATAAATAGCGAATAATACCGAACAGGCCTAAAGATCGCTACCGTTCTAGGATGACTTGCAATTAGGCGCTTTGTACCGCCTTTTCCGGGCGAACGTCGTGGAACTCCCGTCCCGCCCTGACTTCATCAACATAGCCCATCCGGATCACAAAATCTCCAAAATGTTCGCCTTGTTGCCGTTCCCGAGCATAATGCTCAAGAATGGGCGTGAGCACCCCAATCACCTCTTCCTCGGTCAAGGATTCCCGGTATAGCTTATTCAAGCGGTGACCCGCAAACCCTGCTCCCAGATAGAGATTGTAATGGCCTAATGATTTGCCCACCAACGCAATTTCGCCTACGTAGGGACGACCACAACCATTGGGACAACCCGTGATACGGACCGTGATGGATTCATTGCTCAGTCCCAACTTCTCCATGACCGCCTCTAGGCGGCTGAGAAATCCGGGCAGGATGCGCTCGCTTTCAGCCATAGCCAAGCCGCAAGTGGGCAACGCCACACAAGACATGGCATCACGCCGCACGGCACTAAACCGCTCAGGCAAGGGGATACGATATTTTTCCAATAACGCCTCAATACGGGGCTTATTGGTTTTGGAAATATTGGCGATAGTCAAATTTTGGTTGGTGGTAAGGCGAAAATCTCCCTTGTGGATCTTAGCAATTTCCCGCAGACCGGTCATCAAAGGCTGATCTGGTGTATCTTTGATACGACCACTTAACAGACACAGGGTAAGATGCCAACGACCCTTTGAATCCTGGGCCCAACCAAAACGATCGCCATTATTCTCAAAGTGGAACGGACGTGCCGGTGGCAAAGACCAACCTAGCCGCTGGTTAAGTTCCGCCTTGAACCAATCGATACTGCGACTATCGATAGTGTATTTCAGCCGGGCCTGCTTGCGGTCGGAACGATTGCCAAAATCACGCTGAATTTTAAGGATGTTTTCTGCAACTTCCAGTAATTGGCTGGGGGTACAGAAGCCGATCACGTCCCCTAGGCGAGGATAGGTGGCCGTCTCGCTGTGAGTCATCCCCATGCCCCCCCCGACACAGACGTTGAAGCCCGCGAGGCGGTTGTTTTTCCCAATAGCAATAAAACCGAGATCTTGGGAGAAAACATCAATATCATTGCTCGGCGGAACAGCAACCCCTATTTTGAATTTACGGGGAAGGTAAGTCTTACCATAAAGCGGTTCCTGATCTTCAGGCGGCGTACCGGCAACTTTTTCCTTATCCAGCCAGATTTCGTGATAGGCTCGGGTTTGGGGCAAAAAATGGTCGCTCAACCGCTGGGTCCATTCATAAACCGTCTTATGGAGAGGGGAAAAATAGGGGTTATTGTGGCAGACCACATTACGATTGACATCGCCGCAAGCAGCAATGGTATTCAATAACGCCTGATTAATCCCTGCAATGGTGGCTTTAAGATGACGCTTAACCACACCATGAAATTGAAACGTTTGCCGGGTGGTAATACGCAAGGAATTATTGGCATACTGACGCGCCAATTCATCCAATTGCAGCCATTGCGTCGGCGTGCAGACTCCTCCTGGCATCCGCACCCGAACCATGAAAGAATAAGCGGGTTCCAATTTCTGGCGCATCCGCTCGGTACGCAGATCCCGGTCATCCTGCTGATAGGTGCCGTGGAATTTAAGTAATTTGGCATCATCTGCTGTAACGGCGCCTGTCACTGGATCAGCCAGGCTTTCCTTAATTGTTCCACGCAGATACTCGCTCCCTTCCTTGAGCTTTTCCTCGGCACTAAGTTTGCTTTTTTGCTGCAAATCGTGAGTCACTGTCTCGACCTCGTCAATATACGTCTCGTTGGTAGCGCCTGCTTTGCTGCAGATCCCTGACATACTCCACTGCTTTTTCCCTGGAGACCCGGCCTTCCTTCTCTACAATAGAAAGCAATGCCTCATGCACATCGGGCGCCATATACTCCGCGTCACCGCAGACATAAAAATAGGCTCCTTCTTCTAACCAGGCATAGAACTCTCGGCTATTCTCAAGCATCCGGTGCTGAACGTAAGTTTTTTTCTCTTCATCCCGGGAAAAAGCCACATCAATTCGAGTTAATAAGCCATTCTTGCGGTAATCGAGCCACTCCCGCTGATAAAGAAAATCGGTGTGAAAATGCCTATCCCCAAAAAATAGCCAATTCCTACCAGAAGCTGCAGCCACTTCCCGTTCTTCTAAAAAAGCGCGGAAAGGCGCCACCCCGGTCCCCGGCCCTACCATAATGATAGGCACATCCGAATCTTCCGGAAGGCGAAAATTTTTATTGCTGTCGACATAAACAGGCACGGTCCCATCCTCAGGCACCCGTTCCGATAAGAACGTGGTCGCCACTCCCTTGCGGGAGCGCCCATGGCTTTGGTAGCGGACCACCCCCACCGTCAGGTGGACTTCATCAGGATTGGCCTGATAGCTAGAAGCGATAGAATAAAGCCGAGGCGGTAACTTTCTCAACAAACCGACAAATTGCTCGGCCGTGATCCCCCGCAGGGGATAGCTCCGAACCACATCGATGATCTCCCGACCATAAATGAAATCCCGCAGCTGGGCTCGGTTCTCCTCTTGCAGCAACCTGCCAAGCTCCCGGGACTCAGCAAAGGTGGCATATTTCTCTAAAAATGGCCGAGTAATAGTTGTGATTTCATAGTTATGGGATAATGCTTCTTCCAAAGTGGTGGTTTCTTGCTTGGCATTGGAAACAATCGCCTTGGGATCAAGCCCCGCCACCTCCATAAGTTCAGTGACTAATTCTGGGCAATTACTTGGCACAATCCCTAGGGAGTCTCCAGGCTCAAAAGAGAGGGAGGATTCTTCCAAGGACAGTTCCACATGCCGAACGTCTTTGCTAGACCCCCGCCCCGTAATCTTAAGGTTTTCCAATAAAGTCGCAGGAAAAGGATTTTTTCTAGAATAACTAGACGTGGTGGCGGGTACCGCCACCGTCGAACCCGTGGTCACCACCGCTGGGGTGCTCAGTTCATCGGCAAGGGACTTCAGGATGCCGTCGATCCAAGCCTCAGCAGCATCATCGTAATCCACGTCACAATCCACGCGGGGATAGAAGCGCTGTCCTCCTAAAGCTTCTAGGCGAGTATCAAAGTCTTGGCCCGTCTTACAAAAATGCTCATAGCTGCTATCGCCAAGGGCCAATACTGAAAACCGAAGGCTGTCCAATTTAGGCGCCTTTTTGCCATGCAAAAACTCATGGAATGCTTCGGCATTATCCGGTGGGTCACCCTCGCCATGGGTGCTCACAATCACAAAAAGGTAGTCTTCACGTTTCAGCTGCCGAGCCTTATAACTCCCCATGTTTTGTAACGTAGGGGTAAAACCCATTGCTGACAGTCGCTCGCACAGCATTTCAGCAAGTTTTTCAGCATTCCCAGTTTGGGAGCCAAACAATACCGTAACAGCCTTAGCAGGGCTAGCATCTGCTATCGGCTGCGCCACAGGTTGCGCCCCACTCTCCACGCCCTGCCTGGCTGCATTAAAGCCGGCGAGATAACCACCAAGCCAAGTCAGTTGCTCAGTGGTCAGGGCTGGAATTAGGCGGTTTAAAGTCTCTGCCTGCTCTGCAGTAAGGGGGCTATTTTGAACGCTAAATAAATCGTTTCCCATGGCAACGTATGTTAGCTTCTTAGCTATCCTATTTACTTACCAGAATCGGGATGATCTGGCAATTTAAGTCTTAGATAGACTAAGAAAATTAACAAATACTCCTTATAATGTAAAAAAATAAAAAATTATTTATTATTAATTTTTATTATATCAAAAGTAGCACGATGGTTTACTCACTTGATGAGGGAGTTAATAAAAAATAGTTTTGGGATTGGGGTTAAGCGCGTATTGTAGTGCGCCCTCATCACTAGCTGCTTGAGTCTATTAATTAACCTGTATTAAGATTATTTTTTAATCAAAGGGAGCAAGAGTCTATGCAAATCGATGTGTTTGATACCTATGTCACCACAACGGAAGGAAAACGACTTCATTTTGATGTCTTTCTTCCCACAGGCAAGGAAGAGAAATTGGCCAAACAATATGCGAAAGAATGGCTTGAAAGCATTGGCATCCAAGTGAAAGATGTCCAGCAGGAGTCTTGCGTTTATTGTCATAGCGAAGCCGCCAATCCTGCAGTACAACAACATATTGAACAGCACGGATATTTCATTTATCAGATGGAAGGCTGTCCTGCGCCTGCCAGATAATGAATTCGCTCTTTTTCTTAAAACAGCGCTAATCTTATTTTATATCCGCGCAACGCGCACCCCACCTGAAATAAGGACTCCATCACAAAAGCACCAAGCATGGATCAAACAGAGTTGATAGAAAAACGCTTATCTCTTCAAGAAGCTTGGTGCTTTTGTGAAACATCATCATGCTAGTTGCTCTTTTGCGCTCGCAAAAAAGCCTCTGCCATTGCGCCTTGGGGCTGGGGAGAGGGTTTAGCTTTGCTGCGCTCAGGCTTCCGTGCTTGCCCGGCGGCAGCCTGCTGCTGCTTCCCTGCTGTTTCCCGGAGCCGCATGGTTAGACCAATACGCTTGCGGGCATTATCAATTTCCAGGACTTTTACTTTGACGATATCCCCTGCTGAAACAATCTCATGGGGATCCTTCACAAAACGGTCCGCCAATGCAGAGATATGCACCAACCCATCCTGGTGCACCCCTATATCGACAAAGGCGCCAAAGGCGGTTACGTTGGTCACGACCCCTTCTAACACCATCCCGGGTCTGAGATCCTCCAAAGTTTTCACATCTTCCTTAAATGTGGCCATTTTAAATTCGGGACGGGGGTCCCGTCCTGGCTTATCAAGCTCCTTGAGGATATCTTGAATCGTAGGTAGGCCAAACTGCTCATTGGTAAACTGAGCCGGATCCAGTGAGTTCAAAAAATCCGTCTGACCAATCAAATGGTGTATGTCATGCCCCGTGGCATCCATGATTTTTTCCACTACCGGGTAAGCTTCAGGATGGACTGCCGAGGCGTCCAGGGGATTATCCCCCCCCATGATACGCAAAAAACCAGCTGCCTGCTCAAATGTCTTAGGGCCAAAACGAGGCACCTGTTTGAGACTCTCGCGGGAGGTAAAAGAACCGTGGGTGTTACGGTATTCCACCATGTTGCGGGCCAAAGTGGGCGTAAAGCCGGATACATAGGACAAGAGTGCCGAAGAGGCGGTGTTGAGATCAACGCCCACGGCGTTGACACAATCTTCTACCATATTCGCCAACGCCCGCCCCAACTGGATCTGATTGACATCATGCTGATATTGGCCGACACCAATCGATTTAGAATCGATCTTGACCAGCTCCGCCAGAGGATCTTGCAGACGGCGGGCAATGGATACAGCGCCCCGCAAGGAGACATCCACTTCCGGCAACTCCTGGGCCCCGAATTCAGAGGCGGAATATACGGAGGCTCCCGCTTCACTGACTATCAGTTTTTGCAGCTTGAGCTCCGGGTCTCTTTTTAGCAGCTCCGTCACTAGCTGTTCCGTTTCCCGAGACGCCGTGCCATTACCGATACTGATCAGTTCCACCTGATGCTTTTTCACCAGCTCGGAAAGGATACCCATGGAGGCCTCCCATTGCTTCTGGGGCGGGTGGGGATAAATTGTGGCGGTTTCCAGTAGCTTCCCGGTCTGGTCAATGACAGCGATCTTAACACCGGTACGAAAGCCAGGATCCAACCCCATGACCGGACGGGGACCCGCAGGGGCAGCAAGCAGCAGGTTGCGTAAATTCCGCGAAAAGACACCAATCGCTGTATCCTCCGCCTGTTCTCGCAGGCGTGACTTAAGCTCTGCCTCTAAATGGGGATAAAGCTTAATCTTCCAGGCCCAGCGTACCGTTTGCAGTAACCAAGTATCCCCAGGTCGCCCTTGCTCCTCAATCCCAAAATGCTTAGCCACCATGGCCTCACAGGGATGAGACTGTTCCTCCTCTTCGGTGGAAATATCTAATGTCAAGCTAAGCACCCCTTCGTTCCGGCCTCGGAAAAGGGCTAAGGCACGGTGGGAAGGAATCTTATGAATGGCCTCCTGGTAATCGAAGTAATCTGCAAACTTGCTGCCCTGCTCTGCCTTTTCTTTCTGCACTTTGGCGCTCAATTTACCCTGCTGCCAAAGATATTCCCTGAGCTGGCCTAGCAAGAGAGCATCCTCAGCAAAGCGCTCCATTAGAATCCGCCGCGCGCCTTCTAGCGCTGCTTGTACCTCTTCAATACCCTTCTCCGGGTTCAAATAATTGGCGGCAAGTTCTTCTGGATTGAACTCTGGATTTTCTAACAATTGCAATGCCAGCGGCTCAAGCCCGGCTTCACGCGCTATTTGTGCTTTAGTACGACGCTTTGGCTTATAGGGTAAATACAGATCTTCCAGCTCAGTTTTGGTCGTCACTGCCTGGAGCTGTTGTGCTAATTCTTCTGTTAATTTACCCTGCTTCTCAATGGAGCGCACGATAGCCTCTCGGCGCTCTTCAAGCTCTCGCAGGTAAATTAAACGGTTTTCCAGGTAACGTAGCTGGGTATCATCCATCCCGCCGGTGGCTTCCTTGCGGTAGCGGGCAACAAAGGGAACGGTGGCCCCCTCATCTAATAGACCTATGGCAGCATCCACCTGCTCAGGTCGAATTCCCAGTTCCTGGGCAATCATGTTTGCAAGCTTCATGGGGTTTTTTCTAAAATCCGGAACGGTTACTACTCATTGTCGGGCTGCCGCAAGCCTAGTTCTTCCTCAAGGCCAGCCTTAATTTCTTTCAGCCTCTTGGTATCTTGAAAAGAATGGGCTTTGCTGCTTTCCAAAATTTTATTGATCCGATCCAGAGAATGTTGCAATTTTGCTTCTCGTGAAAGCTGCTCCTGCCCTTCTTCCCTTTTCTCGCTACAGCCTGGCAGCAATAAAATCGAAAAGACGACCACTACCGCGCTTAACCTACATTTCACCGTCATTACTCCTCTTAGTTTAGAATAGTCATTATCAATATCAATCAGTCACTCTAGGGGAATGAAAAGGGTGTACAGTTCCTGCGGCAGGATCAAGAAGCAAAAGAGCGCTCAGGCTAGGCGTCTATCCCTATTTTGTCAAACCAGCATCGAATTTCTACTTCTTCGATATCATTAAATCAATAAGTTATGAAATCATCACTCTATATAAGGGCTTAATAAGGGCTTATCAATCTTTTTTTGCTTACCCTGATACCTGAGCGCTTTCCCAACCACCAGGGCAATGCAAAAATGAGGATAGGAGAAAGATATTCGGACGAACCTTCTTGCTCCAATTATCCTCCCCTAAGGGACTGAGGCATCAAAACAAATTCGGGGGATTGTTCCCTTCCTAGGGAATCCCTCATCAACCTTTCCGATACCCGAAAATAGCCATGGGCAAACGGGGAAGGTTGGTATTGAGAGGGAACATAATACTCACGGTAAAGCCTCAAACTCACCGGGAGAAGATTATAATTCAGCCGTCCCTGATCGCCGATGGAGCACAAATAAAAGGTGAATCCCCAAGAAAGGGAGGACAAAGATTTTTTTCCATGGTTCAATACATTATGGGGATTTTTTAGGGATTTGAAGTAGGATGATTGGCGTATTACACCCACTCCCCACATTCCCCACGAAACGGTCTTGACAGCGACCACGGCAAAAACAGATTTTTCCAACCCCCAGATAAAAACAATTAACATCGTCCCTGCGGAAGCACTCCAGGCAAGAATGCCCAGAGGCCCCCCAATGATCACTTTTATATTGTTCCTATTCATATTATTTTTGTTATTATTATTAATAGGATGTGTGTTAGCAAACTTCATAGTTAGCCAGTTCCTCACTAGACCAGGCCAATAGGGGACCGGAGAATAAAACCACTGATCTACCGGCCCGCCGCCATAGTCTTAAGCTAATTGCTGCCGTCCTCTCGTTATCAATGGGCGCAACAAAAGCGAGATGGTTAGCAGAGGAGAATCACCAACCCGATTACCGCCCTGCGTAAAACTAAATCACAGCACGGCGCCCTACGGGAGCAACATTAAGTGAGCGACAGACGACTATTCAGCTATCCCTCAACTACTGCGCGCCCTAAAAAGCCTCTCCGACCTCGATATTAACTGAAAAATTAACGTGAGAAAAAGATGTATTTTTTATGCATAAATAATTGATTCTCCTCGTGGCATCTTTATTAAGGTAATAAATAACTACCGGGTCTTTGGGCCTACATGTGTCATCGTAAACGGGCATTTTTCCAATCCACCAAACCCCCAGCGGCAACGGTCCTTTCAGCCCCCGCCCTCACCTCTGATAAGGTTAACTCGTCTGGAAGCAGCAGCGTGGCAGCGGTATTACCCATTCGTCGCCGTTAGCAACGGTATCAACGACGCCCCTGCCCGACGGACTACTCCGGTAGAAGGGCAGTAGAACTCACTGACTTGGCCTGGGAAACCGCCAAGTCCTGATAGTGAGGGAACTTCATCAATGTCTCCACCGTCGTAGAATTTAATCCTACTGCCATGATCCTGATAGCCCGCTGATAAGGGTCGCTGTAGGTGACCTGCGGCAACTGGGAACGGCAGCCAGCAGCCCCTAAGATCATCACCAAAACCAAACCTGATTTCGCTAAAGCCAAGACCCATCGGAAATGAATAAGTCTATGTTCCTGATTCATAAAATCTCTTTACTCTCTTGCTAAGCTGTTTGCTTTGCCAATAGCATCCTGCCCAGTAAAATATGAGACTTTCAAATTCAGCTTATCAATCCATTGGCTCCGTTATTTTGCAACCACAACTGAAAGCATTAGCCTCAAAAATTCCCCATTGTATGCGCTGTGATCAGCACCGGCTGAGGCGCCGCCTGCAGCGATTAGCGAAAGGGGATGCAATTCATAAGTTAGACCAATTGACCCAGGCTATCGAGCACTCTCGTCTGCGGCGGGAGCAGCGCCGTCATCAGTTGCCCGAGCCCACTTTTCCCCAATCCCTGCCAGTCATTGAACGGCGGGAAGAAATCGGGGCCGCCATCCGGGATCATCAAGTGGTCATCGTGTCCGGTGAGACGGGTTCTGGAAAAACCACCCAATTGCCGAAAATCTGCTTGGAGCTGGGCCGTGGGGTCGCAGGCATGATCAGCCACACCCAGCCGCGCCGAATTGCGGCCCGGAGCGTGGCCAATCGAATTGCCGAAGAATTAAACAGCGATCTGGGGCAACTGGTGGGCTATAAAGTCCGTTTCCATGATCGGGTCAGCCCCAATACCTACATTAAGCTCATGACCGACGGGATCCTGTTGGCGGAAACCCAAGGGGACCGCTTTTTAGAACAATACGATACCCTTATCATTGATGAAGCCCACGAACGCAGCCTCAACATTGATTTTCTCCTGGGCTATCTGCAACAGCTCTTGCCCAAACGGCCTGATCTCAAGGTTATTATTACCTCTGCGACTATCGATACCGAGCGCTTTTCCCAGCACTTTAACCAGGCGCCCATCATCGAAGTGTCCGGGCGCACCTATCCGGTAGAGGTCCGCTATCGTCCCCTTTGTGGTGAACAGGACCAACAGGATCGGGAGTTACCCCAAGCCATTCTGGATGCGGTCGATGAACTATCCCGCCTAGGTTCGGGAGACGTTCTCGTTTTCCTCCCTGGAGAACGGGAAATTCGCGAGACCGCCGAGGCATTGCGCAAACACCATCCCCCCCACACCGAAATCCTGCCCCTTTATGCGCGGTTGTCGGCTGCCGAACAGAATCGGGTCTTCAAACCCCATGCCGGAAGACGCATCGTGCTTGCGACCAACGTGGCCGAAACCTCCCTGACAGTGCCGGGAATTCATTACGTGGTGGACCCGGGCCTGGCCCGCTTGAGCCGCTATAGCGTGCGCAGCAAAGTGCAGCGGTTGCCCATTGAAAAGATATCCCAATCCAGTGCCAATCAGCGGGCTGGCCGTTGCGGCCGCATCGCAGAAGGGATTTGCATTCGCCTCTATAGCGAGGATGATTTTCTCAACCGTCCCCAATTCACCGATCCGGAAATCCTGCGGACCAATCTGGCGTCGGTGATCCTGCAAATGAAGGCCTTGAAATTGGGAGCGGTGGAAAATTTCCCCTTCATCGATCCCCCGCCCGCCAAAATGATCAACGATGGCCTGCGACTGCTAGAAGAATTGGGGGCCCTAGATGAAGCCCAAAATTTGACCGCAATAGGCCGTCAACTGGCCCAATTGCCCATCGACCCCCGGATTAGCCGGATGGTACTCGCCAGCAATGAATTCCATTGCCTGAACGAGATCCTGATTATCGCCAGCGCCCTCAGTATTCAGGACCCGCGGGAGCGCCCTCTTGACGCCCAACAAGCGGCCGATGAGGCCCATGCCCGCTATCAAGATGAGCGCTCCGATTTTCTCTCTTATCTAAAACTATGGGAGGATTTTCACCACCAACGGGCCCATCTGTCACAAAATAAGCTCCGGGCCTATTGCCGGGAGCATTTTCTCTCCTATTTGCGCCTACGGGAATGGCACGACATCCAGCAACAACTCAAACTGTTGGTGGCCAATATTGGCTTTCGCCCCAACCAGGTACCGGCGGAATATGAGGCCATTCATCGGGCGCTACTCACAGGCCTGCTCGGCAATATCGCCTTTAAGTCGGAACAGGACCACTATCTGGGCGCGAGAAATATCAAACTCCAGATCTTTCCCGGATCTGCCCTTTTCAAAAAGCGCCCTAAGTGGGTCGTGGCGGCGGAACTGGTGGAAACCTCCCGGCTCTATGCCCGCTGCGTGGCCAAAATGGACCCCCAATGGATCGAGCCCCTCGCCTCCCATTTGGTTAAACGCAGCTATTTTGATCCCCATTGGGAAAAGCGCCCTGCTCAAGTGATGGCCTATGAGCGGGTTACCCTCTACGGCTTAACGGTGATTCCCAAACGCCGTATTCACTATGGCCCGCTTAACCCGGAAGAAGCGCGGGCAATCTTCATTCGCGAAGCCCTGGTCCAGGGGGATTATGACACCCGCGCCCCTTTCTTCCGCCATAACCAAGAGCTCTTTGAAGAAATCGAAGAACTCGAACACAAAAGCCGACGCCGGGATGTCCTGGTAGATGAAGAGATCCTCTACCAATTTTATGACGCGCGGATTCCCGCCGGGATCTATAATGGCGCTAGCTTTGAACGGTGGCGTCAACAAGCAGAGCGGAAAACCCCCCGGTTATTATTCCTCAGCCGGGAAGAGCTGATGCGCCATGAGGCGAGCGCAGTAACGGTAGAGCGTTTTCCTGACCAAATCACTATCAAGGGGATCCCCCTTGCCCTGGGTTATCACTTTGAGCCGGGCCATCCCTTGGATGGGGTGACCCTCACTGTCCCCTTGGCGGTGCTCAATCAACTGGAGGCCAGCCGCTTCCAATGGTTGGTTCCTGGGCTGCTTAAAGAAAAAATCACTTGCTTGATTAAAGCTTTACCTAAAGCCCTGCGGCGTAATTTTGTTCCGGTCCCTGACTTTGCAGAGGCTTGTATTCAAGCCTTGAACCCCGAACAAGGCCCCCTACTCGAAGTGCTGGCGCGCCACCTCCAAACCATGACGGGGATTGCCCTCTCAGCCAACCATTGGCAAGACGCGGAGCTGCCGCCTCATCTACAAATGAACTTTCGGTTAGTGGATGAAGAGGGGAAGGAACTGGCTATGAGCCGGGATTTGGTTGCCCTGCAACAGGAGTGGGGCGGCAAGGCCCAACGCAGCTTTCGGGGCTGGGATGAGAGTGGCCTGACCCGGGAAGGAATCACCCAATGGGATTTCGGTGAGCTGCCAGAACAGGTTGAGCTGGAGCGTCATGGGCTAAAACTGAAGGGCTACCCGGCGCTGCAGGATAAAGGGAGTTCGGTCTCTTTGGTGATCATGGATTCGGCCGAGACGGCGCAAGAGACCACCCGTTTAGGGCTGCGGCGCCTATTCATGTTGGCACTCCCTCAGCAAATCAAATACTTACGAAAAAATCTGCCCGGCATCCAGAAGATGTGCCTGCACTATACCCGCATCCCCCCTGCCCCTGGGGAAAAAGGCGACTCCTCCCAGCCCTCCTGCGAAAGCCTTAAAGATGAGTTAGTTCAAGGGATAGTGGATCGCACTTTTATTTTTGAGCACCCCTGGGTGCGCAGCGCGGAAGAGTTTGCTGCCCGTAAGGAAAAAGGCGGTAGTGAACTGATGATGACCGCCAATGAACTCTGCCGCCTGATAGAAGCGATTTTGGCCGAATATCACGAAATAGCCAAACAGCTCACTGGCAATCTTCCCCTTCCTTGGCTAAATTCCATTAGCGATATGAAGGAACAACTGGCCCATTTGGTCTATCATGGCTTTATCAGCCAGACCCCACCGGCGTGGCTGGTCCATCTCCCTCGCTATCTCAAAGGGATGAGACTGCGGCTTTCCAAGCTGCGGGAAAACCCTGGCCGAGACAAGCAGCGGCAGGCCGAGATTGCCCCCTTATGGCTCGCCTGCCGGCAGAGGTGGGAACCACAAGGTGAGACCAACCTGGCTCTGGAAACTTACCGCTGGATGCTAGAGGAATACCGGATCTCCCTTTTTGCCCAGGAACTTGGAACAGCGCACCCAGTCTCACCTAAGCGATTAGCCGCTCAATGGAAAGCGGTTTAATTAAACCCCAGACATCACCCATGGTTTCAACGCAACGCAGCTTCAAACATTTACTCCTGCCCTCCGCCTCCGAGCTGGAAGAAGCCAGGGCGCTACTCACCAGCCAAGCCCCTGAGCAGCAAGCGGCGTCCTTGCTAGCCCAAGGCAATGCCATTGTGGAATTACTGGCAGAGCTGGGAGTGGATACGGAGACTCAGAGCGCGGGGCTGCTGCTGCCGGCAATGGAAACGGGCGCCCTCAATCCCGCGGTAATCACCAAAGAATTAGGTCCGGCGATTACCCGGCTACTCCGGGGTGCCGAGCGCCTGGCCGTGCTGAAACACTACCGCAGCAGCGAAAAAGACCCCACCCAGGCGGAAAAACTGCGCAAAATGCTGTTGGCCATCGTGGAAGATCCCCGGGTCGTCCTGATCCGCTTGGCTGATCACCTCTATCGCCTGCGCCATGCCAAAACCGCCCCTGAAGCCACCCGCCAAACTCTAGGCCAGGAAACCCTAGACATTTTCGCTCCCCTGGCCAACCGCTTAGGTATCTGGCAACTCAAATGGGAGCTTGAGGATCTGGCCCTGCGCTATCTGGAGCCCGAGACCTATCAACAGCTCGCCAGAGCCCTGGACGAACGGCGAGTAGACCGGGAGCGCTACATTGCCAAAATAAAAGCGCAGCTCAAAGACGCCCTCACCCAAGCGGGGCTCCGGGGCGAAGTCAGTGGCCGGCCCAAACATCTCTACAGCATCTGGAAAAAGATGCGGAACAAAAATCTGGACTTCCACCAGTTGTTCGATGTCCATGCCTTCCGGGTCATCGTGGATGACGTGAGCGCCTGTTATGCCACCCTGAGTCTGGTCCATACCCTTTGGACTCCCATCCCCGAGGAATTTGACGATTATATCGCCCACCCTAAACCCAATGGTTACCGCTCCTTACATACCGCGGTCCTCGGCCCGGGAAAAAAGCCCATGGAAATCCAGATCCGCTCCTTCCAAATGCACGGGGAATCCGAACTGGGGGTTGCCTCCCACTGGCGCTATAAGGAGGGAGCAGCCCTAGATACGGCTTTTGAGCAACGCATTGCCTGGCTCCGAAGCTTCCTGGATCGAAAAGAAGGCAGCTCGGATAACACTGACCTCATCGAGCAGTTCAAATCCAAAGCCTTCCATGACCGGATCTATGTCCTAACCCCCCAGGGACGGGTCATTGACTTGCCGGAAGGCTCCACCCCCCTGGATTTTGCCTATGCGATTCACACCGAAGTGGGTCATCGCTGCCGGGGCGCCAAGGTGGATGGGGCCATGGTGGCCCTCACCCAACCCCTGGCCAGCGGTCAAAAGGTGGAAATTCTCACCACTCGGGAAGGCACTCCCAGCCGGGACTGGCTCAACCCCCGCTTAGGTTATCTCCATACCGCTAGCGCCCGGACCAAGATCCAACGCTGGTTCAAGCAACGAGATCACGACCTCCATGTGGCCCGGGGACGGACCCTGCTGGAGCGGGAACGGCAACGGGTCAAACTGACGGAAGTGGATTTGGCCCCCCTGCTCAAGCGGTTTCGCCACCCCCGCCCGGATAGCCTACTGGCCGCCCTGGGCCGGGGGGATATCAGTCTTGGCCAGCTCAATACAGCCCTTCGGGAGCAACGACCGGAAGCTCCCCCGCCCACACCTGAGCAGAGCGCCCGCCCGGCGCCCTCCGCAACCGCCGAAAATGCGGTCCATGTGCTGGGAGTCAGCAATTTACTCTCCCGCCTGGCCCGTTGCTGCAGCCCCATTCCGGGCGATCCTATTCTTGGCTACATTACCCAAGGGGGCGGCGTGGCTATCCACCGTCGCGACTGCCCCAACATTACCAAGCTTTCGCCAGAGCGCCGGGACCGCCTGGTGGACGTGGCTTGGCACAGCCAACAAGGGGAAACCCATTCCATGGACATTTCGATTCAAGCGGAAGATCGCAAGGGATTACTGCACGACATTACCAGCCTCCTCGCCCAGAAGGATGTGAATATCCTGACCATCAACACCTTAAGCGACCGCTCCTCGGGACAGGCCCATATGCGGCTAACCATTGAGGTCAGCGATACCGGACAACTCAACGGCTTGCTCAAACGCCTGACCCGGATTCCCGGGGTGATGGAAGCCCGCCGTTCCGATCCTGGAAAGTAGAGGATTAATCCACAGGCTCCGGTTACCGCAGATCGGTAAAGACTTCGGGATGTTGCTCGGCTACTCGCAGTAAAGACTGAGAGAGACAATCGGAGAAATGGATACGGAGTTTTCTGCGCACAAGGTCAAAAGAAAAAGACAAGACCTGACCCATATCTCACTAGAAAGCTTACGACAGCATAGCCAAAGGACTTATCACAGCATTCCCGCACCGTTTGAGCACATGGGTGTAAATCTGGGTGGTGCGAATATCTTGATGGCCTAACAATTCCTGCACCGTACGAATGTCATAGCCGTTTTCCAAAAGATGGGTTGCAAAAGAATGGCGCAGGGTCTGACAACTGGCCGGTTTCTCAATCCGGGCACGCCGCACCGCTTTTTTTATGGCGGCTTGCAAGGTCTTCTCATAGTAATGATGCCGCCGGACCAATTTTGTCCGGGGGTCCACGGAACGCTTCGGCGCTGGAAACACATATTGCCAACCCCACTCCTTATTGGCCTGGGGATATTTGCGCTCCAGGGCATAAGGAAGATACACGGCTCCAAAGCCCTATACTAAATCTCGCTCATGCCACGTCTTGACCGTGGCCAGGTGACGCTTAAGGGGGACGATCAAGGGCTCAGGCAATAAGGTGACGCGATCTTTCCGCCCTTTCCCTTCCCGCACCCCTATGGCTTGGTGCTCAAAATCGATATCCTTAACCCGCAATCGCATACATTCCATTAAACGCAAGCCTGAACCGTAGAGCAGGCTTGCCATCAACCACTGCTCTCCTTCCAGTTCCCCCAGTAATCGAGAAACTTCTTCTCGGCTCAACACCACCGGCAAGCGTTGAGGTTTTTTCGCCCTCACCACATTGGCGAGATCCCCTAGCGGCCGTTCCAAGACTTCTCGGTAAAGAAAAACCAAAGCATTCAGTGCTTGGTTTTGTGTCGAAGCTGCTACATGCTCCTGACAGGCCAGATAAGTCAAAAATTCGGAGACTTCCCGCTCGCCCATCTCAAGGGGATGATGTCTTTGGTGAAAGAGAATAAAGCGCTTAATCCAAGCCACATACGCCTGTTCCGTTCGGATACTGAAATGGCGAACACGAATGGCTTGGCGAACCTGCTCTAAAAAAGGGGATTTTGCCATGCAAAAATTAAGCTGTATTAAATGTCGCTTAATTCTACATAACACATTTTCGACCAATTGTAATTTAGCTCACAATAAGTTGATTATAAAATAAAAATTATTTATTTTAGGTCAAATAATTTGTATTATTATGAATAAAAATTATCTGTTATAACGTAGAATTTTTATATCTACTCAATGTTACGTTCTATGAATAAGCTAGTACTTGGATTGCTTATAGCACTGCTCTTCTCCCTAGAAGCGCTCGCTTACGTTCATGAAGGCGACGAAGAAGCAGCCGAGAAAGGCCTTACAAAGTATGAGCACGTAATAAACTGCGGTTTTACCCTCAGGAAGCTCAGCGCGTTTTTTACTTTAGCCCGGAACAGGCCCGTCAAGTGAGCTTCGAGAATGCCATAGCTCGGCTAAAGGGCGCGGGGCATACCAATCAGGTAAAGTGCGTCAGCGGCGTTTATGAGCCGGGCGATCTGGTCTACCACTTTAGTAAAGACTTGGGTTCAAGCTATGAAGAGGGTTTCATCATTTACCGGGAGGGGCACGTCATTGCAGTTGCTTTCCTTGAAGCCGTCTATGCAAACAAACGTAACAATCTGTTCCAGCCGATGCCAGCAAGCTGGCACGGCTGAACAAGGGCGTTAGATTCACAAGGAGGCAACTCTACATGCCACGATTCAGCGAAGATACCCTATCAAATTGGACTAAACCACCAAGCGACTCTGAAGAAACCAAGCTATCTAATTCGGAGCGCATGATTAGAAAAGCAATTAATGAGGATCCGGTCCTTTCAGACAAGAGCACCGAAGTATTTGGTCAGGGGTCTTATGCGAATGACACTAATGTCCGTTTGAATAGCGATATTGATATAAACGTTAGATACACTGGCGGCTTCTATTTTAACCTTCCTGAAGGAATCTCTAGAGAGGATTTTGGCCTTACTAGCCCTAGTGAATATTCACTCAACGAGTTTAAAAACGATGTTTATACAGCGCTCGTTAGGAAATTTGGAACTGACTCAGTACAAAGGAAAAATAAATGTTTAACAGTTTTGGGTAATTCATATCGCGTGGAAACTGATGTTGTCCCAACATGGAACTACCGACGTTATAACAAGAGTGGCGGCTACGTTCTTGGGGCAAAATTGAAGGCGGATTCTGGCGAGTCGGTTGTGAATTATCCAAAACAACATATAGAAAATGGAAAACAAAAGAACTCTGAGACAAACCGAAGGTTCGAGAGATTAACAAGAATTTACCGAAAGCTCCGTTACAAAATGATTGATGATGGGTTCCCGGTTGGCGATTCGATCACGTCATTCTTGCTGGAGTGTTTAGTATGGAATGTGTCGAACAGCATACTTAATGGTAGCGATACTTGGCAGGAGCGCTTGAAAGGTTCAATTGTGCATCTTTATGAGCATACTAAAGATGAAGATAAGTGTGATGAATGGGATGAGGTGTCTGAGCTGTTGTACCTTTTCCGAGGAAATAGAAAATGGGCAAAAAGTGACGTTAATAAATTTTTGGTAGACGCATGGAACTATCTGGGGTATTAAAATGGTAGCCCACAATATCCGTGTATTCGCATTCGTAATACTTGGGTTGGCCTTTGGTACATACGTTGCCATATTTTTGCTGACTCAAGATTTAAGTAGTATAGACTTTTCAAAAGCGACTTCTCATATATCGACGACAATATCAATAAACATTATCTTCTGGTTAGTTTTCATTAAATGGCTTTGGAAGTTTAGATTATTCTATCCTTGGCTGGTTCAAGTGCCCAACTTATCCGGAAAATGGAAGGGAACGATCAAGTCGAACTGGGATAATGGAACGCAAGATCCCATCCCGATGGAAATAACCATTGACCAAACGTTCTTGAATATACAGGTAAGAATAAAAACCGAAGAAAGTAGAAGTTTTAGCTTGGACGCATCATTCAATATTGATAAGGATAGAGGCCAACAACAGCTATTCTACTCCTATCTAAATACTCCTAAGCCAGGGGTAAGAGACAGAAGTCAAATACACTATGGGTCTGCTTTGTTGATGTTCGATGGATATGATAAAAATGAAATGGAGGGTGAGTATTGGACATCTCGAGAAACGACGGGTGAAATGCATTTGAAACGAGTTGAAAATGCTAACACATAGATCGGAACAACTGCGGAAAATACTGGAAAGCGCCAGAGCACACATTCCTGAAAATGAATTTTGTGGGATTGGTGTTGTGCTATATTTGATTTATGACGGTTTACCCGTCTTGCCGCTTTGTTCATATCAAGAATTTCAAAAGGGAAGCAGTTTGGCAGAGCAATTGGCACAAGCTAGTCTTTTTTCGAATCCTTGTCATGACGGGTTTCACTTGATATCTGATGAATTTCAGTTAACACATACCAATCAATATCTTGCGCCACCATTGCCATCAAATACGTCTGTATATTCAAGGTCAAAAGAAACTTGTGGCGCACGATACATGTCGGCTCAAATCGGGTCTCTATTGCCAATGGTATCTTATACTGGGATCTTAAGCGACAAAGAAGGGGTTGTGATCTTTGAAGATGGGATAGAGATAAAATGATAACCCTCATCCCAATACAAAAAATATTTTTAGCAATTGCAATTCTTTATGCTGTTGCAATCGTTTTAATAATTGCCATTTTTGAGCTTTCTGGCTTAGACTCTATTTCAGTTGCCTTCAGAGGAGCATTTGTTCTCGAATTATTAATTTTGTCTTTCTTTGTCTTTGGCTGGCGTAGGCTGTGGTCAAGGTATCCGATTTTAAATGAATGGGTATATCCTGATTTAAATGGTGACTGGAGTGTCTCGATTCACTGGAACCGGGAAAATAAGCAGGGAACCAAAACTGCCATTGCCCATATCAAACAAGACTTCTTTCGATTAAGCATGGAATTAATATCTGATGAGTCTGAGTCAGAAACGCTAATGGTAAAGCCAAAAAAAGATCCTGAGTCAGCTAAGCCACTAATCTATTACATATACCGTAATGAATCAGCACAAGGCGTCGCGAATCCGCGCCCTCCACACAAAGGCGCCGCGATACTTAAGCTCGACCATAACGATCAAAACTTACTGAAGGGCAATTATTTTACTGATCAGGCAACTAACGGCCACTTTGAGATGCGCCATGGAAAATAAATCTAACAATCGCATTAACTCGGACAGCCAAAAGCGGAGCGGCTTCCGCTACGCTCCAGCCACACCGCTTTCGTCTGCCGGTTACGCGTAGCGTTCGGCGCCAGAAGGGCTTCCGGGGTGGGTCAAACACGGGGACATCCGATGAGTGACGAGGGCACGAACGAAAATCCTGACGCGAAATCCACGGACGCGGAGGAGCTGAAACGGGAGCGATCCGAGCTGCTCCAGCGGTTGGAGAGCTGGCTGGAAACGCCGATGCTAGTTCTCGCGTTCGTGTGGCTGGCGCTATTGATAGTGGAGCTGGTTCGGGGCGAGAGTCTGCTGTTCTATTTTCTCGGCACGACTATATGGGTCATCTTCATTATCGATTTCGCTGTGAAGTTGGTCCTGGCCCCGGACAAGCTCGTTTACCTCAAGGGTAACTGGCTGACCGCCATTTCGCTGCTGCTCCCAGCGCTGCGGATCTTCCGCGTATTCCGCGCGTTTCGCCTGCTCCGCTTGGCCAGGGCTGGGCGGGGGTTGCGGTTGGTCCGCGTCCTCAGTTCGATGAACCGCGGGATGAAGGCGCTGGGCGCGAGCCTGAGCCGACGGGGCTTCGGATATGTAATCGCCCTCACAGTGCTGGTCACGTTCGCCGGCGCGGCCGGGATGTACGCTTTCGAGAACGAGGCGCCAGGCGGCCCGAACAGCTACGGCGAGTCGCTGTGGTGGACCGCCATGATCATGACAACGATGGGCTCGGAGTACTGGCCGCAGACGGTCGAGGGGCGTGTACTGTGCGTCTTTCTGGCCCTGTACGCCTTCGGTGTCTTCGGCTACGTGACAGCGGCGCTCGCCACCTTCTTCGTCGGCCGCGACGCCGATAATAGCGACGCCGAAGTGGCAGGGACCAAACAACTGGCCGCGGTCCGGGATGAGGTGAGCGCCTTACGCGATGAGATTCGCGCCCTATCGCGACAACCGCCGGAGTTGTGAAACGTGGTCGAGGGACATAAAGGCACGCCGAACCAAACGCTGCAGCAGACCGGGGCCGCGTGTCGGCTTTCTGTGGTTCATTGCCGCTCTGGTGGCCCCGGCTGCTGAGCTGGTACGTTAGGCTGGAGGACGCGCCATGAAGATCTATGTGAAGGCTACAAGTTCGGAGGGTGATCCTATTCCGCAGGCGATAGTAGAAGTCAGCATCATTGAGCCATCATGCTATTACTCAGAAGAAACGGACGAGTAAAGGGGTCATAAAGGGGCCAGATCTTGTCTTCGGCGATAATACGATAATCACCGACACGGTATTTCCAGAACTCGCCCAGCTTCGCGCCCTTGAGGGGATCGCCGATACTGCGCGGGTCGTCCAGCTTGGCGATCCGATCATTCAAAAAGCGTAGGATTCGCTCCGCTATCTGTTTATCCAGTCCGTGCAGGTTTTTTTGCGCCAGTCCCGACAACTCAATCCGCCAGGCCATATTGCTTCATGACGTCTTCCAGAGGCACGGGGATGCTGCGACCCGCACGAACTTCTTCTAGCTCACGCTCGGCCAAGTACACGTCTTCCAGATCGTCAATGTACTCCAGAATGGCTTGGCGGGCGTAAAAGGTTTTGGTGCGCCCGGTAGCAGCGGCCAACGCTTCCAGACGTTCCTCTATCTCCTTGGGGAGTCGGATAGCCAACATGGGAACCTCCAAACAGTCGATTGCTATACGTGTATATCATAGCATGGCAGGTCGGCAAAGTGGAACTACCATGACTGGCTTGAATCGGAAGGTTTTCATGCTTCTTTTGCAAGTATCCGTCAGTGCCATAATATACTCCCATGTATACCGTCGCCGAAACCGGGATCTTCCAGCGCTATGCAGCCTCGATCTGGCCGGAGCAGGAGCGTGAGGCGTTCATCAACTGGATGGCCAAATCCCTTTCCCGGCTCTGGAGGCCGCCGCAAAGTGCGTTAGGCGCGTTCCGGCACGGGCAAACGCGGCGGTGTGCGGGTGGTTTATTTCAACCGGCTGGATAACGGCGAAATATGGTTGCCGGTAATCTACGCCAAGGCAGTACGCGGCAATATCCCAGCGCATCTTCTCAAGGCTATTAAGGAGGCTATTAATATTTGGGGTCAGAGTAACATTTATCTATTATCATTGCCTTTTTGACTCGTAAATTAGGTGACGCAATGGCAAGATTAACCCGAGTTGCCCCTCTCGGCGTGCCTCAACATATCCTACAGCGAGGAAATAACAGGCAGGTCTGCTTTGCCAGTGAAGAAGAAAGGATAAGAATTGGTACAACAGTTGGAGGTTTTATGGAAGAGTTTTGTTTTATAGTTCGAAAAAAGAGCAAGTTATTTATGAATCCACTGATCTTTTTGTAGATGAATGTATAAAAGTTTTTTCGGCTATTGAAAGAGCAGGATTTTATGCCTAATTCATGTTAGGGCTGTCAAAACTGGTCGTAGTGACCTCCGATCGCGAAAATATAGATGTATTTATCATCGAACTTGTACACGATGCGGTCTTTTTGGCTAAGGCGCCGGGACCAAAGGCCGGAGAGGCTATGTTTCAACGGTTCAGGCTTTCCAATTCCCGTAGTGGGGTCATCGCGCAGCATTTCTTTTAGTATGTTACGCAACGCTTTATGTAATTTTTTATCGCGCCCCCGCAAGTCTTCGTAAGCCGTCCATGTATTGCCTTCAAATACCAGTGATCTCATCCATCTCCTCGGTTGAAGGCTTGTATCCTGTTCCCTTCTCGTGTGTACGCAACGAATTCGCTATTTGCCGCATTAAGTCATTGTTCTGCAAAATAAATAACGTTTCCTGTTCACGCTCCCAGTCATCGGCACTCACAACAACAAAATCACTGCCACCTCGGCGTGTTACTTTCAGCGGCACATGTCTGCTGACCACCCGTTCAACAAGGCTTTTCAGGTTATCTCTAAACTTATTTACGCTTACGCTGTCCATGGGATGTTGTTCTCGGTTGTACGGTAATGCAGTACAATATACGCAAAAAGCCCTAACAAGGCAAATAACCGGCCGCCAAAACCGCTTCGCGCTTTTCGCGGCCGGTTATTTGCGTCTTAGGCAGAAGGAGGTAATGTGCCAACATCTCCCCCAAACACAAGCACCCCTATTACAAAGATGTTCAAGGGGCGGTGAGTTTCTTTCTGGCGCTCATACCACGCGCCGCAATCTAACATCGCAGTGGAGCCGACGCCCTACAGCTTACGCTGCGCTCCAGCTTCCGGGTGCGGCTCACCGCGGGCGTTATGCTTCAATCGCAACTTGTAACCCGTAACGTAATTGGTTACACTCTATCACATGATACGTAGCTTCAAGCACAAAGGCCTTGAGAGGTTCTTCCTGAAAGGAACCAAGTCAGGAATCCAGGCTAAACATGCCGTCCGATTGAGGCTGATACTCGGCCGGCTGAATGCTGCTACTAACCCCCAGGACATGAACCTTCCTGGGCTCAAACTACATGAGCTAAGTGGTCGGCGTAAAGGATTCTGGTCAGCTTGGGTTAGTGGTAACTGGCGTGTGACATTTCGTTTTGAGGGAATGGATGCTGAAGCTATTGATTATGAAGATTATCATTGAGGTGTAATGATGAAGATGCACAACCCACCCCATCCCGGTGAAGTACTCAGGGAACTATGCATCGAGCCAATGGGGTTGAGTATTACTGAGACTGCCGAAGCGCTTGGTGTTAGCAGGAAGACTTTGTCTGCTATCTTGAATGGCCATGCAGGCATTAGTCCTGAAATGGCGGTTCGTCTTTCTTTGGCATTTGGAACGTCTTCCGAGAGCTGGCTGAATCAGCAATCCCAATATGATCTATGGGAAGCCGAGAAAAAGCGCAAGTCACTAAAAGTGAGGAAGTTGTCAGCAACCTAATCGGGTCGGAGGGAGAATTGCCTCTCCCCTCCGCCCACACCCTCGTGCGTACGGGACCGTACACGGCGGTTCAAGTGCACCGCTGCCAACCGTATAGCTGATCCCGCAGACCACGGAGCCCCCACTGTGACAGCAACCGAATGGTCACTGCGGCATGCATGTGCGAAGCCCCGGCGTTCCACCAGGCCCCAAGGCCGGTGGCCGCCGCTTTGCGTGCCCGCGTCGCATCGACCCCGAGCGCGATTAACTTCCGACGCCGAGTCTTGGGTTTACGCCACTGCTCCCATAAGATTTTACGGAGCCGGCGGCGCAACCATTGAGCCAGCTGCTCGAAAGCGGCTTTGATGCTGGCCAGCCGAAAGTAGCCCACCCATCCGCGGGTAAACTCGTTAATTTCCTTAATGACCTGGCGAATATGACGTCCTCGTCCCTGCTGGGTGATCTGTCGTATCCGATCCTTGGCCTGTTTGACGGACGCCGGGGCGGGTTTCAATCGCGGTAGGCGATGGTGGGTCACCGTATAGCCCAGAAACGTCCGGTTCCAGGGCCGGTCTACCGCACTTTTGGCTCGATTTACCTTCAAACGCAAGCGGCCTTCCAGGAAGTGCGTTAGTGACGCCATCACCCGTTCTCCCGCACGCCGGCTTTTGACGTAGACATTAGCGTCATCGGCATAGCGACAGAAGTGGTGAGCTCTGCGTTCGAGTTCCTTATCCAGATCATCCAGTAGGATATTCGATAATAGGGGTGAAATCGGTGAGCCCTGAGCGGTCCCTGGAGTAGCTAAGTGTTCGACCGTCGTGTTGTAAATCCTTCTCGATACGCCGAACCAACGCCTGAACAAGTTCTTCTGCGCTGTAGTAGGATAGAGCCGGATCTTCTTCGACCTGATTACTTTTATACTTTCATCGCCCATACATTCGGCAAGAGAAAACGTGGAGGATATGCAAGAGGTCTTGGGTGAGCTCTTCTTCTGCGCTTCCCACACGTTGATCGAGAACCACGATTTCACCGCCGGGTTTTTGGACGATAAAGTCCACGAGTTCCCAGCCAAACCGTGCAATACGGTCTCGTGAGGCAACCACAATTTTGAGACGCTCTCCGCATACTGCGCGTTCCAGGAAGGCGCGTAAGCCTTTTCGTTTATAGTTGAGACCATTGCCGACATCACGCACCACCTCGCTTGCGTATTCGCTTAGATATTCCACCTGGCGCTCTAAGTCCGGCTTTTGCCCTTTTGAGCTGACCCGAGCGTAGGCGACGGCTGTTTGTTTAGTGAGTTGTCCAGTGAAGGAGAAGGCGATTTACCCTTGATCCGATTGTAGTGCCGAATCAGGGTGCGCTGGGCGATTCCCAAACGGTGGCCGTCCACCAGAAATCGGAACTGGGCGGCCAAGCCCCTACCCAGCTCCTGCAAGCCTTGCTGCAGCAGATTTCACCTTCCTGCTCCGAGCCCTGCAACAGGGCCAGAAAAACCGATTCAACGTCACCATGCCCCGTTGATCTGCTTGACGAGAAAAACCTTCTGCAGCGGTTAACTCTTGCTCAGCCAGCTTATACTTGCCCGCCTTGATCTGCTTGCGAGCGTGGGCCAGGTGGCAGGAAATCAGCAAATTTCTGGCGTGGGGATTGATGGGGTCGCGCTCTAGCAGGGTCCGGGCAAAGGCTGCCGCCTTCTTGTACAGGCTCTTAGCTGCAAGCTGCTCAGCCCGTCCCAGATAGGCGTCGGCAGCCCTTCACGCCATTGGGGGGGGTGTTGCTCCCCTTTCAGGAGTTGCTTGTAGGCATCCATCGCTTCTCGGAAACGACCGGCCTGTAGGTGGGATTCAGCCTGGGCAGCGAGTACGTCTATGGATTGTCGGGCAGTCTGTGGTTTGCGTTTCTTACCCACGGCTCGCCCCGATAGCGCAGGAGGTAAAACTGCTAAAAATCTACTTAATTATCTTACAATTCCCTTTATGTGGCCATCAACTGCCTCTTCGGGGCTACCCTGCTAACTTGCCGATGGCCTACTTTCTCCCCACTTAAAGTGGGTATTGCGATCCATAATATTGAAGTGTAAAAGTCAGGTATTGGAATTTAGGATCTTACTAGGAATATAAGTAACTGATTCTGACAGCCTGATGTGGCAAGCTAATAATATGCAGGATGAGGAAACCGATTTGGATCAAACGACAAAGTGTATCTGCGACTCCGGTATGGCCTATGAGGAATGCTGTGGGCTTTATCTCTCTGGTGAAAAATATACGCCGACGGCAGAAGCGCTGATGCGTTCCCGCTTCACGGCATTTGCCATAAAAGACGAAGCCTATATACTGGAGACTTGGGATCCGGCAAAGCGCCCCCCCAAGGTGGATTTTCCCAAAACTCCGATTGAATGGAATCGCCTAGAGATTGTGGAAAAGAAAAAAGGGGGAAATAAAGACACCAAAGGAATCGTTGAATTTAAAGCCTATTACTTATTAGACAACGAAGAATATGTGGTGAATGAAATCAGCCGTTTTCGCAAAGAACAGGGACGCTGGTATTATCTGGATGGTGCAGTCAAATCCATCGCCAAGGTAGGCCAACAAACTAATACGGGAAAAAATGCACCCTGTCCCTGTGGAAGCGGGAAAAAATACAAGCGTTGCTGTGGAAAAGCTAAATCCTAACCCCCACTGGCAAAAAATCCACTGCAACCCTACAGGCTGTTAACTCACCTCAAATGGGCGCAAAGAATAGCTGATGATACTCCTCCCCGCAATGAACGCTCTTTTCCGTCCCTTTCCTCCCGGAGGGAGGGAAAGGGCGTTATTTTACTCTTTCCTTTTCAGTAATTCCCCAAGCTCCGCGAATGGCTTGTAAGCGGCAGGCGAGCTTCCCCCACCGCTTGAAACCGAGTCCATAGTGCCCTCCCCGTCCAGAAACCGCGCATGCTCGTTGTCGTGGCAGTACAAGCAAAGCAGTTCCCAGTTACTGCCGTCAGAGGGATTGTTGTCATGATTATGGTCTCGATGATGAACCGTAAGCTCATGCACAGTAGCACGAGTGAATTCCCGCCTGCAGCGGCCGCAAATCCAAGGGTACATTCGAAGCGCTTTCTCTCTGTAGCCTTGCTCACGCTTTGCACGATTACGCTGGGCTTCAGCAACCACCTCATCCAACCTATTACTAGATCGAGCTTTCTTCATTAATATCCTCCTACTCTCAAGCCCCTTTAACCACGATAAGGTCCTAAAATTACTACCTCGAACAAAAATTTCATAATTGTGTAAGTCACTACCTTCTTCTATGTAGTATAAACAGGATGCGAGCAGAATGTTGCCTCCACTCGAAAAAAATGAGAGTAGCGAGTTAGCAGATGCTCTTGGGTTGGGTAATGTCTATGTTGCACAGTTTTTTATCGCCAAGCTCAGTTAAAAAAAGAGACGAAAGCTAAACTAGTCAAGCTTGTCCCTGATCTGAATGAAGAACTTCTGGCAGAAATGAGAAAATGTCCGATTAGATCCTATGATCCCAGCATTCTCCAGGAACCCCACATTTACCGGATGAACGAAGTGTGTGGTCACTATGGCGAGGCCATCCTCGCTGTCATTCACGAACAATTTGGTGATGGTATTATGTCCGCTATCGATTTCAAATTTTCCATTGGAAAGATCAAAGGAGATCATAGCGAAAAAATTATCATGGAAAAAGGCCGTGAATTATTGGATGACACCAACTTAGCATATTTTCCTGAGAATAAATTATTAAGTATTTAAAATGAGTAAAAGTATGCGCAAACCAGTCGAAATAGAGTTATCCACTAGTGGTGCAAATCTTTATATCTTTTTTGGCGGAATCGCTGCTGGAATCGCAATACCTCCATTCGAGTTTTATAATTCTTCAAAAATAATTAATGAAAACAAGATATTTATTCGAGACTTTTCCCAGTGCTGGTATCAAAACGGGCTTCCGGGGATAAGTAAAAACATTAATTCAACTGCAAAGTACATTCGGTGTCAAATAGAAGAAATAAGGCCCAAAAAGATATTTTTTGTTGGAAATTCTATGGGGGGATATGCTGCAATACTCTTCGCTAAATTAACTGGCAATGGTGAAGCAATAGCATTCGCACCAAAGACTTTCATCTCTCCAATTCTACGTCTTAAACATAAAGATCCTAGATGGAAAAAACAAATTTTAGCTACTTATAAAAAAGCTTCTTTAAAAATAAAGTCTGGAACTTAAGGCCTTTGTTATTGCACTCAAAAGGAAACAGAAAATTTCTGTCTTTGTCTCAAAAGAAGATCAACTTGACCACATTCATGCATCTCATATAGAAAATATTCCTGGTGTCAATGTATATAAATTCGATGCAGGCGGACATAAGGTCGTGAAGTGGCTTCGTGATAAAGGCAAATTACCAGCGATAATGTCAGGAACCTATGCCTAATCGGGTAGCCAGACCCTTCTAGGCCTCTGTCGCCGCATTACCAGAGCTTGGGGACCCGCATCGAGTAGTTCACAAAAAAAGACACCTATTTTGAACTAGCTTTGAAGTCAGGGTGGGCTATAGCTGCTCTACTAAATATTTACCCACCCCACATTTTAATTGCATGAACAGAAAAAAGAGATTATTAATAGGTGTTTCAAGCATGAAAATTGCCTAGAATAAAAGGCAATCACCCCATAAATTCAAAAAAACCAGGAGGTTTTATGGATATTGAGGAATACTTAAAAAGTAGCCCTAAATTAGCCCAACTTTGCAGCCAAAATGGATGGATAGATAATGAAACCCTACGCTATGAGCTCATGGAGAAAGGGAGCGATCAGGCTGTCATTAATGTGACTTTTGATGAGGTGATCATGGAAGGCTCCGGCTGCGTCGCTGACCGGATCTCTTGTTATGGCAAAATGCGGCTCACCCTTGGTGATAGGGGCCAAGTTGAAAACAGCGAAATTATCTAACAACCAAGATAGTTTTGGTGGTGGCCATCATGGCCACCACATTCCTTCTATAGTTCAATCCGAGTCCCGAGCAGTTGGAGCAGCTTCGCTAACCAATCCGCATGGGCTGGCCAGGCAGGCGCGGTGACAAGGTTGCCATCCACGTGGGCTTGATCCATTGCAAGCTTGATAAATTCCCCTCCTGCAAGGGCCACATCGGGGGCTATCGAAGGATAGGCAGAGCAGCTTTTCCCTTCCACTACCTGGGCCGCCACTAAAAGCTGTGCCCCATGGCAGACAGAGGCAATCGGTTTGTTGGCACTCCCAAAGTGGCGCACTATTGCAAGCACTCGCTCGTTCAAGCGAATGTATTCCGGTGCCCGTCCGCCAGGGATAACCAAAGCATCATAGGCTTCGGCTTGGATCTCATCAAAGTCAGCATTGACGGTAAAGTTATGGCCTAGTTTCTCGCTATAGGTCTGATCACCTTCAAAATCATGAATGGCGGTCCGTACCTTCTCTCCTGCTTTTTTCCCGGGGCAAACGGCATGCACCTCATGGCCCACCATTTGCAACGCCTGAAAAGGAACCATAACCTCGTAGTCTTCTACAAAATCGCCTACTAGCATCAGGATCTTCTTGGCACTCATCTCAAAATCCTGCTCCCTTTTGCTTTAAAAAAATCAAACTTCGTCCTAGACTTAGATAAACTCTATCAAGGGGAAAACTAATGATGCTCACACCAATTCGGTTGTCCTTTTACTTTACTATCGTGTTTTTCCTTCTTTTCGGTTTCTGCTCATTTGCCATTGCCGCTCAAGACCAGAACAAACCTTCCCCCAAGCCCTTGTTGGAGCGAACGGTAACGCTTCCATCAAAAGATGTCAAAGTCGTAGTTAAGCATATGCGATTCCCGGTTGGTTTCAAGACTCCGGAACATACCCATGAAGGTCCTGGACCACGGTATATTATCAAGGGCACAGTCAAAATCATGGAAGGAGGGGAAACCCATACCTACCAGGCAGGCGAAGTTTTCTGGGAATCCGGTCTCCCCATGACGGCGGAAAATGTCGGAACAGGGGAGGCTGAAGTGGTTGTTTTCGAACTTATCCCTACGAAATAAGAGAAGGTGGGTACGGCGTTAACACGCTAACACGCTTTATCTCGCGCCTAATGGCAATTACCATTCCCCTGGGATTGATTTGAATCCTGACGCCCCTGCCATTCTACGCGACATTTGATGGTATTCTTATTAATCCCCACGCTGCTGATGAAAGAGAAGAGCATTAGACCATGAAGATCTTGGTCACAGGGGCAGATGGATTTATTGGCCAGCACTTAGTTACTGCGCTGCTTGCCCAGGGACACCCAATCGTAGGGGCAGTACGCCACCCTGAATGCTTTGCTCGCCTATTCCCCGCCGTTGAATGTATATCTGTTGATTTTATACAGGACCAGAACCCAGAGGACTGGCTGCCGCGATTAACAGGTATCCAGGGGGTGGTCAATACGGTCGGCATTTTCACCGAGCAAGGCACCCAAACCTTCGAGGCAATCCATACCACAGCGCCACGGGCCTTGTTCACCGCCTGCGCCCAAATGGGCGTCCAGCGGGTGATCCAAATTTCCGCCCTCGGCGCTGATTCCCAAGCCCACAGCCGCTTTCATCTCAGCAAGCGGGCGGCCGACGATTATCTCGCTTCCCTCGACCTTGAGTGGGTAGTTGCTCTGCCTTCCCTGGTATTCGGCCCTGGTGGTCAAAGCGCTTCCCTCTTCACGATGCTGGCGGCCATGCCCTTATTAGTCGTCCCTGGTAAAGGCCATCAACAGGTACAGCCGATCTATTTAGACGATCTGGTGACAGCCATCATCACTCTGCTCGCACCCAATGCCCCCACCCGCTGCCGAATCCCTCTGGTGGGTCCCCAGCCCGTTTCCCTTCGTGAGTTCCTCACGAACCTGCGCCGCGCCCTGGGGTTGCCCCCTACGGTGGTATTATCGATGCCTATGGGGCTGGTACACGCGGCCGCGCCGGTGGCTGAGCGACTGAACCTGCCGCTGCTATCGCGGGAAGCACTGGAGATGCTCGAACGGGGCAATACGGCCTCTTTGGAAGCCATCAAGGGTCTGCTGGGCCGCTCGCCCCGTGGGATTGGCGAGTTCATCCCGCCTTTGTGGCAAGCCGCTGTCCGCCGTTCGGCACGCCTCGCCTGGCTGCGGCCACTGCTGCGGCTCGCCCTAGCCTTCGTATGGCTGATTGCCGGCGTGGTCTCGCTAGGCATTTATCCCGTGGAGCAAAGCTACGCCCTGCTGGCGGCTACCGGCATTACCGGCATGCTGGCACCCATTGCCCTCTATGGTGCCTCACTGCTTGATATTGTCCTGGGAGTGGCCACCCTCACCCTGAACCGAGCCCGTTGGCTTTGGCGAGTTCAGATCGGCGTGATTCTGGTCTACAGCACCATTATCACTTGGTATCTCCCCGAATTCTGGGCGCACCCTTTTGGTCCCCTGGCCAAAAATATCCCCATCCTGGCCCTGCTTGTCGCCTTACTGGTCACCGAGGAGTGAGATGGAATACTTGATTGTCAAGTGGCTGCATATCCTGTCCTCTACCCTGCTCTTTGGGACCGGCTTGGGAAGCGCCTACTATATGTATTTCGCTAATCGTTGCAGGGACCCGCAGGTGATTGCCGTGGTCACCCGGCATGTGGTTTGGGCGGACTGGTTGTTCACTACGCCCACCGTCATTTTTCAACCTCTCTCGGGCCTTTATCTAGCCTATCTGGCGGGTTTTCCCCTACTTTCAGGCTGGATTATCTGGAGCTTTGCCCTCTATTTCCTCGCCGGCGCCTGCTGGCTCCCCGTCCTTTGGCTCCAGCTTCGTATGCGGGACATGGCTGAGGCTGCCCACCGCCACAGCCAGACGCTGCCCCCCTTGTACTGGCGTTATGGGCGCATCTGGCTCGGTCTAGGTATCCCTGCCTTCATTGCTATGGTCATCGTGTTTTATCTGATGGTCGTCAAACCTCTCTGAACAGGGTGTAACTACCGCCCCTATTTTCCCAAACAGCTTTTTTTATATTTTTTGCCGCTGCCACAGGGGCAAGGATCATTACGGCCAACCTTGGGGGTAGCGCGTATGTAAGTAGCAGAAGAGGTACGGGATTCTGATATGGGCACCTCTTTTTCTTCCAGCATTTCCCTATCCCAGCGCTCCTGCCGCTTGCGAATCTCTTCAGGATTATAAGAAGGATAAAGGATAACTAGGAAGCCGTATTTCCCTTTCCATGCTGTCCTCTAATACCAATTTCATGTAATTTTGCATTGTATAAGTGCAGTCTAAACAATTGCTTGAAGCCTTAATAGATTGTACTCTTTGATTAAATTGGTATAAAAAATCCCTCCAACTCATTTTTCCCAATATCCCCCTAAAAAGGGTCCAGCCTAGTTTACTTGGGGGACTCATCAAAAATTTAGACCACCCTGAACCCAAGGCAGTTTCCTACTAGGATAAAGTGGTTCATACTTCAGGTTATGTTTATTGAGCTTCGCCATCTCCGAACTCTACTCAGCTTGCAAGAGACCGGTAGCGTCAGCCAAGCTGCCGAGCGCTTGCATTTAACTCAATCGGCGGTCTCTCATCAACTGAAGGCTCTGGAAGCGTATTTTGAATGCCCTTTGTTCATCAGAAAAAGCCATCCGCTGCGACTGACCTCCGCCGGTCAGCGCCTGCTGGAATTGGCAGCGGTAATCCTACCCCAGGTGGAGGCAGCAGAGAGGGATCTAGCCCGCATGGCGGAGGGACGCGCGGGACGGCTGCACATTGCCGTAGAATGCCATAGCTGCTTCCAATGGCTACTGCCTTCCATGGATGCCTTTCGCAATCGCTGGCCGGAGGTAGAAATGGATCTCTCCTTGGGTTTTAATTTTGAGCCACTGCCCGCCCTGCAGCGGGGCGATATTGACCTAGTCGTCACCTCCGATCCCCTTCATCTGCCCGATATTAGTTATGATTCCCTGTTCCGGTTCCAAAGCATGCTCGTTATTGCGCCTCACCACCACTTGGCCAATAAAGCTTGGGTGGAACCGGCTGATCTGAAGGGGGAAATCCTGATTACCTACCCGGTAGAGCGGAACCGGCTGAGCCTTTATACCGATTTTCTAGACCCGTCCGGCATTGAGCCGGCAGGCCAACGGACCGCAGAATTGACCCTCATGATTCTGCAATTAGTGGCCAGCAATCGAGGAGTAGCGGCCCTCCCCAGCTGGGCCATAGTGGAAGAAGTCAAGCAAGGATACGTCAAAGCCCTCCCCCTCGGCCAAGCAGGATTGTGGGCGACCCTCTTTGCTGCCGTGCGAACGGAGGAAAAAGATCGGTTCTTCATGCAAGATTTTATTAAATTGGCGCGGGAAACCTGCTTCCAGGACTTGTCTGGAATTTTGCCCGCCTCAGCGGACCAGCCTTCTAATCACGCAATATTCTAATAAATGGATGGGATCTATGACCCCTGATCTGGAATCACTCAGTGAAATTATCATCAACACGGCCCAGGAACAGTTGCTGCCCCGGTTTGCTGCCATTGGAAGCCAAAGGAAAGCAGACGGGAGTCTGCTCACCGAAGCCGATTTAGCGATGCAAAATCAAATAGGTCGCGCTCTAACCGCACGCTGGCCAAAGTTTGAATTTCTCAGCGAGGAAATGGAGGAGGAAGCGCAAATCCGCTTGCTGGCAAACACGGATCAGGGCTTGTGGTGTCTTGACCCCCTGGATGGTACCCGCAATTTTGCCGCCGGCATCCCTTGTTTCAGCGTCTCCCTTGCGCTGATCTTAAAACAGGAAGTGGTTTTAGGCCTGGTCTATGATCCCCTCCGTAATGAGTGTTTCAGCGCCCAAAAAGGCCAGGGGGCATGGCTCAATGGCAACCCTTTGGGACAGCGCTACCCTAGCGCTCCCTTGGGAGGAGGAATCGGGCTGATTGATTTCAAGCGCCTTTCCCCGGAGTTGGCAACCCGCCTGGCCACGGAGCCTCCTTATAGTTCCCAGCGAAGCTTGGGCTCAGTGGCCCTAGACTGGTGCTGGATTGCTGCTGGCCGTGGTCACGTCTACCTCCATGGGAGACAAAAACTCTGGGATTATGCCGCCGGCAGCTTGATACTCAGCGAAGCGGGCGGTCATGCCTTGAGCTTAGCCGGGGACCCTGTCTTCCGAGCCACATTGGAACCGCGCTCGGTAGCCGCCGCATTAGAAGAAACCCTATTTAACGAATGGCTTGCTTGGTTAGGGATTGTTCGGCAAGCAAAGGAAGCCAAATAACGCACTATTTTATAGAAAAGCAGCATCAAGCCAGGCACTCCTGAAGGCTCCTGGGAAATCGGCATTTTCGCCTTAGATGAGGTTTACCGTGGCAGATCAAAATAACGCGAACGATAGCCAACTCTTCACTAACCTGGGAGAAGCCCTCAATACTGAAGATTTAAACCGCGCAGCGGCACAACTACAGGCCAGTCACCCTCCTGCCATCGCCAATACCCTAGAGTCCTTTCCATGGGAAAGGCGTCTCCAAATTTGGCAACTGCTGGCTCCCCAAATGAAGGGGGCGGTGCTAATCGAATTACATGAAGAAGTCCAGGATGGACTCATTGCAGAATCGACTCCTGATGAGCTAATCAAATCGGTAGCTGGCCTAGACATAGACGAGTTGGCCGACCTCTATGAGCGCCTACCAGAAAAAGTCCGCACGGTTGTTCTGCAAACCATGGATGAACGGCGGCGGCAACGCTTTGAGGCCGTACGCCGCTATCCCGATAATACTGCTGGTGGTCTGATGGACGTGGATGCGATAGCCGTCCGTGGCGATGCCACTCTGGACGCAGTGCTGCGTTATTTGCGCCGGACCCGCCGCCAGCAGGGAGAACTTCCTGAACATATGGATGCGGTGATCGTGGTTGACCGAGCCTCTCAGTATCTGGGTATCCTTTCCCTCAGTGATCTGGTCTCTCTGGAAGAAAACCGCGTCGTCTCTGAGATCATGAACACCAAGATCAATCCTATTCCCGCCATGACGCCGGCGAAAAAAGTGGCACGGTTATTCGAAGACTATGATCTTCTCTCCGCCCCGGTCGTTGATGAGAATGGCAAATTGATTGGCCGAATCACCGTGGATGATGTGGTCGATGTGATCCGCGAAGAAGCCGAGCATACGCTCATGAGCAAAGCCGGGCTGGAAGAAGAAAGCGATATGTTTGCCCCCATCATCTCCAGCGCTAAACGGCGAGCCATCTGGCTTGGCGTCAATTTAGTCAATGCCTTTATCGCCGCCTGGGTCATCGGACAGTTTGAAAACTCCATCAAGCAACTGGTGGCGCTGGCGGTACTCATGCCTATCGTGGCCAGCATGGGCGGTATTGCCGGTACCCAGACACTGACCTTGGTCATTCGAGGCATTGCCTTAGACCAAGTGGGACCGAATAACATAGGAAGGGTACTGAGGAAGGAACTGGGAGTGATTTCAATCAATGCCCTCCTATTTGCCCTAACGGCAGCCGCTATAGCGATGATTTGGTATCAGAATATCAACCTTGGGCTGGTGTTTGCCTCCGCTCTGACTATCAATCTACTCAATGGGGCCATGGCCGGAACCATAATCCCCTTTGCTCTACACAAGTTAGGGATTGATCCCGCATTGGCGGGTGGAGTGGTGCTCATGGCTACCACCGACGTGCTTGGATTTTTTACTTTTCTCGGCCTAGCCACTTTTTTTCTCCTGTAGCCTGTGGGCACTTTGAGGTTGCCAATGTTCTTCCACAGGTTTGGAGACTATCAAAGTGGCCTCGCGGGCATGAGCACTTTGGGAATCAGCGGTTACCTCAGGGGAGGTCATTTGCTCTATCTCGGACTGATGTTCTTTCCACCACTGGGCGGCATCTTCATCGCTCCAACTTCCAGCAGCCTCACACTGCCGCAGTGCAAGTAATAGTTCTTTTGCACTTTGGGGGCGTTGCTCAGAGTCCTTTTCCAAACACTTCATGATTACCCTTTCCAGATCCTTGGAAATCGGTTTGCCTAATCGTTCGGAAAGTGAAACTGGCGGTGTGTGAACCTGATGCATGCAAATTTCCACCACGCTCTTACCCTCAAAAACGGGTTTTCCAGTCAGCAAATAATAGCCCACCGCCCCCACCGCATAGAGATCGCTGCGGACATCAACCCGTTCGGGGTGGGCAATGCCTTCCGGCGAAACATACAAAGGCGTTCCCGTCAATGTGTCGGCAGCGGTTAGGGCCGATTGCTTACCTGCATCTAAGGCTTTAACGAGACCAAAGTCGAGCAGCTTGACCATATCGGACATCCCACCGCGCTGGCTCAAGATAATATTCGCCGGTTTGATATCACGATGGATCAAGCCAATGCCGTGGGCCTCAATCAGCGATCCGCAGATTTGCTCAAGAATCTTAATGGCACGACCTTCAGGTTGTGGCCCATACCGTTTCACCAGCGTGTCTAAGTTAATCCCTTCGAGAAATTCCATCGCATAATAAAAAACCCCTTCGGGGGTACGGCCGTAATCATAGACGGCAACCGTATTGGGATGGTTAAGCCGGCTAGTAAGCTGGACTTCACGCTCAAAACGAGCAATCGTCTCATTGGTGGTTCTCTCAATATCCAGCAGTTTAATAGCAGTAGGACGACGGAGCATACTGTGATGCCCGCGATACACAACGCCCACCCCTCCCGTGCCCACCTTCTCTTCTAGGGTGTATTGGCCCAATCGTTTTGCCTGTAAAGCAGCCTGCCGAGCCTGCCGCTCCAACCGAGCAACAATCACCGTAAAAATAAAGATAACCACGGCACTGGCACTCAGCAATGCAAATAATCCCCAGAAGGTATAACGCAGGATATACAGCGGGTAAAATGCCTCCTCCATGTCCACCTCAGTGGCAACCCCAAAACCGTATTCCGGCAGCCAGGTCCAAGCGCCAATAACGGGCACGCCTCGATAATCGCGATAGCCTTCCACATCAACACCGCTATTACCCTGGATGGCATCCGCCGCCATACGGGTTAACTTCCGCTCTGAACGCACCAGGGGGGGGCGTTTTCCTGCAACCATATTGACCTGAGGGTCACGAATTTCGATATTTAGAATCGACTGTTCCCCTTCCCAATCAGATAACAAACCAATAGATTTTAACTGCTCCTCAAAGCGACTTTGGGAAATCAATAAACCTTTTTTATCAAAGGCATAGGTTTCACCACTTTCACCAGCCCGGGCCACAGAAAGAATTCGGGTAAAGACCACCTCAGGTCGAATGCGCAGCCCAATCGCGGCAATAGTATCCCCATCTTCCAAAATCGGCGCGGCCACAAACATGGTGGGCAACCCTGCTCGCAGGATCTGATCCTTGTCTTCCAACAAAGCCACACTGCGAAAAGGAAGTATCATCACCGGTTTTGGCTCACGGTCGCTATTCTTTGGAAAAAGTTTTTCTAAAGACTCTTCTGGAAGCCGGAGATTGGCTTTGCCGACGAGGGCATCCCGCTGAGCAGCGATGACCCGTCCCCTGGGATCCATGACAACGAATCCATTGTAGTTCCTAGCCACCAACCAAGGCTGCATTTCCTTGCGAAGCTTGCGCAAAGATCTTGCCCTCAGAAGCATTGTCTCAGAACTCTTGGGTTTCTTAGCCAGTTCCAACAGCTCCTCCACATGGGCCTGAACTTGTGGAGCAACCGCAACGGTGCCGGCATACATCTCCTCGTCCTCCAGCCAAAGCGTTAGGGCGGCAACATCGGCATCAAGAATCGTCTTGAGATTGGCCGCCATTGACTTTTTCAGCGCACCCTCGACATAGCTATGCATAAACCAACCGATTACGCCCAGGATGATGCCAGCAATGATGGGCCACAGCCAAAGTCGTCTTTGCAGGAGGAACGAGTGAGTACCAGATAGCGAGGGACTGAGTGACTGACTGGGGGACGCCGTGATAGAAGAATCCATTTTTGAGCCTATCTAAAAATCTTTTACATTTTAGGGTATAGACTCCAAAGAAGGTAGATAGTTGTGCCCGTGAAGTAGGGTGTCATTAATTTTCATCTATCTGACGGGATGAAAGGCACCTAATAATCTGAATTCTTGAGGCTTATCGCGTTTCTTCAACAAATTGGGCAGTGGCCCTATCAAGTACCTGCTTCCGTCGTTCTTGTACCCTATGAACATAGAGCGTTTTCGGATCAACAGCCTTGCCCGGAGCAGAGGGCAAAGCCATTTCATACTTGGGTGATCGCCCATGATCGGCAAGTAAGCGCTCTAAATTGTAGACCTTATTGAAGCGCCAAAGCATCTTTAAGAAATTGAATTGGCCCCTCAGCACACGTTGGGTAACCAATGCGGTTAAATGCCTCGCCGTCCGCCAGGAGATATGTTTCATATTCATCACCTGTTGGGTTTTAAGAAGCTCGGCGTAAAATTCTTCCAAGGGGAGACGGGTTGGAAGTACCGCGTGTTGAATATCAAAGAGACGGTAATCCCGCGTCCTCAGGCGGTGGGATTCAGTGTGCCAGATTTCCGTACCCGGATAAGGCGTATTAATACTGATGTTTACTACCTCCGGGACTTCAAGACACCACTGGCGAACAACTTCAAACCGCTCCCGGTCCCAATCCGGATCCGCGATAATATTAATGGCCACAGTGATTCCTAAGGAACGGGCACATTCGAGAGCTTCGATATTTTTGTCAAAAGGGATCCGTTTGCGAAATTTACGCAGTCCCTCCTCATCGATGGCCTCAAGGCCCAGAAACATATATTCCACCCCCAAGTCCCGCCAAAACTTAAAAACATCCTTGTTACGCAAGAGCACATCACCCCGGGTCTCAAGATAGAATTTTTTCTTGATGCCTTTACGGGCAATCGCCTCACCGATCTCTAACCCATGCTTTGATTGGATAAATGCCACATCATCAACAATGAAAATACCCGGCTCCTTTATCCGTTCCAGTTCTTCGACAGCCACCTCCGGGCTGAGAGTGCGATAGCTTCTTCCATAAAAAGTCCAGGCGCTGCAAAAATTGCAATCCCAAGGACACCCCCGTGAAAATTCAATGGAAGCACAAGGATCAAGCTGGCCAATAAAATATTTACGGCGGTGCCGTACCAAATCTCGGGCGGGCCGCACCTCATCAAGATTGGGCACCATCACAGGGGCTGGACCTTCCTCCTCCAGAGTCACAGCCCCAGGAACTTCGTTGATAGCCTCCCTGTCCTGTTCGATCACGTCCATAAGCTGCGCTACGGAAGCTTCCCCTTCCCCACGAAGAATACAGTCAATGGCCCCTTCCCCGTGCTCCAGAAGCTCCTGGACAGTAAAAGAAGCGCTATGCCCCCCGACAAAGATAAAACATTGGGGCAAGTATTCCTTGGTCTCTTTTGCCAGATCAACAATCTCGGGAACGTTAGCCAAAAAATTGCACGAGAAGGCAATGGCATGGGGGCGCCAATGCTCAATAAGCTTTACATAGGCAGTGTGGGTTTCTACTTGCAAATCAATGATGCGGACCTCATGCCCCCCACGCCGAACCGCCTCGGCAACCAACTCAAGCCCCAAAGGCTCCAGCCGCAAAAAAACCTCGGTGTACATGAGAGGGCCCGGATGGACAGCGAGAAAACGCATGGCATCACCTTTAATTGCTCACGCTACAAGCGATAACAAAAAATTTAGTAGAAACGCTTGGTTTATTCCAGATGGTTGTGAGCTATGGCAATTGCCATTTAGAGGGAGCTTATTTAAGTATCTTAGTAAAAGTTTTGAAGCATTCCTGGGGCGAGCCGGTGGTGTGGAGCCAGGGGACAGGGAAGTCCCCGCACCGATTCGCCGGGAGCGAATCGGGACATCCGCAGGAGGCCCCTCAGGGGGCGCGCCAGGGAGGGCGCGCAACAAACCCTTTTTTCAGGGAGGAAAAACGGGTTGGCGGAACACCACCAACTCGCTCCTAAAACACCTCATATTTTAGTCATAGGTACTTAGGTGGAACTTTATTAGGCTTGGGGTGTCACCGTGATCAGGCCGTTGGCGGCAAGGGTAAACCAGAACCGTGGGTCCGGGCCCAGCCCAGGAAGGGGCCGGTTAGACTTGCCCGCCAGGCAGGAAAACCTGGCGGAGTAAGTCAACGGCAAGTCACCAGGATGGCTTGACAGCCTGCCCCATGGGCCTTAGATCTCATTCAAGTAAGAAAGGCTACAGCCTACTCAAGACCCCTTTCCTGAGTCCGTAATTCTTGTGCTGCTGCCACCAGGGTGCAAAGCGCCGCTTCTACTTCTGGCCAATCGCGGGTTTTGAGACCACAATCGGGATTGATCCAGAGCCGCTCAGGGGGAACATATTCAGCCGATTTTTTTATCAAATCCACGATTTGGGTGACAGTGGGCACCGCTGGAGAATGAATATCATAGACCCCAGGCCCCACTTCATTGGGATATTCGAAGGCAGCAAAAGCCTCTAACAGTTCCCCACCGGAACGGGAAGTTTCAATAGTAATGACATCCGCATCCAAGGCAGCGATAGCATGGATGATATCGTTGAATTCCGAGTAGCACATGTGGGTATGAATCTGAGTTCCATCCCCCACTCCTGTAGAAGCTACTCGGAAGCAACGCACCGCCCAATCTAAATAGTGCTCCCATTCTGTTCGCCGTAACGGCAACCCTTCCCGAAAAGCCGGTTCGTCCACCTGGATAATTTTGATGCCGGCCTGCTCCAGATCCTGAACTTCATCGCGGAGAGCCAGGGACAATTGGAGGCAAGTATCCGCATAGGGCTGATCATCACGCACGAAGGACCATTGCAACAAAGTCACCGGCCCGGTCAACATCCCCTTTACTCGCCTAGAAGTCAGTGACTGGGCATAGCGTATCCACGCTACCGTCATAGGCTGGCGACGAACCACATCTCCATAAATAATCGGCGGCTTGACGCAACGGGAGCCATAGCTTTGGACCCAACCATTGTGGGTGAAGGCAAATCCCTCTAACTGCTCGCCAAAGTACTCCACCATATCATTGCGCTCAGCTTCGCCATGGACGAGTACATCTAACCCATAGTTTTCCTGAGCTTTAATGGCCCTTGCGATCTCCGCTTCCATCCGCTGCTGGTATTCCTGCTCGGAAATTCGGCCCGCCTTAAAATCCCGTCGTATCTTACGGATGCTCGAAGTCTGGGGAAAAGAACCAATGGTGGTGGTCGGATAAGGCGGCAGTTTCAACTGTTCTCGCTGGACTTGGGCACGAAGGGAATAGTCGTGACGACGCCGGGTCATCTCTGGAGTCACCTTAGCCATACGGGATCTAACTTCTGGCCGATAAATCCGACTTGACTGGCGGCGACCAGATTGGGCTGCCGCCGAAATTTCCAAGGCCTTGGCCACCGAACTCCGCCCTTCGACTAACGCCTGTTTGAGGGTTACCACCTCTTCGATTTTTTGCACTGCAAAAGCCAGCCATGACTTCAATTCTTCATCCAGTGCCGGTTCCAGAGTCAAATCCATGGGACTATGGAGCAGGGAACAGGAAGGGGCCACCCAAAGCCGCTCCCCAAGGCGTTCTTGTAACGGTTCCAGCAGTCTAAGACTGGCCTCCAGCTCATTGCGCCAAATGTTGCGTCCATTAACAACGCCCGCTGAGAGCACTTTATAGGGAGGAAGCTCATCCAATACTTTGGTCAGTTGCTCGGGGGCACTCGCCAAATCAATATGCAAGCCCTCTACAGGCAAGTGGCAAGCAAGGTGAGTATTATCCCCAAGAGCGCCAAAATAAGTGGTCAAGAGGCATTTTAGGCTCCTGTTCGCCAGGTCAGAGTAAGCCCTTTCAAAAGCGGCCTTCCAATCTGCAGGCAAATCCAAGACCAGAATGGGCTCGTCAATCTGAACCCACTCAACTCCTTGGGCTTGGAGACGATGCAAGAGCTGACCGTAAACCGGAAGCAACGCCTCTAGCAAAGAGAGCTTATCAAAGTCCTCGCCTTTAACCTTACCCAGCCATAAAAAGCTTAAGGGTCCAAGTAATACCGGTTTAACGGAAAAACCCAACGCTTGGGCCTCCGCCACCTGGTTAAATAGGGCGTTGCTTGCAAGGCGAAAATCCTGTTGCGGTTGAAACTCAGGAACAATGTAATGGTAATTGGTATTAAACCATTTGGTCATCTCACAGGCCGCCACCCCCTCGCTGCCCGATCCCTGCCCCCGAGCCATGGAGAAATAGGTATCCAGATCGACTTCATCTTGAGATTCACCAAATCGCGGCGGCACCACCCCCAGTAGGGTGGACATATCGAGAACATGGTCATACCAGGAAAAATCACCTACCGGGATTAAATCCAAGCCGGCCTCCTGTTGCCGTTTCCAATGGAGTGCGCGTAACTCCTTCGCCGTCTGAATGAGCTTTGCCTGGCTCCAATGTCCTTTCCAATAGGACTCCAGTGCCCACTTCCACTCCCGGTGGCTGCCTATCCGTGGGAATCCCAAATTGTGCGCCAAGATCACGAGGAACACCTCCCTATTTATTTCTTGATGTATAAAAACAAGAAATAGTGTGGCGCAGGCAATTTATTAATACAATTTAATTATTTTTTTATTTTCATGAATATTGCTCATGAAAATAAATTCAACTGACCCGACGCAATAACAACAACGCTCGACCTTTAACCCCTATCTCGCTGCCTGCCGGGTAGAAGTCTGAATCTTCCTCAGGAAGCGGCTCATCCGTGGCCAGGGTTTTCACCCAGCGTTGGCCCCACTTTTCATCCGGAAGCGTAAAAGCCAGTGGCTTGTGATGAGCGTTAAATAACAGATAGAAGCTATCATCAACCAGCGGTTCACCACGACGATCAGTGCTCGCAATCGCTGCCCCATTTAAAAACACCCCCAGTGACTTAGCATAGCCCACATTCCAGTCTTCTTCGGACATCTCCTGCCCTTCTGGGGTGAACCACTTAATGTCAAAGATATCGCCACCGTGAATAGGACGGCCCTGAAACCAATGCCGGCGGTGAAAGATGGGATGTTTTTTTCGAAAATGAATCAGACGCTGGGTGAATTCCAGCAAAGTCTTATCTTTATGGTCCCAATCAAACCAAGAGATCTCATTATCCTGGCAATAACCATTATTATTTCCTTGTTGGGTCCGACCTATTTCATCCCCCCCCAGTAGCATGGGGACCCCTTGGGAGAGGAATAGGGTAGCAAGAAAATTACGTTTCTGGCGGGCCCGGAGACTATTAATTTTAGGATCATGGGTAGGCCCCTCGACGCCACAATTCCAGGAGCGATTATGACTCTCACCGTCCCGGTTGTCTTCCCCATTGGCCTCATTATGCTTTTCGTTATAAGAAACCAAGTCGTGGAGGGTAAAGCCATCATGGGCGGTGATGAAGTTAATACTGGCATGGGGCCGACGGCCACTGGCCTCGTAGAGATCGGAACTTCCTGTAAAACGGAAGGCAAACTCCCCCAATGTTTGCTCCACCCCGCGCCAATAGTCCCGCACAGAATCCCGATATTTCCCATTCCACTCAGCCCAACCTGGCGGGAAATTACCGACCTGATAGCCCCCTTCACCAAGATCCCAGGGCTCGGCAATCAGCTTGACCTGGGAAATCACTGGATCTTGATGGATAATATCAAAGAAGGCACCAAGGCGATCCACCTCATGGAGTTCCCGGGCGAGGGCTGCCGCCAAATCGAATCGGAACCCATCCACATGCATCTCTAAAACCCAATAGCGGAGACTATCCATAATCAGCTGAAGGGTGCGGGGATGCATCATGTTGAGGGTGTTACCGCAGCCTGTGTAGTCCATATAGTAACGGGGATTATCGGGATTTAAACGGTAATAGCTGGCATTATCAATTCCTCGAAAACAAAGGCTTGGTCCCAGCTGGTTTCCCTCGGCTGTGTGGTTGTAAACCACATCGAGGATCACCTCAATTCCCGCCTGATGCAATGCCTTGACCATGGCCTTAAACTCGGTGACGTGTTGGCCTAGTTCAGAGTTGACGGCGTAGCGGGCATCCGGCGCGAAATAGCCGATAGAATTGTAGCCCCAATAATTGCTCAACCCCCGTTCAACCAAAGGGTGCTCGGAAATGCTCTGGTGAACGGGCATCAATTCAACCGCGGTCACCCCCAAGGAGTGAAGGTAGTCAATCACCGCTGGATAGGCCAAGCCGCTATAAGTTCCCCGCAGATGCTCCGGAACTTCTGGATGGCGAGCGGTAAAGCCCTTAATATGGACCTCATAGATTATCGTCTCGTCCCAGGGGGTCCAAAGTTGGCGATCTCCTTCCCAATCAAAACTGGGATCAATAACCACACATTTGGGTAGAATCGAAGCACTGTCCCGCTCGTCTTTGCTGAGATCGGCATCGGGATGCCCGATTTGATAACCATAGAGCGCATCAGTCCACTGCACCGATCCTGCGATGGCCTTGGCATAGGGATCAAGCAAAAGTTTAGTCGGATTAAAACGATGGCCAGCACAAGGCTCATAGGGGCCATGGACGCGAAAACCATAGCACTGCCCCGGCCCAACCCCCGGCAAGTAACCATGCCAGGAAAAGTCGGTCACTTCCGGAAGTTCAATCCGAGTTTCATCTGAGCCATTGAATAGGCAAAGCTCAACTGCCGTCGCATGCTCTGAAAAAAGGGCAAAATTAGTCCCCGCTCCATCCCAAGTTGCTCCCAAAGGATAGGATTCTCCCGGCCATACCTTCATAGACTTATCTCTATCAATGTTTATCTCCATCAGGTACTGGAGTCTCAGAATAGAATAATAACAGCAGCCCAGCTAGAATAAATGATATTCGCCAAACCCAACCGGCCCAGTGACCCTCAGCAGAATCCAGGCGAAGTTCCAACCAGCGCCCCACGCCCATGACGACCGCCAGAATACCCAGAGTGGCATGATTGACTTCAATAAGAAATTCGGATTTCAGGGCAAACACCGTATGGGAATGGGTCAATAATAAACCACCGCCCACTATACAGAGCAGGGGAAAAAACAAAACGGCACGGGGATGGGTTAGCTTTCCCGTCCGCACCCGCCATTCAAATAAACCCACAGCAATGACCAGCACCGTAAGCAGGCGATGTTGCAGTACTACCGGCACTTGTAAGGTCTGCCAGAAACTTTCCGCTCCCAGGGGCCAAACGGTAGAAGCGGCAAACAGAAATAGGAAAACAGCCAGCCCTAAAAACAGCAGGGGCCAATGACGGGCCCAGGGGAAAAACCTGCTGCGGTCCACAAACGCTAACAGCGCCATGAGCAAGACCACCGCACCGGAAAAATTGTGATTGAACTCACTTTGAGCCCTTTCAACGGCCACGGGCAAAGCATAAATGTCAAAGACAGAGCTGGCAGCCGCAGAATATTCTTCCCGCGATGGAGGTACTAAGCGGGGTACCCGGGGCATAAAACGGTCCGCGACTTCCGTAAAACTAGCCTGTTGGTCAGGTGTATCCACCGCCGGTGGCAGTGAGGTCAGGGCCGCCGCCGAGAGCAGGACGATGCTCAATACCCAGGCCTCTGCACCCAGGAAAGGCGGTAATTTTTCCAGCACCCCCGTCGCTTGGCGCTGCTTTCGCCAACGCCTGACTTGGGAGAAATTCCTCGCGGCTAAGAACAACGCCAAAAGCAGCAGCACCACTTTAGTGAGCACCATGGTGCCATAGCCGGTACCTATCAGGCCTTGCCAACTCCCCACATAGTTTAGTGCCAGGTAGACTCCAGCAACAATCAGAAGTATCACTGAGCCCAACGCTACAGGAGAGAAACGGGCCATCCAGCGGGGCCAAAGATAGGAGGCTTCTAGATTTCCCCATAGCAGCCGCCATAGGGCTAATAGATGCAAGATTCCTCCCACCCAAATGACAGCAGCCCATTGATGTACTACGGTAATGGCCATCAGCGGTACCCGATTATCAATCCGGCTTGCCCCATGGACCAACCAAGCCCCCGCGATCATCACTCCCCCAGCCAAAAGCGCCAACCCTACCCAACCGGGCAAGGAGGCAGGTCGCCGCGAGAGCCAGAACCAAGACACTGCGGTAAGCCCTAAAGCCGCCATGATCCGGACTATCCCCGCTTGAGCAAAATCAGTTGCTAAGAACTGCGCCATCGGCCAATCCCTAAGACCATCGAGCGAAATCCAAAACTGAAACGCAAGCCGGAGGAGCTGAGTGGCAACCAATCCCCCTCCTCCCACCGTGATCAAATAGGCACTTCGCTGCAGCGCTACTCGGCCCATGATGGTGAGAGGCTGCCAAGGCCGTAATACGGCAAGAGCCACTACCCCCCCTCCCATGGCCAATCCTAAAGCGATGAGGTCAAGACCATGCAATAAAACATCAAAAAACTCGATTAACAGGGTCATCGGCACCTGCTATTTACTGAGGCACACTAATGATGAAACGAATGACTCCTTCCGTGGTATGACCATCAGTGGCTAGGATCTTGTAGCGGACTTGATAGGGGCCTGGCGCTAAGGAGGGCAGTGGAATATAGAGGCGGGCTGGATCAGCCTCTAGGGCAAAATTACTCTCAGGAATGGATAGCTTTTTCAGACGATCCTTGGTCCCCCATAGACTCGCCTGGGCAAAAGATTTTTCTATGCTAACGTTAAAGCGAAGCACGATGGCTTCGGGAACCTGGGCTAGGACCTCTTGGTCCGCAGGCGAGGATTCCACAATCACCGCGTGCCCCCAAGCCGCTGTCATCACCGCCTCCAGGACCAGTAAAACCCAGACCTTAAAGGCAAATTCCCCGATCAATGAGACCACAATCTCCCCCGTCTCTTTAGCCTCACAACGGAGGACGAACTCTTTGCCAGCACAAACAAGAAACCCCTAAGCCCCCATCCCCCTGGTTAACCATGTGCGCCGACTACAGAAGGAGCTATGCCGGTCTTGGATTTAGGCAATTGAGTCCGGTAATTTTCTATGCTCTGGAGGATACCTTCCCCATCCAAACGGCAGTGGGCTAATAATTCCTCCCGGGAACCGTGTTCCAAAAAACAATCAGGTAAACCATGCAAGAACACGGGCACCGGAACCCCGTGGTTCGCGAGACACTCGCTTACGGCACTCCCTGCGCCACCTGCAATGGCATTATCCTCCACCGTCACCAACAACTCATGGCTCATGGCCATTTCCAGAATCATGTTTTCATCCAGGGGCTTAATAAAACGCATATTCACCACACTGGCATTGAGCTTTTCCGCCGCCTCCAGGGCGGGCGCCACGGTGGCGCCAAAAGCAAGGATGGCGATACCTTGACCTTCCCGCTTTAGCTCCGCTTTACCCACCGGTAGCGCTGTCATGTTTGATTCGACCGCCACCCCAGGGCCTTTCCCACGAGGATAACGGACGGCTGCAGGCTGCTCTAGCAGAAACCCCGTGTAGAGCATCTGCCGGCATTCGTTTTCATCTGCCGGGGCCATAACAACCATGTTGGGAATACAGCGAAGATAGCTCAGATCAAAACTGCCCGCGTGAGTTGGACCGTCTGGTCCCACCACCCCAGCCCGGTCTATCGCAAAGAGTACCGGCAGGTTTTGCAGAGCAACATCATGAATTAGTTGATCATAGGCGCGTTGCAGAAAAGTGGAATAAATCGCAACCACTGGTTTGAGCCCATCACAAGCCATCCCGGCGGCCAAAGTGACACTGTGCTGCTCGGCAATACCCACATCGAAGTAGCGTTCTGGAAAACATTCGGAAAACTTCACCAAACCCGAACCTTCTCGCATGGCAGGCGTAATACCCACCAAGTGGGCATCCTGAGCAGCCATATCACATAGCCACTGGCTGAAGACTTGAGTGTAACTCACTGCCGGCGAGGACTTCTTTGGACCTTGCGGAAGCCCGACCTTAGGATCAAAGGGAGTCACCCCATGATAGGTCACCGGATTTTCCTCAGCCAGCGTATAACCCTTGCCCTTGCGGGTGACGATATGCAGCAACCGGGGTCCACTCAACTTCTGTAAATTTCGTAAAGTACGGACCAGCGAGGTGAGGTCGTGCCCATCGATTGGGCCGAAGTAATTAAATCCCATCTCTTCAAATAAGGTCCCCGGCGCCACCATCCCTTTGACATGTTCTTCCGTGCGGCGCGCCAATTCCCACATGGGCGGCGGCATACGCTCAAGCACTTTTTTGCTGCCTTCCCGCACTGTGGAATAAACCCGACCACTTAATAAGCGCGTTAAATAGCTGGAGATCGCACCCACATTAGGGGAGATAGACATCTCATTGTCATTCAGGATCAGGAGCAAATCGGCATCTAAGGCACCGGCATGATCTAAAGCCTCATAGGCCATCCCTGCTGTCATCCCGCCATCACCAATAATCGCAATGGTCTTGCGATTCTCACCTCTTTGCTTAGCGGCAATAGCCATGCCGAGAGCGGCGCTGATTGAGGTGCTGGAATGGCCCACACCGAAGGTATCGTAAGGACTTTCATAACGGGCAGGGAAAGGCGCCAAGCCACCTGCCTGACGAATAGTTCCCAGCCGCTCCCGCCTTCCCGTCAGCACTTTGTGAGGATAAGCCTGGTGCCCAACATCCCAGACCAGCCGATCTTCAGGAGTATTGAAAACATAGTGCAGTGCAATGGTCAGCTCTATAGTGCCCAAGCCAGCGGCTAAGTGTCCTCCACTGCGAGCGACGGAATGGAGGAGGAAATCGCGCAACTGCTCAGCCATCGGTTCCAGCTCGGACTCAGGTAAACGGCGCAGGCATTCTGGAGAATCAATCCGTTCTAATAAAGGGTAACTAGTTGCAGAAGTCATGGTCTATCCATGAAAGCATTGTAAGATTCTTAAATTATGTAGAGCACCGTACTGAGGCGCAAGGATTTTGTTGTCGCTACCAAAGATGGCTGGGTGGAAATCAAAACAATCAATCCTCAAGCACGTCCCTCTCCTAATAAGGTAAGCCCTAAATAAGCTGAGGGCAAACCTAGAAATACTTTCTAAGTATAAGGTTTCTCTTGATTGTACTTGCAAAGGGCGCTAGCGGCCTGTATTTTTTCGTAATTAGATATATTCTGACAACACCTTATTTTTGCACTATTAGAGCAACAGGATTAAACCGATGAAAGTTACCCTCGCTCAACCCCGCGGTTTTTGTGCCGGGGTAGTGCGTGCTATCGATATAGTCGAGCGCGCGCTGGAAATTTACGGCGCTCCGATTTATGTCTTACACGAGATCGTTCATAATCAACACGTTGTCGAAGACTTGCAGCAACGTGGGGTCATCTTCACCGAAGATTTAGTCTCCATACCCCCCGGCTCAGTGACCATCTTCAGCGCCCATGGAGTCGCCACTGCCGTTGTGGAAGCGGCCAAGGAAAATAATCTACAAGTCATTGATGCCACCTGTCCCCTGGTCACCAAGGTTCACCTCCAGGCCCAAAAGTACCATCGCCGCGGGGATGAGTTAATTATCATTGGCCATTCAGGCCATCCAGAAGTAGAAGGAACCCGCGGGCGAGTGGATGGGCCCGTATATGTCCTGGACTCAGTGGAAGAAGCGGAAAAACTGGAGATCAAAGATCCGGAGCATGTGGCTTATGTGACCCAAACAACCCTCAGTATCGATGATACTCGCGATGTCGTCGCCGCCCTTAAGAGGCGCTTTCCCAAAATCCATGGCCCAGAACTCGATGACATCTGCTACGCTACCCAAAATCGCCAAAACGCGGTCCGTGAGATGAGCAAAGAAATCGACATTTTACTGGTCGTGGGCGCGCGTAATAGTTCAAATTCTAACCGCTTGCGGGAAGTTGGTGAGCAAAACGGCATTATTGCCCATCTTATCCAAGATACCAAAGATCTCGATTCAAGTTGGTTTACCCCCCAATCGCGAGTGGGGGTTACTGCCGGTGCTTCCACACCGGAGGTGCTTGTGCAAGGGGTATTAAACAAGTTACGCGACTATGGGGTAGAAGAAGTCCAGGATTTAGATGGGGTTAAAGAATCCGTCAGTTTTCGCCTACCCGCAATGCTACTGCGCGCTGAGTTGCAACAAAAACAAGCAGCACATTCGAAAAACTAAAGTTATTTCAAAGATCCAAGGGGGAAAAGCATGGGTATACCTTTAATCCAGCAATATCGTGTTGGCCGCTACGTTTTGGGCAAAAAGCTTCGTGGTGAAAAACGCTATCCCCTGGTACTCATGCTTGAACCCCTTTTCCGTTGTAACTTGGCCTGTGCCGGCTGTGGCAAGATTGATCACCCGGAGGAGATTCTCAATAAGCGCTTGAGTGTCCAGGAATGCCTCGATGCGGTAGATGAATGCGGCGCGCCGATTGTTTCCATTCCCGGCGGAGAGCCCCTGCTCCACAAGGAAATGCCACAAATCGTCGAAGGCATCATCCAACGCAAGAAATTTGTGTATCTTTGTACCAATGCCCTGCTGCTCGCCAAGCGTCTCAAAGACTATACGCCATCCCCTTACCTTACTTTTTCCGTCCATTTGGACGGCAATCGGGAACACCATGACGCCTCTGTTTGCCAACAAGGGGTGTTTGATCGGGCAGTAGCTGCCATCAAACTATGCCGTGAACGGGGCTTTCGGGTCACGGTAAACTGCACCCTATTCCAGGGCGTCAAGCCGGAAGAAGTGGCTGACTTTTTCGACTACTGTATGGAGATGGGGATAGAAGGTGTCACCATCTCCCCAGGCTATAGCTACGAACGCGCCCCGCGCCAGGACATTTTCCTTCAGCGAGTTGCCAGTAAACGCCTATTTCGGGATATCTTCCGCCTGGATAAGGCACGTAAATGGCAATTTAACCAATCCAGCCTCTTTCTAGATTTCCTGGCCGGGAATCAAACTTACCAGTGCACTCCCTGGGGTAACCCCACGCGCAATATTTTTGGCTGGCAACGGCCTTGCTATTTATTTTCAGAGGAAGGTTACGCTCCCACCTTCAAATCCCTCATGGAAGAAACGGACTGGAGTAAATACGGTACCGGAAATCACCCCAAATGCGCTAATTGTATGGCTCATTGCGGTTATGAGGCCACAGCCGTCAACGATACCCTGGATCATCCTCTGAAGGCTTTCAAGGTTTTTCTCCGGGGGCCACGTCTTGAAGGCCCTTTGGCCCCCGAGCTGCCTATTAATTATTCAGAAAAACCGGATACCGTATCCATACCCGTTGATAGCCTGCGCCGTAAAAGCAGGGGAACCTCCTAACAACACCAGATTTTGGAGCTAAGAAGCCGTGCTAAACGGTTTCTTAGCCAACCAGAGGTTGCCCAGGCGGCCATGCCTAGCAAGCAATTCCAGATCATTGCCGGCGAATCTTTGCCCCCCGGCTGGATTGGAAAGCACGAGTCTATAAAACATAGAGAAAAATCTTCATCTTTGTTGGCAGGCAGAGCGGTTTGTCTATTACTGGAGCTGTGCTATGGTGCATATCCCCAGAGAGGCAACCCATCAGAACGAGGAATTAAGGATCCATGAAACGAGTATTAATTGGGGCCATAGTGACGATTCTCGTGGGTCTCATACTGGTCATACCACCTGCCCTGGCAGAGCAGCCCTCTTCGGCAGTTGAGCGTTTGAATAGCACCCTTTTATCGGTGATGAAAGAAGCCGAGGAACTTGGCTTTGAGGGTCGCTACCAACGGCTGCTGCCCGTAATTACTCAAGAATTTGACTTGCCTTTTATTGCCCGTTATACCCTCGGTTCTTCTTGGGATGACCTTAACGAAGAGCAGCGCCATCAGTTTATAGAGACTTTCCGGGAACTTTCTGTGGTCGATTATGCTCGCCATTTTGACGGTTATGGCGGCGAGCATTTTACTATCGAAAAGCAATCTACTCTGCCCCGCAGCGGGATGAGAGTCCGGAGCAAACTCATCGATCCTGACGGCTCGAACGTCGTTTTTGATTATCTCTTGCACCAAACGGATAGCCAATGGCGCATTGTGAACGTCATTGCTGATGGGGTGAGCGATCTGGCAGTAAAACGTGCTGAATATCGCCACATCATGAAAACAGAAGGCTTTAGTAGCCTACTCAGCAAACTTAAACAAAAGATCGCACTCTACCGAGGCCCCGCAGATGCATGATCTCACGTTACCTAGTTAGGTAGCCATGCTCCGTTCTGCTTCTTCTGACACCGATCAGCACCATATCAATAGTGTGGGCAACTTTCTGGCCCGTTGTGTGGATTGGGTTTACCGGTTAGCCCCCTGGGTGGTGATCATTACCCTAGTGATTACCGGGGGGGTGCTGTATTACGTGACGGAAAATCTCGGTGTCAATACCGATACGGAGGATATCCTTTCTCCAGATCTTCCTTTTCGGCAAAGTGACAAGCGTTATTCTCAGCTATTTCCCTATTACGAAGATAACCTCATCTTGGTTATTGAGGGGGAGATTCCCGAACAGGCGTGGGAAGGAACCTGGCGCCTTGCCGCTAAACTAGAGCAAAATGAGGCACTGTTTAAGCGGGTCTACCTTCCCCAAGCAAACGATTTCTTCGAGCGCTACGGCTTAATGTACCTGGATTTACCAGCGCTCGAAGAGATGACAGATAACCTGGCCCAAGCACAACCATTTCTCGGCCGGCTAACCCAAGATCCCTCCTTGGGTGGACTCCTTGAGATGCTCAATGAGCTTATCAAAGCAAAACATGAAGGGGACACCACCCTTGAGTTGCAACCTATCCTCGATCCTATTAGTCGGGCCATAGGAGCGACCCTCTCAGGACAGTCTTACACCTTGTCCTGGCAAGAACTAATGAGCGCGGATCAGACAGCACCAGAGGAGCGGCGCCAGTTTATCATTGTCCAGCCCCAAATGGATTTCAGCCGACTCCTACCCGCAGAGTCTGCCATTGAGGCCATTCGCGCACTCGCCCAGGAACTTCAGCTTGATCCTGCCCACGGTATCCGGGTGCGAATCACCGGGGATGCGGCTCTCTCCCATGAAGAGTTAGAAAGTGCTATCGAAGGAGGAAAAATTGCGGGGATCCTGGCCATCATCATGACCGGCACCCTGCTCCTTATTGGATTGCGCTCCCCTACCCTCGTGTTTGCCACCTTGCTGACTTTGATCAGCGGGCTCATTCTCACCGCTGGATTTGCCACCGCCGCCATAGGCCATCTTAACCTGATATCAACGGCTTTCGCCGTCCTCTATATCGGCCTAGGTGCCGACTATGCTATTCATTTTTGTTTGCGTTATCAGCGGCTTGCCCATGCTGAGCTGAATCAACGACAGGCCCTGTGCGCAGCAGCCGCTGAAGTAGGAACCTCGCTAATATTATGTGCTCTTACAACCACCATTGGCTTCTATGCCTTTATTCCTACCGACTTCGCAGGGGTCTCTGAGCTGGGACTTATTGCTGGTACTGGGATGTTTATCAGCTTGGGGCTCAATCTGGGGTTCCTGCCTGCCCTCCTACGCCTACTACCGGTACCATCCGCTGGTCCCCAGAGAGCCTCAGGAGGGATTTTCGGTTTTCTATTCCAATTGCCTTTACATTATAAACGCAGCATCCTTTGGAGCGGGCTAATCTTAGGGTTGGGGGCACTAGTATTACTCCCCCAAATGCGCTTTGACTATAACCCCCTCAATCTCCGGGATCCCGCTTCTGAGTCGGTATCGACTTTGCGTGACCTTATTAAAACTGAAACTACTCCACCCTGGAGTGCAGTCGTATTAACCCCCAATGCCAACCAAGCACAACAACTAGCGGAGCAGCTCCAGCAATTGGATACAGTGGGGACCGTCATTACGCTCCAGGACTTCATCCCGGAACGGCAAGAAGAAAAGCTTGCGCTGATTGATGAGTTAGCGTTGCTGCTAGGGCCCCTATTAGGGCCAGCGGAATTGGAATCACAACAGCATCGGGTTACCCTCAGACAGTTTCTGCGAACTCTGGAGTCCTATCTAGCCGACCCTGCAGCCGCCCCCTCGCCGGCAGCCTATGAACTGGCAGAACATTTCCAACAGCTGCTTAATCGTCTTAAGCAAAGTAATCATGCCACCCAACGGCAGTTGCTGCTCACTCTCCAGCACAGCTTGCTGGCAACCTTGCCGGATAATCTGGTGCGGCTAAGGCGCTCACTGCAAGCCAACTTTATTACCTTCGATACTCTGCCATCTGCCCTCCAGCAACGCTGGATGACTCCCACCGGCATCCAACGGATTGAGATTTTTCCCCAGGAAAATATCGATATCGATAAGACCCACGATCTAAGTCGTTTTGTCCAAGAAGTCCATAGGGTTGCGCCGGATGCTACCGGCTCCCTGGTGCTTACCCTCAAATCGGGGGAAGCGGTCGTGGCGGCATTTCAGCAAGCCTTTACCTATGCCCTTTTAGCAATCACTGCTGTATTGCTCTTTCTGCTACGCAACCTCTGGGATACGATATTGGTGCTGATCCCACTCCTCTTAGCGGGGATTTTGCTAGGTGCAGCGATGGTGATACTTAATACCCCTTTCAACTTTGCCAACATCATTGCCCTCCCCCTCTTACTCGGCATCGGCGTTGACAACGGCATTCATATGGTTCGGCGGATGCGCCAGGCGCCGCCAAAAACAGGCAATCCCCTGCAAACCAGTACCGCCCGGGGGGTTGTATTCAGTGCCTTAGTGAGTGCTTGCAGCTTTGGCAATTTATTGGTTGCCCCCCATCCGGGGATGGCCAGTATGGGGCTTTTGCTCACCGTCGGCGTTGCCCTGACTTTGCTATGCACCCTACTGCTGCTGCCCGCATTACTGATGGCAACCCAAAGTCGCTCCCTGGTCACCGGCAAAGGAGCATAGCGTTACCTGGATGGGATATTTCTGGTAGGTCCAGTGGCCTGGTTACATGGTATATTGCCGTTTTTAGTGGCAACAGTTATTGGTGCATCTGCCTTCTTTTTCTTTACGCTGGTGCGGTTCCATAAACAATATAAAAGGTTCATCTAGGTGAAACGGGTTGTTTATATTGCTTTTCTTGCCGGACTGACACTGTTTACAATGTTAGTGGCCTATCAGGGAGTCACGCAAGTGGCCTCCGCCCTAGCCATGGCAGGTTGGGGATTATTGGTAGTGGTTCTGTTTCACTTCATCCCCATGACCGCCGATGGGCTCAGCTGGTATGTCTTGCTCGATCCCACTTCCCGGCCCCGTTTTCGCACTATTCTTTGGGCCCGCTGGATAGGCGAATCCGTGGATACCCTTTTGCCGGTTGCGCAAATAGGAGGTGAGTTGGTCAAAACCCGTTTACTCACCCATTACCAGGTGCCAGGCAGCCAAGCAGGGGCCAGTGTCGTCGTCAATCTTACCCTCGCTGTCTTCACCCAGGTCATTTTTACCCTGGTGGGGCTAGTGCTCCTGACCCTGTTGCTAGGTGAAGGTAAACTGGCCCAGGGGATACTGGCAGTAACCGCTTTCAGTAGTTTATCCATTGTTGGTTTTTACTGGTTTCAACAACGCGGCCTATTTGGCTGGCTGGCGCGGCGGTTTGAGACTTTAGCTGGCGGCCGCAATTGGCTTGCCTTGGTCGGCGGCGCTGATGCCCTGGATACCGCAGTAATCCAGCTTTATCACCAACGCCGCCAAGTATTCCGAAGTACTTCCTGGATGCTCCTCGGCTGGCTCCTGGGGGCCGGTGAAGTCTGGCTGGCGCTTTATTTTCTTGATCATCCCGTCGGCTGGATCGAAGCCCTTATGATTGAAAGTTTGGCCCAAGCCGTCAAAGGCGCGGCCTTTCTGGTTCCTGGTGCCCTAGGGGTTCTAGAGGGAGGGTATATCCTACTGGGCAGCCTTATTGGTCTTCCCTATAGTACCAGTTTGGCCTTAGCCTTAACCCGAAGAGTACGAGAGCTGTGCCTGGGCGTTCCAGGGCTTTTAATGTGGCAATTCATGGAGGGAAAACGCCTCTGGCGGCAGACCAAATCTGCCCAGGAGCGACTTTCCATTGATACTTCCCTAAGTAATTAATTGCTGCCTTTCTTCCTCCCTCATTGCTTGTCTCATGGGCTCGAAACAGCTAGGATTTAAGGCTTTGCTAATCGCCATCCGTTTAATTTAAAGGAGAGTTACCATTGAACCTTCCACGTAACCCGACTCGCCCCGTCCGCATCGGCAATATCACTATTGGTGATGGCAACCCGATAGCGGTACAGAGCATGTGTGCTACCCACACTCGGGACGTCGAAGCGACCGTAAAGCAGGTCAACGACTTGGTAAAGGCTGGTGCTGACGTGGTGCGCATCGCGGTAGACACCAAACGGGATGTGGAAGCGCTCATAGAGATCCGGCAGCAAACCCAGGCAAATTTGTCAGTGGACCTACAGGAGAATTATCGGCTTGCCAAGCTGGTCGCTCCCTATGTGGATAAGGTCCGCTATAACCCCGGGCATTTATACCACCATGAACGGCAAAAACCCTGGCAAGATAAGGTGAAATTTTTGCTGGATGTGGCTGGCGAGAATGATTGTGCCCTACGGATTGGGGTTAATGGGGGTTCGGTTGACCCGGCCAAGGCTTCCCAATTTCCTGAGGGCGACTCCATTTCGCCAATGCTGGCGAGTGCCCTGGAGCACTGTGAGCTGCTGGATACCCTTGGCTTTACCCGCTATTGTGTTTCCCTCAAAGATTCAGACCCTAGGAAGGTCGCTGAACTGAACCAACGTTTCGCTGCCGAGCGCCCTGATGTCCCTCTTCATCTAGGTGTGACCGAAGCCGGTATGCCACCAGAGGGAATCATCAAAACCCGAATTGCTTTTGAGCAGCTTATCAGCCGGGGGATTGGGGATACTATTCGAGTCTCGCTCACCTTACCCTTTGATCGCAAGGGAGATGAAATCGAAGCAGGCCGCCAAATTCTTGCTGATATTGCCGCGGGACGAGTACGCAGTGTGGTGGACTACGGTCTCAAAACCCTCAATATTATTAGTTGTCCGAGTTGCTCGCGGGTAGAAAATGAAGCCTTTATCGAATTAGCACAGCAGGTGAAAGCCATGACAGAATATGCCGCCGATCATGCGGTCACCATTGCGGTCATGGGCTGTCGCGTCAATGGACCTGGAGAAACTGACGATGCGGATTTGGGTCTTTGGTGTGGACCTAAGGCGGTTAACCTCAAACGGGGTAGCGAAACCCTGGGGAGCTATGGCTATAATGAAATCTTACCCCGTCTGAAAGAAGAGCTTGATGCCATTATTGCAGAACGAACGGAGACCAGCTGAGTAATGCTCATCGAGCAGATTTGGACCGCCAATGCTTACCGTAATTTCAATTATCTGATCGCCTGCCCAGAGACGGGCGAAGCCCTTGCCATCGACCCTCTTGATTATCGCCAATGCCTTGCCACAGCCAAGCGCAACGGCTGGCAGATTAGACAGATACTCAATACCCACGAGCATGGCGACCATACCGGGGGTAATCGGGCCATGATTGCCCAAACAGGCGCCAAATTGCTCGCCCACAAAAATGCCAAAGATAAGATAAGGAGTCTCGATCAAGGCCTAGGGGCGGGAGATGTGGTTAAGGTAGGCAAGACTGTGGAGTTGGAAGTACTAGATACTCCAGGCCATACCCTAAGCCATGTGTGTTTATTCGCCCATAGTGATCCCCCGGCACTTTTTTGCGGAGATACTTTATTCAACGCTGGCGCAGGTAACTGCTACCATGGGGGTGATCCCAGTGCCCTCTATCACACTTTTACCCAACAGCTTGCCAAACTTCCCGATGCCACCCGCATCTATCCGGGTCATGAATATATTGTGAATAATCTGCGCTTTACTTTAGACCGAGAACCGGACAATGCCCAAGCAGCAGCACTGCTCTCTAAGGTCAAATTTCAAGATCCCAACCACGCTTTTGTTTCAACCCTAGCATTAGAAAAAGAAATCAATATTTTCTTCCGCCTCGATAGTCCCACTTTAATCAGAAAGCTCGGTGAAGCTTTTCCTGAATTGCCCAACACTCCGGATCCAAAGACGGTATTTCTCAAGTTAAGGGAACTTAGAAACAAATGGTGACAAACTCCTGCCTTTTGGGTTCTTTTTGACTCAGGAAAGCTATTCTAAAAATAGCTCAAGAACACACCTTTCCTTGACAGGCTACCCCCCTCGTGCTAGATGTTAGTATGTCTTTCGTTGTCTTCTCCAATCAGAGATTTAGATGAAGCAACAGGAGAATACGAGGGGCAAGAAAAAGAAAAACAAGACCAACCGACTCAACCCAAAATAAAAGGAGTAAGAAAGAAATGAAGCACAAGCTAGCCACAGCGTTAATAACATGCGCATTAATGTTTGTTGGGGGCAGCATTGCCTACGCTGCCGATCATATAGGCAAAGCGCTAGAGCATGCCGGTATGGCCGAGGCCCACGGTAAAGACGGGCATGGAGAAGTCCTGGCAAAGCATGCGGAAGAAGCATTGAAGCATGCTAAAAAAGCTGAAGAAGAAGCCGAGGGCGAAACAAAACAGCATGTCAGCGAAGCGATTAAGCATTTAGAAGCAGGGATTGAGGCAGGCAACAAAGGCGAGGCCGACTCCGCTACTCAACATATTAAGGAAGGAATAAAACACCTGGAAGCCGCTGCAGAAGCAAAACATGGAGGTGGAGCACATGGAAGCGGAAGTAGCAGTGGCGGCGGGTACTAAAATTTCCGATATAAAAAATCCCGTTGATTGTTAGAAGTAAACCGGGCAGGAAATTTAATTTCCTGCCCGGTTTATATATGGATGGCTATTTAAGCCCTCAGTACTCACTTTATATCTTTTGAGGGAAGATTATTTTAGAAAGCGATTCTTTTCTCTTCTTCTCTCCCCAAAAATTCAGAAACGTATTTGTCATCCTTAGCATGCACCATTATTAAGGATGCTGGTTTACTTGAATATCACTTTTCCAGTGAGATAATAAGGATGAGAATACATCCCACTGCGGTGGTTGCCCCCGAGGCAAAGCTAGGCAAAGATGTCATTATTGGGCCTTATGCGGTTATCAACTCCCCGGTAAGCATTGGTGAGGAAAGTGTCATCGGACCCCATACAGTTATCCACTCCTTTGTACGAATAGGGCTCCGCAATCAAATCCATGCCCATGCTGTTATTGGTGACACTCCCCAGGACCTTTCTTTCAGTAACCTGGAGACTTGGGTATCCATTGGTGATGATAATATCTTACGGGAGGGGGTAACCATCCACCGCTCAACAGATCCAGACCACCCTACCCACATAGGAAATAACTGCTACTTTATGGCCTACTCTCATGTGGCCCATGATTGCACTATAGGTCAGAGTGTCATTCTCACCAATAACGTTCTGCTGGGGGGACATGTGGAGATAGGCGATAAAGCTGTCCTAGGGGGGGGGGCCGTGGTGCATCAATATTGCCGAGTAGGCGCTTATGCCATGGTTCAAGGCAATGGCTCGGTAGGTCAGGATGTCTTACCCTACAGCATTGTCGGAGGGCATCCTGTCCGCCACTATCGCCTCAATACCGTTGGACTACGCCGGGCCGGCATCAAAGGAGAACGTTACCGGACCTTAGAGCAGGCCTTTTGGCAGCTTCGTCATGGCGCAGACCTAAACGATTTGCCTGAAACTCCTGAGATGGCCTACCTCAGAGCCTGGCTCGCCACAAAATCAAAGCGCGGCCTTCACCGCTTTGCCGCTAAAAATTCAACTGAATAATCTTCTTCACACTCCAACATCGCCACGGTGAGTTCGGCAATTGTCTGCTGGGCGCCCGCACTCAACTTATCCTTAATCGTGTGAAATTTTTGCTGCATTGCCCTAACCCGATCTTGGTCCCTTAAGAGGCTCAGTGCTTCTTTAGCAATCTGTTCCGGCGAAGCCTCCTGTTGGATCAATTCTGGGGCGATACCTTCGCCCGCGATGATGTTGCAAAGCGCAATATGGTTAACCCTAATAAGGAGGCGCCCAATCCAATAACTCAAAGGTTTCATTTTATAAATGACCACCAATGGCACGCCCATCAAGGCTGCCTCCAAAGTAACCGTACCGGAAGCAACCACCATGGCATCACAAGCCACCATAACATCATAGGAGCGATTAGGGATAATTTTCAGAGGAAGACGATGCCTTTTTAAATAGGGCGCTAAATCAGCTTCGTCTAAGGTCGTAGCAAGGGGCAATAAATATTGGATTTCAGGTTCCTGCAAGTAAATTTGCTCTGCGGCATCCAGCAGTACAGGCAATAGCCGTTTGATTTCGCTACGGCGGCTCCCAGGTAGTAACCCCAAAGTTTTACGGTGGGGATCAAAACCAAACTCAGCCACCGCCTCATCACGGCTGAGGGGGCTTTTAACCTCATCCCGCAATGGATGCCCCACAAAGCAAACCGGGACTCCCGCTTGCTTATAAAAGGGCGCTTCAAAAGGCAACACCACAGCCATCATATCCACTAAGTGGCGAATCTGATGAACTCGATGTTGCCGCCAAGCCCATATTTGAGGACTAATGTAATAAAGTACCTTAATACCCAGCGCCTTGGCTGTCTTAGCCAAACGGAGATTAAACTCTGGATAATCTACTAAGATTAAAAGATCAGGACGCTTTTCCTCAAGAAAACGACGCATCTTTTGGAGCGTCCTATAAATCTCTTTAAATTGGGATAACACTTCCACCAGCCCCACCACAGCCAATTGAGAAGAATCAAACAACACCTCTGCACCTACCGCCCGCATCCGGGGTCCTGCAATGCCACAGAAGCGAACCTGAGGAACAATTTTCTTTACCTCGCGAATCAGGTAAGCTCCATGCTGATCCCCTGAGGCCTCACCGGCCACAATGGCAACTAGAGGGGCATTATTTTTCAAGCAAGGTACTCCGGATAACTTCAATAACCCGCTCTACCTGGGCGTCACTCAACTCAGGAAAGACTGGCAGTGAAAGGCACTGGCTAGCGACCCACTCGCTAACGGGAAGTGTAATTTCCCTATACTCTTTCTGAAAGACCGCTTGTCGATGGAGAGGAATGGGATAATAAATCGCCGAGGCAATCTCCTCAGCGGCTAGAGCTGCCTGAATTTTGTCCCGGTGGGGGGACAATAACGTATATTGGTGATAAACATGGCTTCTGCCCCTATCTTCACAAGGCGGGACACAATCCGGCAGTTCCGCCAGAGCTGTGCTGTAACATTGGGCAATGCGCCGCCGCTCAGCATTGTATTGATCAATATATTTGAGTTTTATCCTCAAGATAACTGCTTGTAGTTCATCCAAGCGGCTATTAAAGCCTAATTCCGAATGATGATAACGCTGCCAGCTACCATGATCACGCAATCCTCGAAGATGCCTGGCAACTGGCTCAGAAGAGGTGGTAATCAGCCCCCCATCGCCATAACCCCCTAGGTTTTTACTGGGAAAAAAACTAAAACAGCCGGCAAACCCCAAGCTTCCGGTCTGACGGCCAGCAATCTCTGCTCCAAAAGATTGAGCGCAATCCTCTATGATCAGTAAACCATGCTTTGCGGCCATCACCTCTAAAGCCGCCATATCAGCCGCCTGCCCAAATAGATGGACGGGAAGAATAGCTCGGGTTGCCGGGGTAATCGCCGCCTCCACCTGTTCAACATCGATATTAAATGTTTTTTCATCGATATCGACGAATACTGGACGGGCTCCTACATAACAGATAGCCTCAGCCGTTGCAATGAAAGTAAAGGGAGTGGTAATCACTTCATCTCCTTCACCAATCCCGGCAGCGACTAAAGCGAGGTGGAGCGCATCAGTCCCGGAAGCCACACCGATACTATGGCTTACCCCCAAATAGGCCGCTGCTTCCTCTTCGAATGCTTTAACATTAGGGCCAAGAATAAACTGGCTGCTGGTGAGCGCTTGTGCCAACCCCTCCTCTATTTCCGCCTTGAGAGTTTGATACTGTGCCTTTAGATCCACCATCGGAATCATGGTACCCATTCCTGCTAAACTGATTTTTAATTACCTACTAAGCATGCCGCTGATTTGGAGGGCAATGGCCAGAGCTCGGCGCCCTTCCTCGCCACTAACAGGGGGCTGCGTCCCCTCTCTCACCGCTCTTAGGAAAGCCTCAATTTCCGCTTTGATGGCGTCACTTTGACCAAAGCGGCTCTCTTCATGGGTAATTTCAGGAATGCTGGGAAACATCTCCTTAGTCCCTTTCCGATAAATACTCAATATTTTATCCTGAAAGTCAATAGAGATATATGCATCCTGCTGGAATATTCGCATTTTACGTTGCGCTTTCATGCTTACTCGGCTAGCCGTCACATTCGCGACACAATCGTTAGCAAATTGGATACGGGCGTTAGCAATATCAATATCATTAGTAAGCACTGACGCCCCGTTGGCATGGATCTCTCTTACCGAGGAGTTGACAATGCTCAATATGATATCAATATCATGGATCATGAGATCCAGCATGACACTCACATCGGTACCTCGGAGAGAGAAAGGTGCCAAACGATGCGACTCGATAAAGCGCGGCATGGAAAGAAACTTTTGCAGAGCTAATGTAGCGGAATTAAATCGCTCTAGATGACCAACTTGAAGCACTAAATTATAATCCTTAGCAAGCGCAATCAACTCATCGGCCTCGGCAAGGGTAGCTGTCATAGGTTTTTCTAGCAGAACATGGATGCCCTGACTCAAGCATTCCTTGGCCACTCCATAATGAAACTGGGTAGGAACCACAATACTCACTGCATCGACTTTGCCTAATAAATCACGATAATCGGCCAAAGCAAGCGCTCCATATTCTCCGGCAATTCGATGAGCAACCGTTGGGTTTATATCTACCACAGCGACCAACTCGGAGCCGGGTAATGAGGCATATTTCTGGGCATGAAAACGCCCCAAATATCCAACGCCAATTACCGCAGTTCTAATCTTATGCTCCCTATTAAATGTCACCGAACCTATCACCTATAGTTGTCATTAAAGGCTAGTAAAATTCAGGCCATGAAGCAGAAACAAGGGTCTAGCGCATTGCAATAGACCCTTTATGGGGTAGGTTCACCATTGAGAGCTTAAATTCGAGGACCTATAAGCCGCCTCAAGCCGCTATGTTCTCTTAGGCTAACTCCGCAATGGGGCCAAAAATTGGAGGATATTTTAACAACTCTTAGATAGTAAGTAAGTAGAAATACTTATTTAAAAAATTTTTTTTGTAGCTTATCTAAAATACGAGGCATTTCATCAAAATCATTAAAAATATACAAATCTTTTATAAAAAACTTATTATTTAAATGCCTCTAAACCACTTTCAACCCCTTTTGGACAGTGGGCGAAAACAATAGAAAAAAAGCGGCTTTCAACCCCTTTTAGCAACGGCATGGGCTCAAGAGTATCCTGAAACCGGGATAAGGGTAGCCGCTATAGCGGTATCTCATCCACCGCCATAGGGGACAAGCAGAATGGACCCATCAATCAGGGAATAAACTCCCATGGTATGCTTGGAAAAATAAAAAATTCATGAAAGAACCGGTAAAATTTGACAAGATCCTGGAATGTAGCCCACAGCAAGGGCTTTATTTTTCAATCTGGGATAAGGCATGGGACCGACAAGATGCGTGAATTGCGAGCGCTAATTATCGAGGACTCCGAAGATGATGCCACCCTACTTATCCACCAACTACAACGAACGGGTTATCAACTATTCGTAAAGCGGGTTGAAACCCGAGAAGCGATGCTTGAAGCACTCCAAAAGCAACACTGGGACATCGTGCTCTCAGATTATACGATGCCCCGCTTTAGTACCCTAGAAGCCCTAGTGCTCCTGCATGAACACGGCCTAGATATTCCCTTTATCATGGTCTCAGGCACCGTGGGCGAAGATCGGGCCGTCGAAGTCATGAAGGCAGGCGCTCATGACTATATCATGAAGAATAATTTAAGTCGTTTGCTTCCGGCAGTGGAGCGGGAATTACGAGAAGCTGAAAGCCGGCGGCAACGGCAGGCGGCAGACAATGAGCGCATTCGTCTAAGCTCTATACTGGAGATTACTCCAGACTTTGTCGCTATCACGGACTTAAAAGGCCGCATCCACTACATCAATCGGGCAGGCCGCCAATGGCTCGGACTCGACGAAGAAAATCGCTGCCCCATGACTCTCTTGGCCGATTACCAACCTTCTTGGACAGCAGCCTTAATGGAAAATAGTGCCATACCTTACGCTCTAGAGGAAGGGGTTTGGGAGGGAGAAATGGCTATCTTGGATTCTGAGGGTTTGGAAATTCCCGTATCCCAGGTGATCCTTTCTCATCAGAATCAGCAAAACCAACTCGAATTTCTCTCCACCATTGCCCGGGATATCAGAGAACGTAAACACTATGAGCAAGAATTGCAGCATCAAGTCACCCATGACGCTCTAACCCATCTTCCTAACCGAATCTTGCTCCGGGATCGACTGTCTCGGGCTCTCGCCAACGCGAAACGGGAACAGCACTTAATTGCTGTTTTATTCTTGGATATTGACAATTTTAAACAAATCAATGATGCTTTAGGGCATCTTGCGGGTGATAGCTGCCTCCGCATGGTTAGTCAACGGTTAGTGCAATGTATTCGCACCAGTGACACGGTAGGGCGCTATGGAGGCGATGAGTTTCTAATTATTCTGAGCAATTTACACACCCCCTCAGATGTGGAAATCATCGTAAAAAAAATTCGCGCTACTCTCAGTCAACCTTTCAGAATCAATGGCAATGATGTCTTTATCACACTCAGCATAGGGGCCTCTCTTTATCCCCGAGACGGTGGCGACGAGGAAAACCTACTGAAATCTTCAGACACGGCCATGTGCACCGCCAAGCATACAGGCCGGGATCAATTTCGGTTTTATGCCCCCAAAATGAAGGATCGAGGGCGAGAACTGTTGGCACTAGAAACCGACCTCCGTCGTGCTTTAGAGCGGGAAGAATTTATCCTTCACTATCAACCTCAGCTCGATCTTAGCACTAACCAGATTACTACCGTAGAAGCGCTTGTGCGCTGGCAACATGCCCAGCGGGGACTAGTGTCACCCGGAGACTTTATTCCGCTACTGGAGCAAACTGGCCTCATCATAGAAGTGGGTAACTGGATATTAGAGACGGCCTGTAAACAAGCTCAAGCCTGGTGGGCATGCGGTTATCCTCTTCGCATCGCAGTTAATTGTTCCGCACACCAGTTTCAACAGTATTTATTGGATACCGTGCACCAACTTCTACAAAAACACTCCTTAAACCCTGCCTGTCTAGAGCTTGAAGTCACCGAAAGTGTGGTCATGCAAGATGTTCAGTATGCCACCCATATACTGGAACATTTGAAAGCAATGGGAGTGACGTTAGCAATTGATGACTTTGGCACTGGCTACTCATCGCTAGCTTATCTTAAACGCTTTCCCATCCACAGCTTAAAGATTGACCATTCTTTTGTCCATGAGCTCTCTGATGATTCGGAGGATGCTGCTATTGCTGAGGCGATTGTGTTACTAGGCCATAGCCTAGATCTAGAAGTGGTGGCAGAGGGAGTAGAATCAGAGGCTCAAGCCCGGTTCTTCCAAAATCACCAATGTCACCGCATTCAAGGTTATTGGATAGGGCGGCCGATGCCAGCAGAAAATCTTTTTCCTTTGATTGAATCACGCAACGTTAAACGCAGGATAGTGAACTAGAAGCCATTTTAAAATAGCAATTTTGTACTAAGACCAGGCGAAATACGTTTGAGAAGCGCAGTATATTCACTCATACATGAGCATTGCAAAACGCACCTCAACGCCACCTTGGCGCCAAAGAGCATTTTAAAACGGCTGCTTAGTTTCCTGATTGAGAAATTCTAAAATTGCATTAACAAACACTTCGGGTGTATCTGCATGCACCCAGTGCCCAGCATGAGGGACAGCCATAATGTTCGCTCTAGGAAACTGTTTTCTAATGTCTATCTCATCACCCTTTTGGAGGTAATCGGAACGATTCCCTTTAACAAATAAGGTAGGACCTAGATACATACCCTCCCCTTTTATCGCGGCACAAATCGAGCGGTAATTACGATGTAGATCATCCAAGTTTATACGCCAACGATAACCATTTTTACCTTTATCCAGGTTTGTTAACAAAAATTGTCTTATGCGGTGATCAGGTAATGCCCTGGATAGCGCCTTATCAATTTCCCTGCGACTACCGTAAGCAGATAGATTTAAATCACTTAAAGCTTCAAAAATAAAATGGTGCTCTGGGGGATAAGCACGCGGTGCAATATCCACGACCACCAGCTGGGTGACCCGTTCCGGAAAGTCTAAGGCATACTGCATCGCCACCTTACCCCCCAGAGAGTGGCCTAGCAAAGTAGCTGCACCCATTCCTTGCTGATCCATAAAGCTGGCTAAGTCTCTGGCCAAACAGGGATAATTAAAAACTTTCTTGTGAGGCGAACGGCCGTGATTGGGCAGATCTAAAGTGACGACTTGGAACTGACGGGCAAATTGAGGCGCTAAGCTCCGCCAGTTATCCATAGAGCCGAATAAACCATGCAAAATAATCAGGGGAGGGCCATTCCCCTGAATTCGATGATGAAGTAACATAAGAAGCGCTTTACATCCGAGTAGAATATTATATGCTTCCTTGATAAGAGAACGCCAGAGTCCATCCTATGGAAACCAAAGATTACCATCTTCCCGCTAATTCTCGCTAGCGCTTCTTTGGCCATAGGAGACAAAGAATACCGCTACGGAGGCCGTCTACTATGGCATGTCTTCAAACCCTTTGCGGTTTCAAGTTCCACAAATCATACCCTATTTCTAATGAACGAACAGTTTTAGGGCGGCATTCTGATTGTAGCATCGTGTTCGACGATAAAACGGTGAGTCGCCAGCATGCCCAAATTCTCCAGGTTGACCAAAAATATTATCTTGAAGATCTTAATAGCAGTAATGGCACTTATGTAAATGGTCAACCCATTCAAGGCCGCTATCGTTTGCAGGAAAACGACCAAATCACCATGGGTGATATCTCGATGGTATTTCACCTAGGGGACCCTCAAGAGACGACCATAGCCCCAAAAACAGAAATTTTATCGGCCAAAGCGAGTACACCAAGCAGACCACGGGTCGTCACTGAGCCATCAGGCTCCTATAAATCACAGATCATTTCGATGATAGACGCAGGAGACACCCGTTCGAAAACACAATTTACCATCAATACGGAAGCTAAATTAGCCGCGCTGTTACAGATTACTAAAGATCTCAGCTCAACCCTAGAAGTGGATCAAGTCTTTAATAAGGTACTTGAAAGCTTATTTAGTATCTTCATTCAAGCCGATCGGGGTTTCCTTATATTACGAGATGAAAAACACCAAACCTTTAAACCCCAGGTGATTAAATGCCGGCGCATGCCGGATAGAGACAAAATTCGTATTAGTCACACCATTATCGAGCAGGTGATAAGAGATAAAACAGCGATACTCTCAGCCGATGCCGCTAGCGACTCTCGTTTTGACACCAGCGAAAGCATTCTAGATCTGCAGATTCGATCAGTAATGTGTGCTCCACTCATTGGGAGTTCTGGAAAATCTTTCGGGGCCATTCAGCTTGATACGGCCAATCCAAAAGAACATTTTCGGCAAGATGATTTAAATGTATTGGCTACCGTTGCCTGCCAAGCAGCATTTGCCATAGAGCATGCTCAATTACATGAAGAGACTTTAAAGAAACAGGAATTAGAACGGGAATTGGAATTGGCCGACAAGGTCCAACATGATCTCCTTCCCAGCTCACCTCCCTCCGTTGAAGGCTACGATTTCTTTCATTTTTATCAACCGGCCCATCAGGTTGGCGGAGACTATTTTGATTACATCCACCTGCCGGAATCAAAATTGGCTATTCTCTTAGCCGATGTTTCCGGCAAAGGTATTTCTGCAGCTTTAGTCATGGCTAAACTTTCAGCAGAGACTCGGTGCTGCTTGGAGGCTGAATTATCACCGGCGGAAGCCCTTTCTAAGCTTAATAAAAAATTTATCCAACGGGGCTGGGAGGATCGTTTTGTCACTCTAATTATGGTTATCCTCGACCCTCTTCAGCATACCGCCAATGTGGTGAATGCCGGACATCTCCCCCCTTTTCTACGCCACGCTGATGGACAAGTTGAAGCTATCTGCACAAAAACAGCCGGTCCTCCTTTAGGGGTGCTTCCAGACTATCATTATGAAGCACTCCAGATAACCCTTGCTCCTAGGGATAGCTTGACAATATTTACCGATGGTTTCAATGAAGCGATGAATGAAGAAGATGAATTATTTGGCCTGACACGAATCCGTACTCAATTGCAGGCTCACGCCTCAAATGCTGCCACTATAGGCACTGAACTCATCGAAGCTGTAAAACTGTTTATGGGTCAACAAACACAAAACGATGATATGTGTTTAGTCTGTGCTTTTCGAGATAAATAAATCTCCTCGGAAATCGCTCTTAAAAGCGCCCCCCCACAAACTCCAGTATAATACTAAACTGAGCATCAGTTGTTTTCTCTCTGAAAAGTTGGTGGTGACAACTCTGGACGATCACTGCGGTATACCAAAAAGGCAATCACTTCAGCCTCAGCAGTTTTCTCTCCCCCTCCAAAAATTTCGCAGGTTAAGCTATATTTGCGTTCATTTTTAATATCTATAACACGGGCCCGCAACTCCAGAGGACTATCCATAGGTGTAGGCTGAAGGTAACGGATATAAAGGCTGCCGGTGGCAAAGCGATAATGGGGCGCTGAACCTAAAGGGCGATGCTCATTACCAACGGCAGTCGCCATAGCCGTCGCCATGCAATGACAATCAATAAGGGTGGCAATGATACCGCCACAGGTAATACCCGGCCACCCCTGATAGGCTGCTTGTGGTTGCCAAAAACAGACGGCTTCATCCCCTTGCCAAAAGCTTTTGATGTGCAACCCCTCAGGATTTTCTGTTCCACACCCAAAGCAAACTTTATCAGGCATATAGTCTTGAAAATACTGCTGCTTTGTCATGCCAAAATATAAAAATCCATTGGCTTTGCTAACAAGTGGCGATCAGGCATTCAAACACGTCCACCTCAATGGAGGGCTGCTAGCTCCTTACGCTGCTCCTCCAGACCCTCCCAAAATACCGCCACCCCCTCCAGCATTTCATTGCCATAATGGATGAATTCATCTTCTTTGATGTTTTGGGTAAAGTAGATTTCTTCCAATTCTTCCTGGGTATGGCGGGCATGCTGGGCCTCAAGCCGACTATGCCAAGTAAAAAATGCCAATGGCAAGGCCATCCCTGTGCGTTCATTAAACTTGGAAAGCCCTTCGATAAGCTCTTCCCAAAATCCTGCTGCCGCCCAATTCTCCACGGCATAACTGGCCGCCTGGGATATTTTATAATCTTCGCTGCCATAGAGGCGATTCAGTTCATCGCAGAAAAATAAGGTGGCTTGTGTACCATGGCTTCGCTTACCTACATCATTAAAACCTAGCCCCAGCTTGTGAACAATCCGCAATAACCACTCAAAATGAGCCGCCTGAAAACGGAAAACACCTCCTTCCACACTTCCTTCGGTAGAAACTAGCGCCGGGTCTGCTTCATGCTCAGGGTTTAAAGTTTTCCGGGCTCTCCGTTTACCGGAATTGAACACTACGCCAATCTCATTAGCAAGAATTTCTTTCGATGCTCGCATACTTTCCAAAGAATCGGCATTAATGGTTTTCAGCAATTGGGCGATTAAAAATCGGTTTGAAAATACGGAGAATTGCACAATAAAAGCTTTTACCTGTTCCAGATTCTGCTCGCCTTGCTTAAACCATTTTGTATAGCGGTTGTGGAGAATAATCCGATGGTTCAACAGCTCTTTGTTGATACGGTCTTGAAAAGACAAAAACCGTTTCGCCTTAGAAGTAGAATAGCCTAATTTTCCTTCCATCAGGGCCTGTAAGGAAGGCGCTGTCAACCCAATGAGATGGTGCTTCTCAGCGAAATCATGCAATTGGTGTGCAGATGTATTCATAAATTTTACCTCCTAGAAATCGCCTAGCGGGCGGAGGCAAAGCACAGTCATCCTGTCTTGGGGACCTCTACCAATAGAGGATTAAACTCTGTGCCTAACAAATGATTCTTGAATCATTAGACCTGACCACTCCAGCAAAATTCCACTGAAGCTTGAAATATTTAGGTAGCGTCCCATTGATACTCTGGTGCCGCCTGCCGGAAAGGCTCAAGGGCGGTACAGTGTCGATAAATTTCACTAAGGAGTGGATAAGAACTGAGATCGCAATTAAAACGGCGGGCGTTATAAACCTGAGGGATAAGGCAAATATCCGCCATCGTCGGACTATGGCCATAGCAGCACTGACCGGTGGCTGGATGAGTTGCCAAAAAGGTCTCCAAGGCGCTAAATCCCTCCTGGACCCACTGCTGGTACCACTCCTGCCACTGCACCTCACTATGCCCCCAATGCTCAATGAGATATTGCCGCACCCGCAGATTATTAAGAGGGTGAATATCACAAGCGACCAACTGGGAAAGAGAACGGACATAAGCCCGCCCTTTAAGATCAGCCGGCAACACAGGGGGTTGGGGGTAAAGCTCATCTAAATATTCGATGATAGCCAGGGACTGGGTCATCACCGTCTCCCCCTCCACCAAGGCAGGCACTAATCCTTGAGGGTTAAGCTTCAGATAAGCGGGCTGTCGTTGTTCTCCTCCGTGGCGGAGAAGATGGACGAACTGGGAATGGTATTCAATCCCCTTGAGATTAAGGGCAATGCGTACCCGATAGGCTGCCGAGCTTCGGAAATAAGTATAGAGGGTTAACACCGGCGCATTTCCTGTTCAATCGCCCCAAAGATGGATCGTCCTTGGCTATCCTGCATCTCGATACGCACCCGATCCCCATAGCTCATGAAGGGAGTCACTGCTGCTCCCTTCTCAAGGATTTCCATTACCCGGCGCTCCACGATGCAAGAATAACCCCGGTTCCAGTCAACATTGGACACCGTCCCCGAACCGATGAGGGTCCCTGCAATCAAGCGACGGGTTTTAGCTGCATGGCTGATGAGTTGAGGGAAATCAAATTGCATATCTTCACCCGCATGGGGTTCCCCGAACAGCTTCCCATTCCAATGGGTCCGCAAGGGAAGATGGACCTTAGCCCCATCCCAGGCGGGTCCCAGCTCATCTGGAGTCACCACCACCGGGGCCAAGGCGCTGGCAGGCTTGCCCTGAACAAAACCAAAACCTTTGGCCAACTCCGAGGGTATTAAATTGCGCAGGGAGATATCGTTAACTAGCGTGAGTAGCTTAATATGAGACCGGGCTTGGGCAGGCATGACCCCCAAAGGCACATCGTCCGTAATCACCACCACTTCGGCTTCAAAATCCACTCCAAAAGCATCGTCGGCCACACAAATCGGCTCCTGGGGCCCCAGAAAGTGGTCCGACCCACCCTGATACATGAGGGGATCGGTCCAAAAGCTAGGCGGCATCTCCCCCCCTCGAGCTTTACGTACCCGCTCCACATGGCTTAAATAGGCGCTCCCATCCAACCATTGGTAGGCCCGGGGTAGAGGGGCAGTCAATTGTTCCACTTCCAGGGCAACGCCCTTTATTTCGCCCCCGTTGAGAGACTGATAAATGTTCTCAAGCTTGGGAGCCATGCTTGCCCATTCATCCAGGGCCTCTTGGAGGGTGTTGGCAATCTGGGGGACCGGTACCGCCCACCGAAGATCTTGGTCCACCACCATCAAAGCCCCATCCCGGCTTCCACTATCCAAAGTGGCGAGTTTCATAAAAATCTCCGTTCGTCGATACCATAAGTACCTCTGAATAAAATACGAGGTGTTTTAGGAATACTTCAAAACTTTCATGGAGAGACTTAGGGTCTGTTTACTTCCAAGAATCCACATAACCGGTCCACTCCACCCCAGGAGGAAATTCCGCCACCTCTAAGGCATCCCGGGCATCGACCATTACCGCCACTTCATTGGTTTCTTTACGGAGGGCTTTCTTTCCTGCTTCAAAAGCCTTGGGATGAGGTCCATGGGTAATACCGCTAGGGTGTAAAGTCATCATACCGGGGTGAATATTGTCCCGGGAGAAAAATTCTCCCTGGTGATAGAAAATGACCTCATCATAGTCGTCGTTATTATGGAAAAAAGGAACCTTCAAAGCCCCGGGATCACTTTCGATAGGACGAGGACAGAAAGTACAGACCACAAACCGGCTGGCGGCAAAGGTGGTATGAGCCGAGGGCGGGATATGATAGCGATGGCTCATAACAGGCCGGATGTCCCGCCAATTAAGCCGCACCGGGAGCAAGGTCCCGTGCCAACCCACCGCATCTAGAGGATTGAATGGATAAATGATGGTGCTCAAAGCGCCCCGGCGCTTAACCACGACCCGCCATTCACTTTCGGTCTGTTGGGCCAAAAATTTCTCATCAATCGCCGGGGTATCCAATACTGCTGGATCGAAAACAGCATGATTGCCCACAATCCCTTTGTCTGGAAGCTGATAGCTGTCTGCGGTGGCCTCCAGCAACAGCATACAGAGGGGGTTCTCGATTTCTACCCGCCAAAGGGTTCCCCGGGGCAAGAGAATATAATCCCCTTCACGAAACGCTAAATGGCCATAGTCGCAATATAAATCTCCGCTCCCCTGGTGGATAAATAACAATTCGTCACCATCGGCATTACGCACCAAATGGTCCATAGAGCTATCTGTCTTCCAGAGGCGAAACTGTAAGTGGGGGTTACTGAGTAGTCGGAAAGCGTTCCAGGGGGAAGTCTGATTGGCTTCAAGCTGAGTGGTATCAAAGGCTCGTGGCCGCAAGGGACCCTGCACATCGCTCCAACCCGTTGGCGGATGACGATGATACATTTGGGTGGAAGGGCCATAAAACCCTTCCTTACCGAGCTCCCGCTCGTAGCTTTCAGGTGGAAGATCCGCATGGGCCTGCCTTGAGGCGACCCCTTCTATTTTCGGTAATGTAATCCAGTGACTCATTTCAAATCGCCCCCCGCTTTATTTGATCCTGCTCAATCGCTTCAAACAAAGCTTGAAAATTGCCTTCTCCAAAGCCCTGATTACCCTTACGCTGAATGATCTCGAAAAAGATGGGACCAATCATGGTCTGAGTAAACAGTTGCAACAATAAGCCCTGCCCTTGCTGCGGCGCCCCGTCAATCAAAATCCGATCCTGGTGCAGGCGGGCCAAATCTTCACCATGCTGAGGTATTCGCGCTTCTACAGCATCGTAATAAGTATCCGGCACCCCCATAAACTCAACTCCCTGGTGATGGAGAGTCTCTACCGCCTGGTAAATATCCTCGGTGGCCAAGGCAATATGTTGGATCCCCTCTCCATGATAGGCCTCTAGGTACTCTTGAATCTGGGATTTCTTATCCGAGGGTTCATTGATGGGAATTCGAATCTTACCGCAGGGGCTGGTCATGGCCCGGGACTTGAGCCCCGTGGCCTTGCCATGGATATCAAAATAGCGAATTTCTTGAAAGTTGAATAAGCGCTCATAAAAGTGAGCCCAATGATCCATCCGGCCTTCAGGAACATTATGAGTCAAATGATCGATGTGGGTTAATCCTGCCCCCTGAGGATTCCTAGGCACACCAGCAACAGGCATAAAATCCACATCATAAATGGATTGTTCACCGTAGCGATCAACGAAATAAATCAAACTCCGTCCGATTCCCAAAATCGCCGGGATGTTCAGCTCCATGGGCCCAACCGGAACATGAAACGGCTCAGCCCCTAGCTTCACCGCCCGCTCAAAAGCAGCGGCAGCATCCCGAACCCGAATGGCAAAGGCGCATACTGATGGCCCATGGACCCGAGCAAACGCCTGGGCAAAACTGTGGGGCTCATGGTTGATGATAAAATTAATGTCGCCCTGCCGGTAGACAGTCACATCTTTGTGACGATGTCTGGCCACCGCCACAAACCCCATCCGCTCAAACAAGCGGGCCAAGACACCGGTATCCGGGGCAGTGAATTCAATAAATTCAAAACCATCGGTACCCATGGGATTCTCAGGTAATGTCAACATGGTAATGACCTATAATTCAGTGAATAGGCTTAAAGACTTCTATTTTTTATAGACCATGGAGGGCTAGGAAAGAGTTCCAAAAGAAGGAAACAGATGGCGGGAGAGAAAAGAGATGGCCTAAAATTAAAAACTCAGAATCCCTCCCACACCGTAACTAATCGGTCCACGACAGTATCGAGTTCTTCCTCGGTATTGAGAATATCCGGCCCTAAGCGCAAATAGCCCTCCCGGGCATCGGTCCGAACACCCTGGGCCGCCAACCTTTGGGACAGCTTCGCCGCCTCGGGATGGGGAATCGCTACAAAGGCGCCACAGTCTATAAGGGAGCCAAAGACTTTGATAGCGTGGCCGGCTAATCTTCCCCTTAGGCAAGACAATTGCGCTAAAGAATACGTCCGCAGCCGCTCCACGCCAAGGGCTAAGGTCAAATCCAGTCCAGCTCTGGCCTGGTAAAAGGGCAATATGGCAGTCGTGGATTCAAGAAAAGCATTTCCCCCCCGAGCAAAGCGGGGAGATGAGGGGCGCTGAAAGGCAAAGGGAGCCTCCTGGGCAAACCAACCCGTATCCAAAGAAACCAGCGAACCGTCTAAGTGGCGGGGATGTAAATACAGCCAGCACGCACCCGGACCGCCGCGTAAGTACTTGTAGCAACCCCCGATGGCGAAATCAGCCCCCAGTGCTTCCACCTCTACTGGGAACACCCCGACAGCATGGTAGAGATCAACCAGTACGCGAGCACCCCGCTCTTGAGCAGCCCTCGTGAGCTGCTGTAAATCAGCCAGTCTCTGGCCGGTGACAAACATAACCATGGAGATCACCACCAGATCGGTATGTTCTCCCATGGCCGTCAGAACATCCTCCAGATGGTAATGCCCCTCCTGATCGGGCTCCACAAAGGTCAAGGCAATTCGATCCCGCTGGGCATAAACCTTCAAAATAAAATCAATGGAGTTGAACTCGCCTCGAGTGGTGATTACCCGAATTTTTTGGTCATAGCAATTGAGAACCGCCCGTAGTGCCTGACCGGCGCTGGTTTTAGGCGCAATACTGTCAGGGCGGGAGGCCTGGAGCAATTGGGCCACTCGCTCCCGAAAAGTCTGGATCGCCTCTTGCCAATCTTCCCAGACCTCATCCAGGCGCTGATACCAACCATCCAGACCGGTAGCCACATCTTGGGCAGTGCGATCCAAGGGCCGGCCTAAAGAGTGATTGGCAAGATAGATTTCACCTGCTGAATGGCGAAGAACCCGGGAAAAAAGCGGATGAATATGGTGAATTAACCCCGCCTCAGTCAGTGGCTCCACCCCTAAGGCCCGGACCGCCTGCTCAATCTCGGACACTGCCAATCTCCGTGCGCACATCCAGCAATTCCGGGAAAAAGGTAAAATCCAGGGCCTTTTTGAGATAGGCTACTCCTGCCGATCCCCCCGTCCCAACCTTATAACCAATAATCCGCTCCACCGTTTTCATATGGCGAAAACGCCACAGTTGGAACTGCTCTTCCATATCCACAAATTTCTCACACATGGCATAGGGGTCCCAATGCTGCCGAGGATTCTCATAAATCGCCTTGAACACGGGGATAAGTTTAGGATTACGTTGGTAGGGCAAAGACCAATCCCGTTTTATGGATTCTTGGGGCACAGCATAACCTTGCCGAAACAAGTGGCGCAGAAATTCATCATAAATGCTGGGCCGTTCCAGCATCGCCTGCAATTTGGCATAACTTTCCGGATCATCCTTAAAGATTTCCAGCATCGCTCGCCGTTTATTCCCTAGCGTAAATTCAATGGCCCGATATTGCATCGACTGGATTCCCGAAGCCTGCCCCAGCACATGGCGGAATTGGGCATATTCACTAGGGGTCAAGGTGGCTAATACCCCCCACTGGGAAAACAACTGGGCCTGAATTAATTTGATACGGGCAAAAATTTTAAAACAAGGCTCTAAAGTATCCGCCTCCATATAGGCAATAGCGGCCTCCAGTTCATGCAGAATTAACTTCATCCACAGTTCTGTGGTTTGGTGCTGAATAATAAACAACAACTCATCGTGGTGAGGGGGTTCACTGCGAGGATTTTGAGCACTCAGTATCTGATCCAAACAGAGATAATCTCCATAGGTCATTTTATTTTGGAAATCCGTTTGGATTTCCCCTTCAAAGCTAGTCTCTTGTCTCTGGTTTGACATGACGATCACTTTAATTAAAAAGAACATACATTGAATGGAGAAACTTTCAATCACTCAGGGTGTCCACATGGGTAAGGATTCCCCGAATTGACAAATGAAGACTTTGCAACTTTTATTTTTAGACTAGCAAATATTCAATTTGTCACGCTGTAAAGGCAAAGTAAGCAAGCAATAGTATTTGTCCCTATGGCCACACCCCACGCCCTACAAACTTCTCCCTCCGGTCATCCAATTCCTGAGGATAAATTCGACCTTTTTCAATATGCGGAAATGCTCAGATTTGGTGATCTCCATTTCCATCTCGACCCGGCTACTCAACTTCAGGCCGTAGTCGCCATTCACAATACCCGCTTGGGGCCGGCATTTGGCGGTTGCCGCTGTGTTCCCTATGCCTCTACCCAAGACGCTATTCAAGATGCCATGCGGCTCGCCCAGGGGATGAGCTACAAAAATGCCATGGCGCGTTTGCCCTATGGAGGAGGGAAAGCGGTACTTATCCAGCCACCGGCGATCAAGGACCGGGAGCCCTACTTTGAGGCTTTTGGCCAATTCGTGGAAAATCTAGGGGGACGCTACATTACCGCTGTCGATAGCGGCACGTCAGTGGCGGATATGGATTATGCCGCCCGGCGCACTCTCCATGTCCTTTGTACTTCAAGGCACCGGGGAGGCAGCGGTGATCCCTCACCCTACACGGCACTTGGCGTTCGCCTCGGCATTCAAGCCGCGGTGGCCTATAAATTCAAGCGATCTGATTTAGAAGGTCTCCACGTGACCATCCAAGGCGCTGGCCACGTGGGTTATCATTTAGCCAAGGAACTCCATGCGCGGGGAGCACGCCTGAGTATTTGCGATATCAATGAAAAAGCGGTCCAGCGCTGTGGGGATGAATTTAATGCCCAAGTAGTGCCACCAGAAGCGGTTTATGATTTACCTTGCCAAGTATTTGCCCCTTGCGCTTTAGGAGGGGTGATCAATGATCACACCCTACCGCGACTGCAGGCCTCCATCATTGCCGGTGCAGCCAATAATCAATTACTCGAGTCCCGACATGGAAAAATCCTCCAGGAGCAAGGAATTCTTTATGCTCCAGATTATGTGATTAATGCTGGTGGCGCTATCCGCGCCGTGATTGAAGAAGAAACAGAACTCAAGGCCAAGATAGAGAATATTTACCCTACCCTCATGGAGATCTTCCAACGGGCGGGCAATAGCCACCAAGCCACCAGTGAGATTGCTGATCACATGGCGGAAGAAATCCTCTATGGACCCCCAGGAGAACCCACTATACTTACTAAATAAACTTAAAAATACCGGATTTTTTTAAAGTGCCCATTGCCTTTTCGCTCCAGGGAACGGACAACGAAAACCGATGAGTTGGCTTGCACGTCGAACCCCAAAAACAGGAGAGTGCCTTGGCTACTGTCGTCCATTTCGAAGTCCACTATACCCAGTACCTCAACGAAAAAGCCGAAATTATCGACTCCCTGCCTCCCTTTGCCGAAGACCCTAAAAATCTGCTTCCGCTCTACCGGGCCATGACCCTGACCCGCCTCTTTGACAAGAAGGCGGTGTCATTACAACGCACGGGACAATTAGGAACCTATGCTTCTTCCCTGGGACAGGAGGCCATTTCCGTGGCCATCGGCCATGTCATGGTTCCCGAAGATACCCTCCTGACCAGTTACCGGGAATATGGGGCCCAATTGCAGCGAGGCGTCACCATGACCGAGCTGCTCCTTTATTGGGGAGGTGATGAGCGCGGCATGGCCTATCAGGGGTCCCGCCAAGACTTTCCTATTTCTGTTCCGGTTGCCAGCCAAATCCCCCATGCGGTGGGAGTGGGCTATGCCATAAAACTGCGGCGTGAACCCCGAGTGGCAGTGTGCGTACTGGGAGATGGGGCCACTTCTAAAGGGGATTTCTACGAAGCCATTAATGCTGCTGGAGTATGGAATTTACCGGTAGTCTTTGTTATTAACAACAACTGCTGGGCCATCTCGGTCCCTTTGGAAGGTCAGACCCATGCCCAGACCTTAGCCCAAAAAGCCATTGCCGCCGGCATCCCCGGCGAGCAAGTCGACGGCAATGATGTGATCGCCCTCCGGGACCGCATCGATAATGCCGTAGAAAAAGCCCGGCATGGCGAAGGGCCGTGCTTGATTGAAGCCCTCACTTATCGGCTTTGCGATCACACCACCGCTGATGATGCCAGTCGCTACCGAGAACAAGCAGAGGTGGAAACCCGTTGGGGCTTCGACCCCCGCCAACGGCTGCGGACCTATCTCACCCAAGTCGGCGCTTGGGACGAAACACAGGAACAGGCCCTCCAAACGGAATTCAGCCAACAAGTTGAAGAAGCCGTTCAGAAATACTTGGATACGCCTCCCCAAGCACCGGAAAGCATGTTTGATTATCTCTATGAGACCTTGCCCACCACCCTGAGCGGGCAGCGCCAGGCGGCCATTGCCAGGGGGAAAGCCCATGCCTGAAATTACCTTAGTGGAGGCGGTCAACCTGGCCCTGGCCCATGAAATGGAAGTGGATGAAAGGGTGGTGGTCCTGGGCGAGGATGTGGGGGTCAATGGCGGCGTATTCCGCGCTACGGTCGGTCTTCAAGCCCGTTTTGGCAAGGAGCGGGTGTTTGATACCCCCTTAGCCGAAGGACTCATTGCGGGAATGTCCATTGGCCTGGCGGCAGAGGGGCTAAAGCCCATCGCCGAAATTCAATTTATGGGGTTTATCTATCCGGTCATTGACCAAATCATTAACCATGCCTCTCGGCTCCGCAATCGCACCCGCGGCCGGTTGACCTGTCCCATGGTTCTCCGGGCTCCCTATGGCGGAGGTATCCATGCCCCAGAGCACCATTCCGAGAGCACCGAGGCCCTATTTGCCCATATTCCGGGACTGCGGGTTGTCATCCCTTCTTCGCCAACCCGCGCCTACGGCCTGCTCCTGGCGGCTATTCGGGATCCCGACCCGGTGATTTTCCTGGAGCCCAAACGGATTTACCGATTGGTCAAACAGGACGTTGCCGACGATGGCGAGGCTCTCCCCCTAGATGTGTGCTTTGTGCTGCGAGATGGCACCGATGTCACGCTTGTGGCCTGGGGAGCCATGATCCACGAAACCCTTGCCGCTGCCGAGAAGCTGGAACAGGAGGGGATTAGCGCCGAAGTAATTGATGTGGCCACGTTGAAACCCCTCGATATGGGAACGATTTTGGAGTCGGTCACCAAAACCGGGCGCTGCGTGATCGTCCATGAGGCGGCACGCACTTGTGGGGTCGGTGCCGAAATTGCTGCCCAGTTGGCCGAACAGGGTCTGCTGAATCTGCTGGCGCCTGTCCAAAGGGTCACCGGCTATGACACCATCATGCCCCTCTTTCGTCTGGAAAAACAGTATCTACCCGATACCGACTCTATCGTGGCCGCAACAAAGAAAACATTGGAGTTCGCATGAACCGTATCTTTAAGCTTCCGGATTTGGGGGAAGGGTTGACCGACGCTGAAATCGTCGAATGGCACGTTAAAGCCGGCGATGAGGTCAAAATAGACCAACCCTTAGTGGCGGTGGAAACGGCCAAGGCCATCGTGGACATTCCCAGCCCTTACCAGGGCCGCATTGACAAACTGTATGGAGAAGCAGGGGATATCATCCACGTGGACGATCCTCTGGTGGAATTCGAAACCGAAGGGGCCCAACCCCAACCGGAAAAGCGGGAGGATACGGGCACGGTCGTGGGCAAGGTGGAAGCAGGCAAGGAGGTGGTCCAAGAAGCGGCCACCCGAGTAGGACAAGTTCCTTCAGGCATTAAGGCCACTCCTGCCGTGCGTGCCCTCGCCCACCGCCTGGACGTGGATCTCTCCATTGTCACCCCGACGGGTGCTGATGGCATGGTTACCGCCGCAGACGTCCAGCGGGTGGCGAAGATACTAGCTGAGGTGGGTCCCCTGGAACCCTTGCGGGGAGTCCGCCGGACCATGGCTCGGGCCATGGCGACTGCCCATGCAGAAGTGGTCCCGGTCACCGTCAATGATGATGCGGACATCCAGGCCTGGGGCCCGGAGGAAGACATCACCCTGCGCCTCATCCGCGCCATTGTCACCGCCTGCCAAGCCGAACCCGCCCTGAATGCTTGGTATGACAGTCATGCCATCGGGCGGCGGATACTCAAGAAGATTGATCTTGGCATTGCCGTCGATACCCCCAATGGGCTTTTCGTACCGGTCTTGCGGGATGTGGGCAACCGAGAGCCGGCTAACCTTCGCCAGGGACTCGATGCCATTAAGCAGGCGGTGCGGGAGCGGAAACTCCCGCCCGAAGAATTACGAGGCTATACCTTTACCCTCTCCAATTTCGGCACCTTTGGCGGACGCTACGCCGATCCCGTGGTGGTGCCACCCACCGTTGCCATCCTTGGCGCTGGCCGTCTCCATGAAGCGGTGGTTCCTGTCAACGGCAAACCGGAAATACACCGTATTCTCCCCTTGTCGTTAACCTTCGATCACCGCTCGGTCACCGGCGGTGAAGCCACCCGCTTTCTGATGGTAGCGATTCAGGACCTGGAAAAGGCCGAGTAAAGCATAGTGCCCAATAAACACCACGTAGGCCGGATTAAGCACAGCGTATCCGGCAATGTATTCTGCCGGAAACGACCTAAGGCCTTATTGCTGCGCGCCCCCCCTGGCGCGCGCCCTTCGGGTCTCCTACGGAGGTCCCGATTCGCTCCCGGCGAATCAGTCCGGTCTACCTAGAGCTAATCAACAGCTCCATAAATTCATCCACAGGCATGGCCGCCAAACGCTCTTGATCGGCAAAAAGATCCAAAATCATCTGACAGCGCTCTGAAGGAAAACGACCGTGCAAGCTGTTCTGAAATTTTTCTATCAACAAGGGTAAGGCCTCGGTACGCCGCCGCCGGTGCCCCAAAGGATAGTCCACCTCCACCCGGGAAGTGGCACTGCCATCACCAAAAAAGACCTGGACCCCATTGCCAATCGCCCGTTTTTCAGGATCTAAATAATCCTGGGTAAATTCCCGCTTCTCGACGACCTCCATCTTCTCCCGCAGGGCGTCAATCCGGGGATCACGGGCCCGCTCATCTTCGTAATCATTCATGGTGATCCGGCCGTCCAGCAAAGCCACCGCTACCATGTATTGCAAGCAATGATCCCGGTCTGCAGGATTGTGGAGAGGACCGGTCTTGTCGATAATTCGCACGGCCGACTCCTGGGTCTCAATCACAATCCGCTCTATTTCCCGCCAGCGGGGCATCACCTGGGGATGCAGTGTAATGGCTGCCTCAATGGCGGTCTGGGCGTGGAACTCCGCCGGATAGGCCACCTTGAAAAGGATATTCTCAACCACATAGCTACCCAAAGCCCGGGGTAAGGCAAAGGGCCTTCCCTTGAAAAGCACCTGGTAAAACCCCCAACCGGAAGCCGTCAAGGCTGAAGGGTAGCCCATCTCCCCCTGCAAGGCCATAAGAGCCAGACGCACCCCCCGGCTGGTGGCATCACCAGCGGCCCAACTCTTGCGAGAGCCGGTATTGGGGGCATGGCGATAGGTCCGCAAGGGACCCCCATCCAGCCAGGCGTTGGAGAGGGCATTGATGACTTGCTCTCGGGTTCCCCCTAGCAAAGCAGTGGCCACGGCGGCACTGGCGACCCGCACCAGCACCACATGATCCAGTCCCACGCGATTAAAGGCATTTTCCAAAGCCAGGACACCCTGGATTTCATAGGCCTTGATCAAAGCGGTTAACACCTGGCTCATCGGCAGCGGCGACCCTCCCTCTTTCTGCCGCCGCCGACTGAGGTAATCGGCACTAGCTAGAATGGCACCCAGATTGTCGGAGGGATGCCCCCATTCGGCGGCCAGCCAAGTGTCATTGAAATCCAGCCAGCGGATCATGCAACCAATATTGAAAGCGGCCTGCACCGGATCGAGGGTATGCACCGTTCCCGGCACCCGGGCACCTTCGGGAAAAACAGCACCGGGGACAATAGGACCCAACAGCCGGGTACAGGCAGGATTATCAAGCGCAAGCAAAGCGCATCCCAGGCTGTCCATTAAACAATAATGGGCGGTCTCAAAAGCCTCAGGACGGGTGATTTCCTCCTGGATCACGTAATCCGCAAGAGTAGTCAGTACCTTATCCGGTGGCGGCCGCTGGGCTGAACGTCTGTCATTGATCATGGAAAGAGCTCTCTAACCGCGCTGCCCAATAGGCACAAAATCCCGGGGCTCAGGGCCAATATACTCGGCCGTGGGGCGGATCAACCGGTTGTCGGCCCGTTGCTCCATAATATGGGCGGCCCAGCCAGCAACTCGGGAGCACACAAAGAGGGGCGTATAAAGGTCAATGGGAATCCCTAAAAAGCGGTAAGCCGGCGCCACATAAAAGTCCAGGTTGGGAAATAATCCCTTCTCCTGCTTCATAACCGCTTCAATCCGCTCGGCAATGGGAAACAAACAGCTGTCCCCCACCCGTTCCGCCAGTTGCCGGCACCAATCCTTGATAATGGCATTCCTCGGGTCAGCTTCTTTGTATACCCGATGGCCAAAGCCCATGATTTTTTCTTTCCTGGCGAGCGCCGCCAGAATTTCTCGCTCGGCCTCATCCGGGGTTTGGAAACGATCGATGAGTGCCATCGCCGCTTCATTGGCCCCCCCATGCAAAGACCCCCGCAGAGTCCCAATTGCCGCCGTGACAGCGGAATAAAAGTCAGAGAGGGTGGAAGCCGTCACCCGGGCAGCGAAAGTAGAAGCCGCAAACTCATGCTCAGCGTAAAGAATTAAAGAGACATCCAACACCCGCCGGGGAATGGCCTCCGGGGTTTCCCCGTGTAACAGTTTCAAAAAATGCCCTGCCAGAGACTCCTCTTCCGTAGGGGTACCAATACGGGTACCCTGATGATGAAAGTGGTACCAATACAGCAGCAGGGAAGGCAACAAGGCTAGCAAACGATTAGCAATATCCCCTTGCTGCTCCAGATCGATTTCGGGCTCAAGACAACCCAGGGCTGAACAGCCGGTACGCATCACATCCATGGGGTGGCTATTGCCCGGTAAGGCCTCTAACACCGGTTTGAGTTCCTCGGGGAGACGGCGCAGGGATTGTAGTTGTTCCCGGTATTCTCTAAGCTGGGCGCTGCTGGGAAGCTGGCCGTAAATCAGCAAATAAGCAACTTCCTCAAAACTGGCCTGCTCAGCCAGCATCTCAATAGAATACCCCCGATAGGTCAACCTCTTGGCTTCCTTCCCCACCGTACTAATGGCTGTCCTGCCGGCGATAACGCCAGCTAGACCGCTACTGACCGTTTCTGGACTCATGGTTTTTTCTCCTTTGACGGACGCGCATCCCGTTGGCGTTCATAGTCATAGTACCCTAATATTTCATAGAGCTCTTCCCGGGTTTGCATCTGTTCAATTAAATTTTGCTGGGTCCCCTCTCGACGCAGGGTTTCATAGACTTGTAAGGCCGCGGCGCTCATAGCCCGGAAAGCACTTAAGGGGTACAACACCAATCGAACTCCCGCCTCTCCCAATTCCTGGACAGTCAATAAGGGGGTACGTCCAAACTCGGTAATATTGGCCAGCACGGGGACTTTCACCGCTTGGGTCAAATGTTGATACTCCTCCAGGGAGCTTAAGGCTTCGGCAAAAATCATATCCGCTCCAGCCTCCACATAGCTCTGCGCTCGAGCCACTGCTGCCTCCAATCCCTCTAGGCTATAGGCATCGGTGCGGGCCATAATCACCAACCGTTCATCTCTGCGCCCCCTGACTGCCGCCGCCACCCGAGCCCTCATCTCCTCGATATTAACCAAGGTCTTACCTGGCCGATGGCCGCAGCGTTTACCCTGTTCTTGATCTTCTAGATGCAGTCCTGCAGCTCCAGCCCGGCTCAGGGTTTCTACGGTATGGGCAACCATCAGGGCATCTCCCCAGCCGGTATCTGCATCCACTAACAGGGGTAAATCCGTCACCGCCACGATACGGCGGACCTCTTCTGCCACCTCGGTGAGGGTTGTCAGACCGAGATCCGGCAGGCCAAAGGAAGCATTGGCCACCCCTGCCCCGGAAAGATAAAGAGCACGGAAGCCAGCCCGTTCGGCAAGCAACGCCGCGTAGGCATTAATGACCCCCGCTACTTGCAAGGGCCGTTCCACATTGACAGCAACCCGCAAACGGGCGCCAGGGGTATTGTTTTCAGTCACAAGCTTTCTCGATAACTAGTTTTGCCGGAGACGCCATGCTTAATTCGGCCTACGGGCTATTTATTAGCACACCTAAGTAAGCCGGACCGATTCGCCGGGAGCAAATCGGGACCTCCGCAGGGGGCGCGCCAGGGAAGGCGCGCATCAATGAGGCCTTGGGCTGTTTCCGGCAAGGTATCCATCCCCATAGAAATCAGTGAACAATGGTGACCGTCGCGTTAGCGTGGTGAATAACCTTGCCGCTCACGCTACCAAGCAACAGCGACTTAATCCGGGAAAGGCCACGTCGCCCCATGACGACCAAAGGTTCGGTCTGCTCCCCCACGTAGCGGATGATCTCCTCGGCAGGGTCGCCAAAGAGGATCTGCTCTTCCACTTCCCGTTGCTGATCGCCAATGGCTTGGTGAGCTTTGTCGAAAGCCTTGCGGGCGGATTCTTTTTTGGTGTGCTCGATATCTTCCTGGGACAGTTGGGACATTCCCATAATCTCGCTGGGAGTTGCAGGAAACACATAGATAAACCTCATTTTCCGCCCCGTCGCCTTGGATAGGTTATCCGCGAAGCGTGCCGCCCGCTGGGAACCCTCAGAGCCGTCTACAGGAACGATGATGACTTTAAACTCAGCACTCATAGCGTCAATTCCTTCACTTAGATGTTTGAACTGATTTTTATCTCTAATGCATCCTATTATTTACGCTAAAATAGCCTTTTAATCCTGATACTGGATACCATTAGTAATCCCATTATCGCAAAAACAACAGGCCAAAAGGATAAACTCCCAGGGAAAATAAGTGATACAGCATATAATAGGGGAAAAATAATGCCATTAATCGTAATGGGAACCCCTTCGAAATCTTTTTGTTGAGAGATGTTATAACGAGCTAGGCGCAACATGCCACAAGTGACAAAAAAAAGAAGAATCGTGGTAATAAAAGTGCTAGGAAAACTCAACATATAATATAAGAACGTTGGTGCGACTCCAAAAGAAACCAGATCAGCCAAGGAATCAAGCTGTCTTCTGAAAGCGTTTTTTTGTCCCATGAGTTCCGCCACTTTACCATCCAGCGTATCTAAAACAACTGCCACTAACAACAATGATGCGCCCTTTATAAACCCCCCTTGGGCGAAGAAAAAAATCGACAACATACCACTGCACAAGTTTGCGACTGTAAAAAGATGCGAAACACCTATTAAGCCAATGATCTTCATATAAAAACCTATAATTCCCTGAGGCTCTATTGCAACTCTCCCTGGTAAGAATAGCTTTCCCTTTCCGATTTGCAGCTTGAACCACTCATCCTTTAAGGAATTCTGTGGAAAAATTTAAGTCCAACGGAGTAATTTCCCTCCGATAGCACTGATTTCATCAGGCTTCTTTCTAAATTAAATCGAGGTGTTCAGCGTTCCCATGGAGGAATTGGAAAAACTCAGGATCCAACGCGTCCCGAAAACAAAGTCTCACTGGGTCTCCAAGTCCCATCGAAAAAAGCTGGCTTTACCAATCAGCTTACTCTTTGGGATTGCCCTCATTTATTTATTTTTTACCGGAACCTTTAGTTCTAGTGTTGAAGTGACGGTGGGGACTGTATCGGTAAGCTATCCTGCTCGGGAATACACCCTCTTCAATGCTACAGGCTATGTGGTCCCCCAAACCAAGGCCGATATCGCCTCTAAGGCCACAGGCCGGTTAGAAGCCCTAGAAGTGGAGGAAGGAAGCCATGTCAAGAAGGGCGATATCGTTGCCCGACTGGAAAATCAAGATGTCTTGGCCAGCAAGGAACGGGCTAAAGCCAATGTCGCCGTTGCCCACGCCCAACTGGCGGAGGCCAAGGCCGAATTAAAGGACGCTACTGTCGCCCTGGCACGAGCCAAAAACCTCGTCAAAAAAAATTTCATTCCGCAAGAAGCCTACGATGCCGCCGTGGCACGCCATGATAAAGCCATCGCCGCCGTTCAAAGTGCCGAGGCCAACATCTTGGCGGCTGAAGCGAACTATGAAGAAGCTAAGGTCGCAGTGGAATATACCCTCATCCGAGCCCCCTTTGACGGCGTTATTTTAAAAAAACACGCCGATCTGGGAGATGTAGTGGCACCCTTCTCCTCCACGACGCAATCCAAGGGGGCCGTAGTCTCCATGGCGGATATGAATACCCTTCAAGTAGAAGCCGATGTCGCGGAGTCAAACTTGACCCAGGTCAGGGTCGGCCAACCCTCCGAGATCCAACTGGATGCCCTCCCCGGAGAACGATTCCGTGGTCGGGTCCATATGATAGTCCCCACCGTGGATCGAACCAAGGCCACGGTACTAGTGAAAGTCCGCTTCGTAGAGCTGGATGAGCGAATTTTGCCGGATATGAGCTCGCGCGTCTCCTTTCTCTCAAAAGAATTATCCCCCCAGGAACAAAAACCCCATACCGTAGTGCAGGCTTCCGCCCTGGTGATGGAAGGGGATCAGCCCTATGTCTTCCGTGTTAACGATAACACGGCCCATAAAATACCGGTAACCTTGGGAAAAAGGCTGGATGAACAGGTCATTGTGCAAAGGGGGCTTAACCAAGGCGATAAGATTGTTCTGAATCCACCAGACAAATTGAGGGACGGCACCCCGGTAACGTTGAATCAAACCGACTGAGTTCATGAAAAACATGGTCGAAGTAAACAACGTCAGCAAATCCTACCAACGGGGCAATCAGATTATCCCCGTACTAGACAACATTAGCCTGACCATAGCGGAAGGTGAGTTTATCGCCCTCATGGGACCTTCCGGCTCAGGGAAAAGCACTCTGCTGAATTTAATTGCAGGTATCGATACCCCCGACCGGGGCAGTTTGTTAGTCAACCATATTGATATTGCCACCCTATCTGAGGGAGCACTCGCCCAATGGCGGGCCGAGAATGTGGGATTTATTTTTCAATTTTACAATTTGATGCCCGTCCTAACCGCCTTTGAGAATGTAGAGCTGCCGTTGCTGTTGACGGATTTATCTCGAAAAGAACGGCGGGAGCATGTGGAGCTGGTGCTAGCCATTGTGGGTCTCCAAGATCGGATGGATCATTACCCTTCACAGCTTTCTGGCGGCCAACAACAACGGGTGGCAATTGCCCGCGCGGTAGTGACTGATCCAACCATCATCGTCGCCGATGAACCCACCGGGGATCTGGACCGTGCCGCTGCACGAGAGGTGCTAAACCTCCTTCAACGGCTAAACCGAGAACTCCATAAAACCGTGATCATGGTCACCCATGACCACTTGGCTGCTGAACGTGCCCATGTGATCAGGCATTTGGATAAGGGCGTATTGAATGATCAACCCCCTCCTATCCCCTCCTGAAAGCCCATTCCAAGATCCTATTAGGAAATGCGCTACTTAGTTCTTTTAATCGTTAGAAATGCTTTCCGCCAGAAACTTCGCACCGTCTTAACCGTTGCCGGCATCATTGTCGCTACAGTGGCCTTTGGTTTGCTGCGCACGGCGGTGGATGCTTGGTATGGCGGATCGGAGGCGGCTTCAGCCACCCGCCTGATTACGCGCAATGCTATCTCCTTGGTTTTTCCCCTACCTTTGAGCTACAGAAACAAGATCCAGCAAGTTGAAGGAGTTGCCGCCACCAGCTATTCCAATTGGTTTGGCGGTGTTTACATTAGCGAAAAAAATTTTTTCCCCCAATTCGCCATCGAACCCCGCAGCTACCTTAAGCTTTATCCTGAATATGTGCTTTCGCCCCAAGAAAAAAGGGCTTTTTTTAAAGATCGACGAGGCGCCATCGCCGGCAGGAAACTAGCGGAAACATATGGATGGGAAATCGGTGATGTTATCCCGCTTCAGGGCACCATTTACCCCGGCGACTGGAACTTTGTCCTGCGGGGAATTTATGAGGGAACTAGCGAAAAAGTTGACCAAACCCTCTTCTTTTTTCACTGGGAATATTTAAATGAAAAGTTGAAACAAGTTGGATCGGAACGAACCGACCATGTGGGTATCTATGTCGTCGGCCTAGAGAACGCAAGCCAAGCCGCCGAAGTCTCACAGGCTATCGATGATCTTTTTGAAAACTCGTTGGCGGAAACCCTCACAGAAACTGAAAAAGCTTTTCAACTTGGATTTGTCGCCATGACCGAAGCCATCGTCATGGTCATTGAGGTGGTCTCTTTTGTCATTATCATTATTATTATGGCGGTCACGGCCAATACCATGGCGATGAGTGCCCGGGAACGGAAACAGGAATACGCTACCCTCAAGGCTCTAGGTTTTCCAGGCAGTTTTATTGCCATGCTAATTTATGGAGAATCGGTGATAATTGCAATGACCGGAGGCTTGCTGGGGCTGTTTTTTCTTTACCCTGCGGCAGATCTCTTCGCAAGCAAGATCGGTACTTTCTTTCCGGTCTTCAAGGTCACCCAAGAAACTGCCTGGCTGGCAATAGGCGTCGCGCTTTTGGTAGGACTTGCCGCTGCGGCTATTCCTGCCTGGCGAGGGGCCACCATCCCCGTGACTGAGGGTTTTAGCGAAATTGGTTAGCCATGAATCTCTCCTTCTCCTATATTCTCCGCAATCTTTGGACTCGTAAACTCACGACGCTGCTGACAGCCATGGGGATGGCATTGGTTGTCTTTGTCTTTGCCACGGTACTGATGCTTTCCGAAGGATTGGAAAAAACCTTGGTGGCAACAGGGAGCCCTGATAACGTCATTGTTATTCGGCGCTCAGCTGAAACTGAGGTCCAAAGTGTTATCGATCGTGAACAGGCAACCATCATTGTCAGCCTCTCGAATCCCGCCTCTGGTCCCGCAGGAAAACCGCTGGTCTCCAAGGAATTGATGGTGCTGATGGTGCTTACCAAAAAAGACAGCGGTAAGCCCGCCAATGTCACTGTCCGGGGCATTTCCGATACCGGCTTAGTGCTCCGCCCCCAAGTTCATTTAACGCAAGGAAGAATGTTCCGCCCTGGCGCACGGGAAATCATCGTGGGCAATAAGATAGTTCAGGGTTTCACTGGCATTGGCATAGGGGAAAAGCTTCATCTAGGATTGGGGGAATGGACCGTTACTGGCATTTTCGATGCTGGCAAAACAGGATTTGGCTCCGAAATTTGGGGGGATGTGAATCAACTCATGCAGGCTTTCAGGCGTAACGCTTACTCTTCTGTCATCTTCAAGCTGGCAGATCCCACCAATTTTGAGCAAACCCAATCCCGGATAGAAAATGATCAGCGGCTGACGGTAGAGGCTAAACGGGAGAGTCAATTCTATGCTGAACAATCAGAAATGATGTCCCGTTTTCTTGAGATCTTAGGACTATCCTTAAGCGCAATTTTTTCTATCGGGGCAGTGATTGGCGCCATGATTACCATGTATGCTTCAGTGGCAAACCGTACCGCTGAAATTGGCACATTGCGCGCTATCGGCTTCCCCCAACAAAGCATTTTACAAGCCTTCCTTTTGGAATCCCTCGCCCTGAGTCTCACAGGCGGTGTCGTCGGCCTTGCCATCGCCTCGTTGATGCAGCTACTAACCATTTCCACCATGAATTGGCAAACTTTCTCCGAGTTGGCTTTTAGCTTCACTTTAACCAAAGCGATTGCATGGCAGTCAGTATTGTTTTCCCTAGTGATGGGCCTCGTGGGAGGTTTTTTACCGGCTATTCGCGCCGCCCGGATGAATATCGTCGATGCCCTGCGGGCGGCTTAGTCATGCCTATCCCGAAAAATAGCAGGCCTTACCCGGGATTCAAAAAGTTGACAGCGGGATGTTTTTAGCCATAGATTTCTTTAATAGCGAGAATGGGTTTCAGCTCAAACTATGGATATAAGTAGAAAAAGGACGGAAAGAGAAAACACAGAAAAAATATTTGCTGACATAAATACCAAAACCAAACCTACCGTAAGTTAGGGACGGAAAGCCACGGATCCCAATTAGGATGGCCGGACTGCCGAAGGTGACGCGTTAAAGTCACGCACGGTAGCCCGACTTTTTTGTGTGGGCGACTATGAAAACAAAAATATCATTATGCCTTAATTTAGGGTAATAAGAACAATATATGAAAAGGGGGAAATATGGCTTTTCTCATTCATTATCACTTCTTGGTAGTGAGCTTTTTATCTGCATTCCTCATGGCCTGCGCTGGCAGCCAAACCTTGCTGGGTAAAGGAGGCTCCATGGCAACGGATTCAGGCGGTGAAGATAGAAGGAGATGGGGTTACCGGCTGGGTTTCCTCGCGTTATCTCCGTCAACTGCAATAGCCTCAGAGAAAAGAATGATTTCGAGTATTTGCCTTCTAATCGGCTTATAGCGATGCTTTTGGCGTGAAGACGTAAAAAACGACTTAAAGTTGGCGTTTTGTAGAGGTTAATCCATGCCCATGTGTCCGTCTCCTAGCAAAAGGCTTTTTTGTCCTTTCAAGAGATATTTTTAATATAGCCCTTATTGCTTTATTTATTTTACCGAGGAGCTTTAATATGAAAAAGAAAAATATTCTTGCCTTCCTGGTATGCTTGCCCGTACTTCTTATTGCAGAACGGGGATTTGCTCAGGATAACGACAACAACTGTATGAAGCAACACTTGTGGGGCTCAATTCAGAGACTGTCAGAGACTTAATGCCCGGCGATAGTGATTTTTTTACATTTGAAGTTCCAAATCCCCATGCGCGGGTGACAGTGAGCACCATAGGGGAGACAAATACCACCGGCCGGCTTTTTAAATTAAATGAAAGTGATGGTAGGTTTACTTACCAAAATATCCGAGACTTCCACAGTGGTTTTGACCTCAACTTCCTTATCAGCAAAGCACTGGAAAAAGGCACCTATTGCGTCGAAGTCACAGGGCACAATAACGACGACGTGGGTGATTATTTATTTCAAACAACGGGCGCGTTTATTCCGGCCGGCTCCTGCTCCGGGGAAGCCGTGTCTCTCTCTGCAACCAGCTTGGACTTTGGTGCTGTGCCTCAAAGGAACGTGCGCCGTAAACTTATTATCCTGGAAAATACCGGCGAGGAGCCACTGTTCATTGACTCCGTTACTCTGGCAGGCACCAATCCCGCGCAATTTGGTATAGTCAATGACACCTGTTCAGGACACATTCTTCAGCCAGCGCAGCTAAAGGGAAGAAAAAGATGCTCGCTAAGGCCAGCTTTTGCGCCCCTCGGCCCAGTAGGGCTAAAAACCGCCAATCTCTTGATTTCTTGCAATGCCCCTGACAGTCTGCCATTGAAGGTTAAATTGAAAGGGCATGGATTTATCCGGCAATAATGTGCTGAAAGAAAAACCGGCTGCATCATGCGGCCGGCTTTTTTCTTGCCTGGAAAAAAAGCTTGAGCACCAGCGCCGAAAAAGAGAAAAGGGGGTAGGGAATCTTTAAAAATTCACCATTCCATGTAAAGCTTAAAGCGGTACTACCATTGATTTTGCTAAACGCCTTATAAGTTGCCTGTACGGCAGTGAACTGCCCGGCACAATACCGCCGTGGCGTGCCATTTTTCTAAACCGCCTGCGCGGCGGTGAACCGTAACTTAAAGCTAAAAAACACAACAACCACATAGACTTACATTGAGCATTAGCCTAAAACCTTCCATTCTTTAAAACTCGGATAGCTATTTGTTATTATTTCCTTAATAACCTTTATGCTTATAGCGGCACCCGAAGACCTGCTACTATCTCCAGGTAATCGGGATGTTCCGGAGTAATAAAACCTCGTCGTATCAGAAAGTCAATGATCACCAGATTGCAATTTCTCTTGAATGACTCGGTTTCCTGGACCAGGGCTGCCACTTCCTCCACTGGCCAGAGATAAAACTCCTCCACTTCGCCATCCTGGCATTGGGGCACGAAATCAGGCGGCAATTCTAAATCATAGCAGTACATCACATCAGGTTTGAAACCTTCTTGGGTCTCAAAGCGATAGGAAATATAACCTACGGGAACTGCCTGAGAAGCCACTTCAACAGGGATAGCCGCTTCTTCCCAACACTCTTTGGCTAGATTTTCCTGCAACGGAACGCCGTGGGGCACGCCTCCGGCCACCAGGTTATCAAGTTTGCCAGGAGCACTCCATCTATTGCGGGAACGCCGGCCAATCCACATTTTTAACTGGCCCCCTTGATTGACACAACCGTTCAGGTGCTGGCCGAAAGCCCGGACACCTAAATAAGGGGCTGAACCGCGATCAATCACAAATAGGGCTTTTTCCCGGGAAGAAGTGGTCACCGCATATTCTTCCCCATGCCAACGGGGAATGATTTTTTCCTCTACCAAGGCCTCCAAGACGGCTCTCACCTCCTGCGTTCGTTCCTCAAAAGACTGGAGATCGGGAACAAGGTGGACTGCTGTCGGCGACACCCGGAAAATTGCCGGCCAATCTCGCAGCTTTTCAGCAAAAGCAGATTTGATATGGCCTACCTGGAGCCCATCCACATAAAAGGGGCGGAAATTCTTCAAAATATAGCAATTACAGTTCCTGATATGGTCAAGATAGCTCATCCTGCACCTTTGTCTATCATGGCTATAATTATCCCTTATAAAAATTTTACCATTAAAAAAATGCCATGTGCCTACAATGCCACAGGGGCAGAGTAGAGAATCTACTGGCCAGGTTCTACCCACTAAGTTTATGATCTCGGTTGCAGCGACTGCCATAATCTAATATCACAGTTTTCCCGAAATGGACTGCTCAAATTAGAATAAAGAAATGCCGATCAAACAACCATTGCAGTCAGTATAACTGCATTAATGAATACAGGGGGTGGTGATCATGACGCAGAGGAAAATATGGATTACAGCACTAGGGCTCCTTATTGCCTCAGGGGTCACGCTAGCTCAAGAAGAAAAAACAACCATTAATTTTGGCCATAACGGGACTTGGTTTAATCCTAATACCAGTGGCCAAGGCTTTTTTATTGATGTAATTCCTTCAAGACAAGAAATTGTCGCCTCCTGGTTTACATTCAATATATCAGGCACCGGGCAGCGTTGGTTCACTGCGCAGGGAACCTTTGAAGACAATCGGGCAGAACTCACATTGTTGGAAACCACGGGGGGTGTGCTCAATGATCCCACACCGGTAGCTACAACCGAGGTGGGAACCTTGACTTTTGAATTCCAAAACTGCACCAATGGAACTGCGAGCTTCAATATTCCGGGGGAAGGGTTAGCGGGGGCCATGTCGATTATTAAATTAGTGCCGGATGTGGTTTGCAACAATTTCGCCAATGGCTCGCTTATTGTTAGAGACTGACAATAGCAGGGGACAGACCACGTTACTTGCCAGCTTGTAGGGGCAGGTGAGCAGTGAGAAAACGACCGTATTCTTCTAAAAGTATCGCCTGGCTGGACAACGACAGTTTTTGGCGCTGCGGGAGTTGTTTTGGCCTGTTTCGGTTCCTCTCTTACTGATTTTTGGGGAAGTTTAGCCACCTCAGGGGGTTCCTCGGGGTACAGCCACTTGCTCGTCTCTCAGGGGAGAGGTTGTCGTCGGCGCCTCAGGACTTGGGGAGGAAACCGCAGAGGGCGTCGGCTCTTTTTCTGCCCCTACCACCAGTAGAATCAGTAAGCTAGTGATCACTGTAATGGCCAAGGTACGAAGTCCCGTCCATAGCCAGAACGTACCGCTAATTTTTCCAAGAAAAGCCCCTAGCAAGAAGATGATTCTAAATGCCACGGCAATGGAAATTTCCCAAGGGCCCAGAGGCAGCACAACCCCATATTGGTTAAGCCATAGGGGTGAGATAATAAACATGGCAATAAAAAACGGCGAACCACCGTTAACCAAAGCAATCAGTAAGGGGATCAATCGGGCTGTTTTGCCATGGGCGGAATGGGTTAAAACTGACCGCCTTACGGCTCTTGCTCTTTAGTTGTAAGAGGGACCTCTTTTTTCTGTCCCTTCTTGCTCCGCTCAGCATAAATCCAACCTTTCCGAACCAGCCACTTCTCAATCTCTACGGCCACAAAGACCACCACGGGCAAGGCAAAGCAGAGTGCTAATTCCCCAGGCGGCAAAGGAGAGGTCCTAAATATGGGGTTCAAAAACGGCACGTAAATCACAGCCAATTGTAAAGCCACCGTTACCGCCACCGCTCCTAATAGCAATTTGTTATTCCAAAGCCCTTGGCTAAACAGGGATTCTTTCTCCGAGCGAATAGCGAGTACCTGGGCTAACTGGCACAGGATCAAGACTGTGAAAACAATGGTTTGCCAGTGATCTGAGCCACCATAATAAGCCCAAGCCTGGGAGAAGAGAGACAATCCACCAATCAGCAAGCCCACCCAGATCATATGCTGCCACACGCCATGGGCGAAAATACTTTCATTAGGGGGGCGTGCCAGGCGCTTCATAATACCCCGTTCCTCCGGCTCGACAGAAAGGGCTAAGCCGGGCAGGCCATCAGTCACTAGATTAATCCAAAGAATTTGGATAGGCACTAAAGGCAAGGGAAGACCCAAGAAAGGGGCCAGGAAGAGGGTCCAGATCTCCCCTGAATTGCTGGCCATCGTATATTTGACAAACTTACGGATATTATCAAAGATACGCCGCCCCTCCCGCACGGCGCTCACAATGGTGGCGAAATTGTCATCAAGCAGCACCATATCGGAGGCTTCCCTCGCCACATCGGTCCCCTTTTGCCCCATGGCCACTCCGATCCCGGCTCTTTTTAGGGCGGGCGCATCATTGACGCCGTCCCCGGTCATGGCCACAAACTCTCCCCTGTCCTGCAACGCCTTCACAATCCGGATTTTTTGCTCCGGGGTCACCCGCGCATAGGTCCTGATCTGCCGTACCCGAGCGGCAAAATCCTCTTCCGAAATTTGAGCCAGTTCTTGCCCGGTGATAACCGAACCATCCTCCTTATCGATACCCAACCGAACCGCAATAGCCCGTGCAGTTCCAGGATGATCCCCCGTGATCATTACCGGGGTGATACCCGCCGATATACAATCGGCCACTGCACCGGGCACTTCCTTGCGGGGGGGATCAATCAACGCCACCAGTCCGAGAAAGATAAGCTCCTTTTCAATGACTTCGGAATCCCATTCCGTCGGGACAGTCTTAAGGGGCCGAAACGCAGCGGCAAGAACCCGATACCCTTGCCCTGCAAGATCCTCTGCCTCCCCAAGCAGCGCTTTAGCATCCACCTCAGCGTCCCCTTCGGCAGTCTGCATCTGCAAGCAGCGGGATAAGATTTGTTCCGGTGCCCCTTTGACAAAGGCAACTACCTCCCCTTCCGACTTCCGATGCACCGTCGTCATCCGCTTGCGTTCAGAATCAAAGGGAATATCGCCAATGCGGGGCAACGCCTCTTCTAGGGAGTGCCGTTCATAACCCGCCCTATCGGCAGCTTGGTAGAGCGCCACTTCAGTGGGATCACCTCGCGCACCCTCCTTTTTGTCGGGCACCACCTCATTACAAAGGGCTAAGGCTTGGCCCAGTAGATGCCAAGGAGAGCGCTCGGAATCCGGCGGCGGAATTTGACTCTTCTGCTCACCTGCTGCCCAAAAAACCTCGGCTGTCATCCGGCTTTCGGTCAACGTACCGGTCTTGTCTGTGCAGATATAAGTCACCGAGCCGAGGGTTTCCACAGCAGGCAAGCGGCGGATTAAGGCATTGCGCCGGCTCATGTTGCGGGCCCCAATGGCCAGAGAGACGGTAACGACTGCAGGTAAGGCTTCAGGGATAGCCGCCACGGCCAAACTCACCGCCGTTAAAAACATCAAAACGATAGCTTCTCCGCGCAGCAGCCCGCTGACAAAAATAATCCCACAGACAATGAGAACGATGATGGCCAAGCGTTGACCAAAGTGAGCCAACCGTTGTTGTAGAGGGGTTTTAACCGCTTCTTCTTGATGTAATAGGGAAGCGATTCGCCCCAACTCAGTCTCCATGCCAGTAGCCACCACCACGCCCGTGGCTCGACCGTGACTGACCAGGGTTCCCTTGTAGCCCATGTTAAATCGGTCTCCTAGGGGGGCCTCCTCCTCTCCCAAGGCCTTGGCGGTCTTCTGAACCGCCTGGGATTCCCCCGTAAGGGCCGCTTCATCCACCCTAAGCTCTGAGGTTTTCAGAAGACGAAGATCCGCTGGAACCACAGTGCCCGCTTCGAGCAGCACCACATCACCCGGCACCAAATCAACAGCAGGTATGGTATAGGTTTTTCCACTTCGGAGCACTTGAGCTTCAGGCGCCGCCATCATCCTAAGTGCGGCAATCGCCCGTTCTGCCCGATATTCCTGAACGGCGCCAATAACGGCATTCAGAACCACAATCACCATAATAGCAATAGCATCCTGGGGTTCGCCGATGATGCCTGAAACAACTGCCGCCACGATCAAGACAATGACCATAAAGTCCGTGAACTGACCAAGAATCATGCGCCATATGGGGCGCCGGGCAGCTTCCTGAATGGTATTTTTGCCCTGGTCGGCCAACCGCTCCTTTGCCGTTTCCGACGTTAACCCCTGCTCTGGATCAACGTCTAATCGTTGCAAAACTTTCTCCGCTTCCTGGGTATGCCAACGCTGCCCTTTTTCGGGGTTGTTATTCATATTGCCTTTCCGCAGCCTCACTGACATAGGCACTCGCTAGCCCGTTCATCATCAACGCAATGGTTGTCCCCATACAGGCATTGAATACAGTAGAGATGGCCATAGTGCCGATGATGTAAAATCCCATCGTTAAACCTAGCATCGCCAGCGCGCCATCAAAGCCATGGGTGACAAAATAACGGCGGGCAATACGATGGGACCGGGAGATATCTAATAAGAAACGGAATTCCTGGAACAGTTTCAAATAAAGCTTGTCTTGCAAATGGGGCGATTAAAGCAGCATTATCATGCTCTACCGGACTAACTTTGACTTTCTCCCGCAACGGTGACCTCATCAATGCTATGGATAGACCCGCCCATGCGTGTTATCGTCTCATCTATTTGCCCAAACTGGATGTCTGCACCTTCAAGGGTCACGGTGATTGTTTCTGTCTTTTCATCCACTGCCTCAACGGTGATATTGACCCGATACCCGGAGTCCTGTGCAGCAATAGTTCTAGCAAATTCCAACACATTAGGAGGATGTGGTTTTAGCACATCGAGCACAATACGCTTTACCCTACTCATCAGATTCTCTTAGGCAGGACCGCGCAGTAAAAACGACTTCTATACTGTCTTACGGCTCTTGCTCTTTAATAGCTCGGGTTCTGTCTATAGTATAATCAATATGTTGCCTCCTTCGGCTTTCTGTTATGCCTCTGCCCCGATTTTCTTCTGATACCGTCTTCACTTTCTCTAATTCTGTACATAACTGCTGCAATTCGGTACACAGTTCATCGATAAGATCTTCATCTTTAAACATCTTTTCCTCCTTGTTCGCTATGCTGCTCTCACCCAACGGGCAGCATCTGCCTTTCAGATAGATTTCGACCAAAATTTAAGAAGCCGCTTCAAGAAGGCTATGTTTTTTTTATATTCAATTGCAAATAGGGCGATAACTCAATGGATAGCATAAATCCTAGTAGAAATAAACTTCTAAGATTGTTTCCCGCCCCCTTAGAACAGGTAGCGCTAGAGGGGCTATATCTCAACCAAGAGCTACACAGACTGGGAACCCACTCCCAACCTTTTGTCTACACCAATTTTATTGCTAGCCTAGATGGTCGCATTTCGTTAGAACATCCACAGAAGAGAACCCGCATTGTTCCAGATAACATTGCCAACCCTCGTGACTGGCGCTTATTTCAAGAATTAGCTGCCCAAGCAGATGCACTGCTTACTAGCGGCCGTTATATTCGTCAACTCGCCCAAAATGTAGCGCAGGACATTCTGCCGGTCAGCGAGCAACCAGAATACGCGGATCTTATTCAGTGGCGACAATCGCAAGGTCTGGCACCGCAACCTGCAATTGTCGTCATTAGTGCCAGTCTGAATCTCCCTATCCCAGAGATATTGTTCAATTCTAATCGGTCAATCTATGTGGCTACGGGTTCTAAGGCAGATCCGCTTCGGGTGCAAGAGCTCAAAGAGAAAGGTATTCAAGTCATTGTGGCAGGCAAGGGGTTACGTGTTCAGGGACAAGCGCTGATCGCAGCATTGGGGCAGGAAGGGTTCACTACCCTTTATGCCATTGCTGGCCCCGAGGTTTTAAAAACTTTGCTGACTGATCAAATACTCAATCGACTCTATTTAACTCACGCCCTTCGAATTTTAGGGGGGGAATCCTTCGATACTCTTTTGGAAGGAGAACGGCTTAATCCGGCTGCAGACTTCAATCTGCATTCGCTTTACTACGATATTACAAACGAGGGAGAACCTAGCCAGATGTTTACTATTTATGAAGCTGTAGCGAGAAAAGACAGCGCACCAAACAGCTAAATTATCCTCTTCATGGCACTTACCATTCCACTACGGCTTTCACTGGCAGGTGATCGGAGGCTACTCGCGTCAATGAAGAAGCCTCCACCTCCAGTGCTAGCAACCGTCGGTGTCCGTGTAGCCAAATACGATCCAACGCCAGGAGAGGATAACGGGCGGGAAAGGAGGCCGGTGCTGGGAATTGGCCAAATGCAGAACATAACCAACGCAAGGCTCGACTCCAGGGCCACCACTCATTGAAATCCCCCATAAGCACTGTACGCCCTTCATCTGGAGTAAGCCCCAGGCTAAGCAACTGCTGAATCTGAAGTTTCCGCTCTCGAATCGTCAATCCTAGATGGGTCGCCACCACTCGTATTTTCTGCCCTCGCCATTTGAGATCCACATCAATGGCACCACGAGGCTCGCGCCATGAGGCACTGAGATCATAGCGCTGTACCTGGAGTAATTTAGCTCGCGTCAACAACGCATTCCCGTAATGGAATGTTTTACGGAGAAATATCGGACCGGGAATGGCGACCAATCCGGTTTCGCCGGCAAGGTAGTCAAGCAAGTCTTGGCCGTTTACGGACTGGTGTTCTACCTCTTGTAAGGCGATTACATCTGCATCAAGGGAACGGAGCACAGAAGCCGTTCGGGCTGGATTGAAACGACGATCAGCACCGATGCAGCTACTGATGTTATAGGTGGCAAGCCGCAGCTGCATTAAAACCTTGACCTTCAGGCCTTCTCTCGCCGAAGCCAATAGCCACCCAAAGCGGCAATCACCAATAACAGCAGACCCAAAAAGATCACAAAGATAAAGCGAGTTATTCCCGGCTCACGCAATGCAGCCATTAAACCATCAACAAAAAATACCATAGCAAATATTCCAGGTGTCATCCCCAGCAGTGATCCAATAAAATAATCCCGGATCTTAATGGAGGAGGCGCCGGCCACGAAATTTATTATAGTAAACGGTGCCAAAGGCACCACCCGGAAAAAGACCACCGTTAAAATACCGCGCTTAGATAACCGCTCGCTGAGCCGGTGAGTGCGACAACCTGCCCAACGGTGCACCGTATCCCTTCCTAGGGCATGGCCAATGGCATAGGTCACTAGCGCCGCACTCAAAGCCCCAGTCACGGCATAAATAAAGCCCATGACCGGCCCAAATATCAAAGCGGTGGCAATAATCATCATCGACACTGGCAAGGCTATCAGGCTCCCCAACACAAACCCCAGGACTGCTATCATGCCTCCCCAAGGGCTATCAGCCAGGCCATGCGCCCAGACAGCCAATTTTTCGGGCTCTAACCACTCTGACAGGGGTGTCCACTGCCAAGCCATCGCCAGAGCAAGTAAGGACATCAAGGGCACCCCTCTCAAAGCTAGCCTGCGTCCCCTTGTATAGCGACTAGGCTCGCCGGCCAAAACCTTATCTAATTGATTGGAATCAATAGAAATTTTAGAATTCAAATAAAATATCCTCTAGTACCGCTGGCCACTATCCACGTTGGCTCATTCCAGCATTTTGTCACGCTGAGACTAAAGTTAAAGTGATTAAGTTCAAGTAGACTGCTAACCTTAGAATAATAACTGGCTGCCCTTTTCAATAAAAAAGAGTAAAGGGGAAAATCGCTCAATGTCGCCCCAAGGGCATACCAAAATAGCAACAGAGAAGGAAGAAGGTGATGCAATCCTCTGTCAATAAGCAATTAATCTGGAATGGCATGGAGACGATTCACTCCGCGAAGCAGCTGCTTAGGGAACACCGCAATATTGTATTAAAGCTTCCTCCAGATTTTCACCACACCCTATTTTCTCATTTTCATCCCGATGCCAACCCCAGACAAGTGGATAAAGTCGACACCTCCGGTGGACCCGAACTGTTGGAAAAAATTTCGGAGATACGTGGTCTGGAAGAAATCACCCATTTAATCCCGCTCATCACCGAAACAGGAGCTAAAATCCATGTGATAAGCCCAAGTCCATCCATTGAAATTTATTTTTAATTCTAAAATATCGACCTTAGAAGAAAAATCTTTATCTCTTAAAAAGCCGCTGGCTACTGGCAATTCAAGGCGCTCTATAAAAAAATTACGGTAATAAAAAGTTTATTGAAAGATCATCGTTTTTTCATATTGAACACCTAATGTCCTAGTCAGACACGGACAGGAATAAAGGTAAAACTAAACGATGAGCACAATTAAAGCCCCCCATATCTTTCAACGCATGGATCAATACGAGCTTGCGTATTGCTTATGCTTTAACCGTATCTGCCGCTTGCCACAAATCACACGTTTATTTGCAGCAATCAGTCGCCTTGGGGATGGAGTCTTCTGGTATACCCTTATGCTAATACTCCCCATGATGCGGGGCGAACAGGGTTTAATGGCATCCCTGCATATGTTAATGGTGGGCTCCATTGCTCTCCTAATTTATAAGGGGTTGAAAGGCCGTATGGAAAGGCCCCGACCCTTTAACACCCATGAAGGTATCTATATCTATACCGCCCCTCTCGATCACTATAGCTTTCCCTCCGGCCACACTTTGCATGCCATCGGCTTTACCATTATCGCTGTAGGATATTTCCCGGAACTGGCCTGGTTATTGGTGCCCTTTACCGCTCTGGTGGCCTTATCTCGCGTCGTTCTTGGGCTCCATTATCCAACGGATGTGCTTGCTGGAGCAGCCATAGGAACGACTATTGCTGTAGTGAGCTGGAGTATTTAGCCCCAACCTTATTAACCCAGAAGGGAAAAGGCCGCGCAAAACCCTCTAGTCCCTATCTAGAAGAAGCTAGAGCTAGCTCCTGTTCATTAAAGCAGCCAGGCAGTAACAAGATAGAGCACTACGGTCACGGCCCCTGCGGTTAAGGCATAGGGAAGTTGAGTCTGAACATGTTCAAGGTGGTCACAGCCTGCCGCCAAGGAAGAAATAATAGTCGTATCAGAAATAGGAGAACAGTGATCGCCAAAAACGCCCCCTCCTAAAAGGGCAGATAGCACCAATGCAGGAGGTAACTCAGCGGCCTGGGCTAGGGGTAAAGCAATGGGAATCATTATCCCAAAAGTACCCCATGAAGTGCCTGTAGTAAAAGAAATAATTCCTGCTGTGATAAAAACTAATACCGGGATAAAAGGAGCGGGCAGTGACGGCCCTACTATTTGGGCGACGAATTTCCCCGTCCCCAGAAGCCCCATGCTAGCGCTCAGAGCGAGGGCCAACAACACCGTTGTGACCACGGGCAGAAGCTTTCCCATTCCCTCAAAACCTAACTCAATCAGTTGCCGGTGGGAGTAAATTTTATCCTTAAGTAATAAAGCATAGGCCACTAGCGTGGCCAGGGCCGTCGCCCAAAAGACTGCACTCGATCCTGAACCGGCCAACAAATCCCCACTCCCCGTATATCCTAGAAAGAACAAGACAGCGCTCACCATAACCAATAGAGGCAATAGCATGTATCTTGCCCTCGTTGGAGCAATATTTTCTTCCTCGATATTGACATCCTGTCGCGTTTCAGAATGTTTTAGTGGCCCATAAACGCGCTGCGTAATGGCAGTATAAAAAACTAATACTAAGGTAATAATGGCATAGAAATTAAAGGGTATGCTCATGACCAAAATAGTGATGGGATTATCAAATCCCTGTTCAGTGAGCAATCCAAGCAGATAAGCGCCCCACCCATTAAGTAAGATCAATATAGATACGGGCGCACAAGTCGAATCCACAAAGTAAGCGAGCCGGGCACGGCTCATCTGAAATTTATCGAACAACGGCCGTGAAAGTATTCCCGCGGTCAGAATACTCATATTGGTCTCAATGAAAATAGCAAGCCCCACAAAGGAAGTCAGGAGACTGACACGGCGCGGTGTCCGGGTAAAACCTACTCGAGTCAACAAGTGCACACAGGCAGCCACCCCACCTGACTGCCGGACATAAATCAATAATGCGCCCACCAATGTACTGAATAATAAAACCTGGGTGTTGCTCTCGTTTTGAAATACGGCAGTGATACGTTCCAAAAGTCCGATAAACCCCTGGGCGGGGTCATTGCCCGCAAGCAAGGTCTCAGATAAATAAAGGGCTACAAACAGGGCGAGGATAACCTCTCTTTTCCAGATTCCAATCAAAATCGCAGCGAATGCAGGTAGTAAGGTTATCCAACCCACAACATCTCCTTGAAGCAACAGATCCCTTGAAAAGGCTTAAATTGATACCTATATGGCTTTTTCTTGCTCAGATGAAGGTGGCTGTTGCAAAGACCTGAACAACTCCTCAAACTCTTTAGAAAGCCCTTCCAGTTGTTTTTGGATTTCAGGAAGCTCTGCCTTTAACTTTTTCTCAATTTCTTTTAACTCACGTTGAACTTTAGGTAATGACTGCTGCAATTCAGTTAAAGACTGATCAAGTTTCTGCGAGAACTGTTCAGCAAGCGTTTCAAGACCCTTTAGCGCGCGCGCCAATTCACTGGCTTCCGTAAGCATGGCCACCGTCTCTTCATAGTGCACCTTCCATAGTCCCTTTTCCCTGACAAGGGTTGTCTCAAGGGGGACAGTCACTGGCCTCTCACCGTCAACCACCACAGTGGTTTCAACCAAGGCTTGCTCCCCATCAATAATGATCTTGCCTAATTCAAACTCAGCTATGGGCAGCAGAGAAGGAGTAAGCTCCTTTTTTTCTGAATATTCTGATGAAACGTATTGGCGAATACTCTGGATATCATTCTTTTTCACGGCTGTCCAAAATTTTTCGGTGACTTCAAATGGAGATAATTTCTCAGCACAGGCTCCGGGGGTAGCCCCCAGACAGAAAACTAGTAGCAATGAAAAAGTAATTAATCTTTTCATTCTAAAGCCTCACAAGCAATTAACTGCTACATTTTTATAACGTTTCAAGGTCAATATCAGCTATTTCTATATGAAACGATCCCTCTTTCCAAACTACTTTTCCAATATCCACCCAGGGCTGCTTTAAATTGCGATTACGCACATCTTTTTGCCAATGCACAGGAACTTCTACCTCTTTCATCTTTATAATAAATTCTGCATCCTGCAGATTAAGTCCTACTTTCACCCCCCAAAAGGCGGTTACTTTTTCAATAAATTTATAAAGGTACTTCTGCTCTATATTAGGCGTTACAGCAATATTAGCCCACATAGATTGAACCCTTCCCCAATTCGGAGCGATTAGCCGCCCTTCCCCATTAACAAATGGAAGCCATCGCTCCTGGCCATGGCTATCTTTATAGGTAAGCGCCAAAATATGGTTGTAGCCGTGGAGATGATCGTGCAAATAAAGGGCATGTGGGGTTATCCCCAAAAAGACATGAGAAAGGGACAATATTCCGTTGCTTATCTGTTTTAGAACCTGGCCAACCTCATTTTCTTTTCCAAGATTATCAAGACGATAAAATATTCCATAGTGAATCGTACTATTTAACTGTAGCACGATAACCACGACTAAAAATTTAGCAATGCGCCTAGATCGTTGTTCCAACGTCCCGGCATAATGCTCATAAATGTTTCTAAAGGTACACTCTTCTTGTGAGTTATTTTCCGTTGAAATAAGACAGTTCTCATCACAAGTCAAACGGGCACGTTGATCTGCAATTCTCCGATATATTTGTCTCCCAATATGATAGATTCCAGGAATTCTTATCATGACACCCAAGAAAGCAGTGTATTTCATTTTTAAAAGAATTTGGATGTAGGTATCGATACCTGCATATAGACAATTATTCTGATCAAGAGCATAGAGATCTTCTAGCAGTTGATCGTCAGAAATGTTATTGAGTTCAGGATACTGCCTAGCATGATCTTGCAACCCCTTAAATTCAATTGCTTTAAAAACATCGAAATGTTCGACGATAATTCTTGTACGATTGCAAAGAGGACATTGTTGATCGTAAAAAACTGTCAGTGCTGGCGCTTTACGCTGCAAGGATTCCTTTAGCTTTCGCCACCAGGAGAAAGGAACCATTAAAAAATAATAGATCAGCATTCCAAAGCCGAAAGGATAAATATTGAGTGACAAAATAATGCCACTATGAAAAACAGCTCCCATCATCATCAAAGGAACACGAAAAGGGCGAAAATAAAAAATAAAAATAAAAATAAATTGAAAAACTATAATCGAATAGCCGATAAATTTTTGCAAAATTTCATTATTTAACATCCACGTCATATCGATCGCGGAAATATAATAGGGCATCGTTGAGGGCAACCATCCTCCTAACCCATTGCGCCAGTGTTCCGCAAACAATTTATGAGTAGCTGAGTCAAAGTAAAGTAGTCCCAAGGAGATAGCGAGGGGAAGATAGTAGCTAAGGACAGAAACAGTACCAGGAGGATGATAACGTAATCCTAGCCCTGAAAACTTAAGTTTGAGCTTGAGATTATCTAAAGATAATGCCCTTTCTGTCGGTAAAAAGATAAGGAGAAAACTCGAGCCAATCATGAATTGATCGAAACCACCATCAAAATCCTGCCACATGGGAGTAAAAGTGGTAAAGATCACCCAGAAAAAATAATTAACTACAGCAGCAAAGCGGGTATGGTAACCCACAGTTAGAAAAAGAGCATTAGAGCCCCATAGAATCAAAAAAAAATGAATCGAGGGTGAGGCAACATCAAGAAAAGGAATGGGATCAAAAATCAGATGACGAAAATAATAGAGAAAAACAACTTCTTGAAAAATAATCAAACCCAAAAAGATACGAAAAACACCAAGCCCTAACGCCGGAACCTGTTTATTGAGCCCTATTTTGACAAAGCTCAGGATCTTACGGTACATCAACTTTATACTAACCTCGCTTAATCCTTATCTAAAGCGAAAACTACCAGAGGGCTCGCAAAAAGCACTGCTTTGCGCGAGCTTTAGGTATCAGTATTTCTAGAATGATTAAATATGGGGGTGAAACCCGAAAATAACCATGTAGGGCGGTGAAATCCAGATGGCAGTCGTTTTGAGCACCACCTAGCTTTGGTCAAAGCTATGAGCGAATCCTGATCATTCTACAATTAACTGCCCTAAAGGATAAAAAAATTATTGCCTTTCCACTATGGCCAAATCCCTTCAGGGCGACCCTTTCTTATTTAAAAACGTATCTTAAGTTTTGATATATTGCATGACAAGCAATAATATTGTTTTCACGCAATTAGTAAAGTTAGTCTAAAATATAAAGAATAATTATGTTTAAGGATAGGGCTATGAGTGTTACTTCTTCTATTGCACGCACTTCAAAGGATATTGCACGCACGTCAAAGGACAGCGTTCGCCGTCTAGCCTGGCTGTACCACCCTCGGACCTGGAAGGAAAAGGGTATTCTCTGGTCTATAGGCCTGGCCTTAGGCACCTATGTCGTCGCCGTCGTGATTTTGGGTATTTGGTGGTCTTTGGAACCGGACAGGTTCGACATTCGCGCCAGCACCCAAGAAGTTGCTGAAGAAATAGAACTGCCTCAGAGCAAGCGGAAAAACTTACCTGCCGGTCTTACTTCCACCGCTGCGGCTATTTTCGTTGCCAAAACCCTGCTGGAGAAGCCCGGAGGGTATCTTAGCAACGATAGACTCCCCCCAGGGGTCTACCTGGATAATATCCCCAATTGGGAATTCGGGGTATTAGTCCAGTTACGGGATTTTGTGCGCGCTATGCGCAACGATTTTTCCCGTTCCCAAACCCAGTCCATTGAGGATAAGGACTTACAGGTTGCCGATCCCCAGTTTAACTTCGACTCGGAGGCTTGGATAGTCCCCTCCTCGGAAGGCCAATATCGAAAGGGCATTAAAGCCTTGCTCGATTATGAGAAACGCCTCTCAGACAACAATAGGGCCGACGGCCAGTTTTTTGTTCGTGCGGATAACCTAAGTTCCTACCTGGAAGTGGTAGAAAAACGCCTAGGCGATACAGTCCAGCGTCTAGCCTCTGCCGTGGGCCATACCCAACTCAATGTTAACCTGGCAGGGGAGCCGCGAGGCCGTTCAGCCAAGCCCGAGCCCCGGGAGATCCGGGTTAAGACCTCTTGGTGGAAGATTGATGATGTCTTTTACGAAGCCCGCGGTACCGCCTGGGCCCTCGGCCACTTTCTCCGGGCCCTGCGTATGGACTTCGAGCCTATCCTGCAAAATAAGAACGCCGAGGTCAGTCTAGAGCAGGTCATTCGCGGGCTAGAAAATTCCCAGGAAACGATCTGGAGTCCGCTGATACTCAACGGCGACGGCTTCGGCACGCTGGCCAACCACTCCCTGGTCATGGCCTCCTATTTAGCCGCGGCTAACGCTGCTATTATCGACCTGCGGGATCTATTACGGCAAGGTTAAGGGGAAGCCCTCCTCTAACGCAGTTTTTTCTCAGAATCAGAAATAGGAGGTAGCGCCAGGGGAACCACTGGGGAACCATTCTACCAGGCGCTACCCTAGGCTTGTCTACCGGCTCGAAGGCCTCGACCTATCACCACCATTCATCTTCTTATGTAGACTAGACTTGGAAATGGTATGAAAACGAATACCCTGGTAGGCACCTGCGGTTTTGCTGAATCTCATGGGAATACGTTTAGAGATTTCGGTATCGTTGAAATTCAGTAGACTTTCTATCAACCTCCTCGGGTGGCGACGGCCAAACGCTGGCGTGAGCAAGCTCCCGACATAGGCCAGGTAATTACCGACCTGGCCCTAGTGCATGGGGTGGATCCATTCCTACGTTGGCCACGGCATGGATTGTTTCTGATTTGCCTTTATCTGAGCAATTCGGGCCTGATCATCCAGTTAATCTGCCAGTGTGCATCATTATTGAGTTCCAGGCAGACCGCAGTCCCCGGCCGGTAGGCAGTGATGAGCCGCGTTTCGTCTTGGATAACTAAATGGGAAACCAGTTTGGCCATAAACGGCAGATGGCCAACGATGAGCGTATCCCTATCCCAGCTTTCGCTTTGCCAATCAAACACTTTAGGGTTTGCATTTGGATTGATGAGACCGCTGGTTTCCAGCTCTACCCCCGGTGCGATCGCTTTCGCCAAGCACTCTGCACTCTGGAGGGCACGGAGCTTGCCACTGTGAATCACCCTATCCACTCGAATATCTGCCTGCTTAAGAAATGCGGCCAGCCAATCAATATCCTCTTTACCTTGATCGGTTAAGGGCCGATCAGGGTTGGCTTCTTTTGGATAGGCCTCGCCATGCTGCACCAGATAAAGTTTCATATTTGCTACTCTTTAAGTCACAATTCCTCGTGAGTGGAGGTTTTTTATGATTTTCTCCATAAATGCGGGAAGATCGGAAGGTTGGCGGGAAGTAATCAGATTGCCGTCGACCACAACCTCCTCATCCACATAGTAGGCACCTGCCTGCTTCATTTCTGTGGCTACCGACCGGTAACAGGTTGCCTTCCTGCCCTCCATGAGCTGGGCAGAGATGAGTATCTGCGGGCCGTGACATATGGCAGCGACCAGCTTGTCAGCTTGCACGAAGCGACGGACCAGATCAAGCACGGTCTTTTCCTTTCGCAGCTGCGCCGGAGCTCGCCCACCTGGTAGAATCAGCAGGTCGTAAGCCCCAGAGTCCACCTCCTCGACACTCAGACTCGCTTCCACTACATCCCCATGCTTGCCCTGAAGCATGCCCCGTTGCAAAGAAGCCACATCGGTTGCAATATCTTCCTGGGTAAGCTGCTGGTAAGGCACTTGTAGCTCGCTATCCTCAAAGCCATCGGCGCTGATAATTAGAGCTTTCATTACGATTCTCCTTCCCTTCCTAGCTTTAGCTAGAGCAGACTAAGTATCTATGAATAAGATATGAGGTGTTTTAGGAGCGAGCCGGTGATGTTCCGCAAACCCGTTTTTCTTCCCTGAAAAAAGGTTTGATGCGCGCCCCCTGAGGGGCCTCCTCCGGATGTCCCGATTTGCTCCCGGCAATCGGTGCGGGGACTTCCCTGTCCTCTGGCTCCACGCCATCGGCTCGCTCCCGGAATACTTCAAAACTTTTACTGAGATACTTATACAAATATGATAGTGCACCGGGCGGGGCGTTCAATTCGTCTATTTTTCGTCTATTTTTTGATTCAAATACTGCGGGCACTTTAGCAGCTGGCCCAACACCCGTCGGTACCCAGCTTTATACCCTCTCCCGCATTTAAGGAGAATGGCGAATGTCTAACCGCATCGGCGATGTAGTATTCCGGATCCTGGGCATGGTGGGCGTAGCCTTTCTGGCCTTCTGCGCCGGCAGCTTCGTGATCCTTGACAAGCAGTTTCCGTACGAAGTTTTCCGTAACGCCTACTTTGCTGGCATTGCGCTATTTAATAAGAAGACCGGCTATCTCGACCCGTTCAAGACCGACCTCTGGGCCAAGGCACGCGACGACGCGCGCGGCGTCACAGCCTACGAACGGGGTGCTGCCCAGGAGGGCTACACACTCTACTCCTCCGGCCATACCCAGAAGGCCTTCCTGATTGACATGCAGGGCAAGGTGCTACACGAGTGGTCCATGCCCTATAGTCAGGTCTGGGACGAAAGCTCGGCAATCAGCGACCCGGTAGACGACCGCAATACCTATTTCCGACGGACCTGGCTATATCCGAATGGGGATCTGCTCGCGATCTACGACGGCGTCGGCGACACGCCCCACGGCTATGGCCTGATTAAGATCGATCGCAACTCCAAGCTAATCTGGAAATACCTCCAGCGCGTGCACCATGATCTTGACGTCGCCCCAGACGGCCGCATCTTCACCCTGACCCACGAGATCAAACAGCATGAAATCGAGAACGCCCCGAACCTGAGCCCGCCGCGCATTGACGACGATCTGGTCGAGCTGTCGCCGGACGGCGAAGAACTTCGCAGGATTCCACTGCTCGAAACTTTTGTGAACTCCCAATACCGCGGCATGCTTGCAGTCTTACCCTGCTACTGGATGGATACGATGGAGTGTAACAGCGACTTCTTGCATAGCAACGATGTCGAATATGTCACCGCCGAGAACGCACAGCACTTTGACTTCGCCAAAGAGGGCGAGGTCCTGGTGTCAACGCGGGAACCGGGCGTGCTGATACTCATCGACCTCGACACGCGCAAGCTGCGGTGGGCGATTCGCGGCCACTGGATAGGCCAGCACGATCCGGACTTACTGCCGAACGGCCATATCCTCCTATACGACAACAATGGTCATTTCGGTCCCGGCGGACGCAGCCAGGTGTTCGAATTCGATCCGAAGACCTATGAGGTCAGCTGGCGCTACAGCGGCACCCCGGACAAGCCCTTCCACAGCATCATTCGCGGCGGCCAGGAACGACTCGCCAACGGCAATACGCTGATCACCGAGGATCAACGCGGCCGCATCTTCGAGGTCACACCAGACGGGCGCATCGTCTGGGAATTCATCAACCCGGTTCGCGGCGGCGACCAGAACGCCTATCTGCCCATCGTCTCCTGGGGCCACCGCCTCGACCCGGCGAGCCTTGATGAGGATTTCCGCCACACTTTGAAAACTTCCGCAGGAGAATAAGTCATGAAAACAAATATCAAACATATCGTTCGTCGCACGCTGCTTGCCGCAGTGCTAAGTATCATTGCTGTACCGGCACAGGCCTACGTTGGCCCCGGTGCCGGGTTGAGCCTGCTCGGCGCTCTGTGGGCACTGGTCGCGGCGATCGCCGCCGCCGTCGGGTTTATTGTCCTGTGGCCAATCCGCAAAATGATGAAGCGCAAGGCCGCCGAGCGCGAGGCCAGCGATAAGCGCACCCCGTGAGCGCAGGCTGAACCTGACCCGATGGGCCTGTTCGACTTGCCTGCGCCGTTGTTCGACGCGATCGACGGCCTGCTGCCGCCGGCTTGGCGCCTATGGCTGTGGGGGCTGGCCGGCGGCGCTGCCTCGATGGGCCTGTATTGGCTGCTGTCGCCGCAGCAGCGCATTACGCAGAACAAGTGCGAGCTGGCCGAAGCGCGGCAGGCGTTGAATCGCTTTGAAGGCGAATTTGCCGAAGCCGCGCCGATGATAAAGCGCATGCTCGGCCTGGCCTTCAAGCAAGTCGGAATCGTGGCGATCCCGGCGCTGATTGCGATGCTGCCGGTGCTGTTCCTGCTCGCATGGATGAGCACGAGCTACGCCCACCATTGGCCGGAACCAGGCGAGAAAGTTGAGGGCCGCACCACGCCTGAAGGCTTCCGGGCCGAATGGCTCGCTAGCAACAGCGCCGCACACGTATTAATCACCGACGAGTCCGGTACCCGACTCGCAAACCACCCAATGACAGCGCCGGTCCCAGTGCTACACAAGCGCCAGTGGTGGAACGTGCTGCTCGGCAACCCGGTCGGCTACCTACCGCCAGATCTGCCGGTCGAGAGCGTCGAGTTCGTACTGCCACAGAAGGAATATCTCGGCTTTGGACCGGACTGGATGCGCGGCTGGGAATTTAGCGTCCTTATGTCGATATTTATCGGCGCGCTCGGCCTCAAGTTGGGTTTTCGCATCCAATAGGGGACCCTCCCATGAGAGACAAGACCCGCACGAAATCGCCGTTCGAAGTCCCCGGTTGGATGGACTGGCTCGGCTACCTGGCCCATAAACGCCCCGGCTTCTGGATCCGCGCCGGCAACTTCGAAACGTCGGTACTCGAAGACCGCATCGCCTCGACCCAGGTACAGGCGCCGATTTATATCAGCGGCCTTGCCCGTTCGGGCAGCACGATCCTGCTCGAAATCTTGGCCAGACACCCGGACTGCGCGACCCATGCTTACAAGGACTTCCCCCTTGTGCTAACGCCGTACTTCTGGAGCTGGTTCCTCGACCGCTCGCGCCGCGTCGACGAGGTCAAGGTCGAGCGTGCACACGGCGACGGCATCACAGTAACGCCGGACAGCCCCGAGGCCATCGAGGAACCGGTGTGGATGGCGTTCTTTCCGGAACTCCACAACCCGCTGCGCAGCAACGTGCTCAATGCCCACATTGAGGCACCGGCTTTCGAGCGCTTCTACCGCAACCACATTCGCAAGATACTGTGGCTGCGCCATAGCACACGCTACCTCGCAAAAGGCAATTACAACGTCACACGGCTCGAATACCTGCTGAAACTGTTCCCAGATGCACACTTCGTGATCCCGGTGCGCGAACCGGCCGCACATATTGCCTCGCTGATGCGCCAGCACCAGCACTTCCACGCTCTGCACTGCAAAAACCCGCGCGCGCTGCGCTACATGCAGCGCGTTGGTCACTACGAGTTCGGGCTCGATCGCCGTCCGATTCACATCGGCGAGGACTCGCAAGCGTCAGCAATCCTACAGGACTGGATCGAAGGCCGCGAGGTTGAAGGCTTCGCGCGGCTCTGGAGCGACGTGCATCTGTACATCGCGCAACGCCTCGACGCCACGCCGGCACTGCGCGAGGCGGCGCTCATCGTGCGCCACGAAGACCTCTGCGCGGCGCCACGCGAGCAGTTGCGCAAGTTGTTCGCCCATTGCCATCTGCCCATCAACGAAACCACGCTCGAACACGCGGCCGCACGGCTACGCGGCGGCAGCGCACCCTCCCTAGCCGACGAGGATCTCGCGATGATCCGCCGCCTAACCCACGAAGCGGCCATGTACTTTGGCTACGACATGGCTGCTGCTGACGGCCTGCGGCAAACTGGCTGATTCAAACTGCGTTTCCCAAGTTCGCACGATTGGGCGTGATTAAGGCTATCGGCGGCTGATGCTGAAAGACTGTCTATCCATTTGCAAGGCATTGAATTTCCTCTGTAAGGTTAGTGGTGGCTCAATCCTGAAAGGCTCCCTAATGACTCGTACCGACTTTCCGACCCCCCTTTGAGATTTTTCACGGATAAGCCTCCTGATAAGGCGAGCCGAGCAAGGACAGCAGTGTTCTGAGTTCTTCTTTGAGATTGATGGTCAAGAGTTGGGTGGTCTCTTGGGTGATCAAGAGTAGATGCACATCTAAAAAGAGTTCAAATACCCAGCGGGTAGTCGGCTTCTGGGTCGGTTTGCCCTTTTGATCGGGCACGCTGGCCTGATGAGCGGCGAGGGTGGTACGGATACGGCGTTCCAGGGCCGAGTAAACCAGGAGGCAAACCGTCATGACCATCAAAAGCGCCATGAGGCGCTCGACCTTTTTGAGAAAGAGGGTGGAGGCGAGGAACATGGGATCCTTGAGGAACTTAAAGCCGTTTTCTGCGATCGCCTGCGCCTTGTAAGTTGTGAGTATCTCCTGGTCACTGAGGGTTTTATTATCGAGCTCATTGGTCGCAAGGATGAATAAAGAAGCCCGGGTAAGACGTTCTTGGTAATAGGCGACAGGCGCCGCCAGACTCCCTTGGAGGCGGTAACGGGTTCTTTGGGAAGGGCTGTCTTTGGGGGGTCGCCCAGGCTGAGTGTAATGCACACGTTCCGTGACACTGGCCTCATGGACCTTCAGCACCTTCAGCCCCTTTTGGAAGGCCTCCAGAGCCTTTCTGGCATCCGGCTCACAAACAAAATCTCGACGACAAAGGCTTTCGAAGGCTTTGCGTTCGGCTTCCGTGGCCTTCATCAGTTGCCGGGTCAGCGTTTTGCCAGCCCGTAGCTCAGCTGCTTCAGAATGGATCAGTAACCAACGCTGCGGCACGCCGGCATACTCACTGCTCAGCGCGGCATATCGATAACCCTCAACGAGGGGAGATAACGCCTGGGGGTCGACTTCCTCCAAACGTTTTTTGACTTCCGTCAGCGTGGCCGGAACACGCATGACCCATTTGAGGCGGGCATGCTCATGGGCTTGTAAGGCCGGAGCGCTATACCCCGCGCTATCCTTAACCAGCGTTCCGATACCTACAGTGCACAGCTGCTCGATGGGGGTGTTCACCGAACGGCACAACGTCTGAGTATCGTTCTGGTTCCCATCAAGCACTTGCATCGCCACCGGCAGACAGCCCTGGTGCTCATGAATCAGCTCCAGTGCCACCTGAGTGAGATCCGGTTTACTGTCGCGGCTATATCCTCGAGTGATGTGCACGATCCCAGCCTCGGGTAAGGGCGGATTATCGCTATTAGATTCCCCATCCACATGAAAGCTCGTGATGTCCTGGTGCCCCACCTTGGGGGTCAGTCCCAAGCGCTTCACTGCCCGCGCGGCAATCAAGCTATACAGTTCACTCACCCCAGCGTTATGGAGGGCATCCAGGGCTTTGCCCAACGTGTCGTCATTGAGTTGCTCAGCCCTCACCCCTTCTCCAATCAACCTCTCTGTGGGTTTGTTTCGAAAAAAGTGGGGCGTCAGGTAGAGCCGGCGGTTCGCAAATCCAAGACCATTGAGAACCATCGCTTTGACGGCTTGCCCTACGGTGACTTGGCGTTGCTCAAAATCTTGAGCAATGACTTGATCGAGCAACTCGCCAATGCCGAGCTCATCAAACACCCCGGCCACCAAGCCCAAGTGCTCTATCGTTTTCGTTTCATAAGTCGTGCTCATGCTCTTAGCATGGCACTGAAACTTGAAATTCTCAAAGGGAGGGGTCGGAAAGTCGGATAACAGCAGAGACACCCCTCTTAAGATTCTTGTAGGAGCGGCTTCAGCCGCGAATAACCGGTGTCATCCTCTTGGGTATAGCATTTCTCGTTTAAATGAGACCTAAGGCGCTTGGGGAAAACGTGACCAGACACGCTGCCCTTCCGTCCTTGGAAGTTCGACGTCGGCTTGCCACCCCAGGCTTTCCTGCTGGCGGGCAAATCCAGCCCGCCCCTTTCTGGGACGGGCATTCACCGGTCTACGTAGGTCCCCTGGACCCCCGGTCCCGGCTCACCCTTGCCGCCGACGGTCTGGTCATGCTGACCCCAAGCCCAATGAAGCTCCATCTAAATGGGAATCTATATGTGTAAGGCCCATTGCCCCCACGCGCTGAAACGGGGGAGCAAGCACCCGCCACTCAATGGCGAGCAATGATTCGCTTACCCTCAAAATCAGCGCAGGCAGGTGCGAAGCATAGTGTCTACCAGCGCAAAACGACGTAGCGTTGCATATCGCCTGAGCGAACTAATAGCAAGACGCGCTTATCGTCACGGCTTTCCTCCACTGCACGATCAAACTCTTCTGCGCTATTGACTGGCTTACGGTTGACCTGAAGGATCACATTGCCAGTCCTGATGCCTGCCATGGCGGCGATGGAGGCGGGCTTAACCCCGGTGACCACCACACCTTCACCAGCTTTGGCATCAAATTGCCTCGCCAATTCCGGGGTCAGGGTCTGCACCGCCAAGCCCAGTTCTTCTGCGGTCTGGGCAGGACCCTCGGCGAGCGTCTGAGTTTTGCTAAGTTCGCCAATGGTCACCTTGACCTCCCGTTGCTTGCCGTTACGGAGGAGAGTGAGGGTTTCGCGGCTGCCAGGCGAGGTGAGCGCGACGCGATTACGGAAATCACCGATATCTTTGACCGGTTTGCCCTGGTAGCTGATGATGACGTCACCCTGTTTAAGCCCCGCTTTCCCCGCGGGCGAGTCCTTGGATACCTGGGCGACCAGGATGCCCTGGGACTGTTTCAAGCCAAAGGATTCCGCCAGCTCCCCTGTTAACGGCTGGATCACGATCCCCAAATAGCCCCGGACCACCTCGCCAGTTTCAATCAGTTGGTTGGCAATAATTTGGGCTAAACTGCTGGGAATGGCGAATCCTACGCCCATGTAACCGCCACTACGGCTAAAGATGGCCGTGTTGACGCCCACCACTTTTCCGTCCAGATTCACTAGAGGGCCGCCAGAGTTGCCTGGATTGATGGCAGCATCCGTTTGAATAAAATCTTCGTAGTCGCTGATGCCTAAACTGGTGCGACCTTTGGCGCTGACCACACCAACCGTCAGAGTATGGCTCAACCCAAAGGGATTGCCCAGAGCCACCACCCATTCGCCCACCTCGAGCTTAGAAGAATCGCCCCACTGCAAGGCAGGCAATCCGCCGGCTTCAATCTCAATCACGGCAATCTCGGATTTAGGATCGGTCCCTACGATTTCAGCATCGAATTCGCGACCATTCTGGAACTGGACTCGGATCTTATCAGCGCCTTCTACCACATGGTTATTAGTGAGAATGTAGGTCTTGTCCGACAACAAACCCTTTTTCGATGAAAACACGAAGCCTGACCCCTGGCTGATAGCGCGGCGCTCTCCCCTAGGGCCCTGAGGGGGCGAGAAGGGCTCGCCGAAAAAACGCCTGAAGAATTCATCGTCAAAGGGCGTCGGGGCACGGCCCTCCTGGGTGGTTTCCACCTGGATAAAGACTACCGACGGCGATACCTGGCGGGCTACCGCAGCAAACGCTTTGCCCGTCTGACGCAGGCTCTCAACACCACCGTCACCCTCAAGTGCGTGCACGGGTAGCGCAAAGAACGCCACCCATAGGAAAAGAATTATTCGATATTTGTGCATTTTAATTCCCCATAAAGATATTCTATGCCTGGTTTAAAATCATTGTAGCTATTCAATTTCTATCTTTTGAATGACTGAATAGTTATATGATCTTCATCATTCTTTTATTCTGTTGTTTCTATCCCCGCCTCAGCAGAGATATCTTCGCCAGAGGCTTCGCTCATCGGCGCTTCCTGTGCCTTAGTCTGCACCAACTTTTCCCGTTCAGCCGATTGAATCGGCTCTACAGCGAATGGAGCGACCTTGAAGTAGTGATCCAAATCAGATCGCTTCAACACGTAATGAGCCTCATCCTCAGGCTTGAAAAAACGATAGGTTAGGGTATCGCCACTTTTTAGGGCCATTTTAACCTCAAGTTCAGGCTCTTCTTGCTGGAACGAAGGCTTCGCCTCAGTGCCTAGCAGAGACTGGATACGCAAGCCGGTCAGCTTATCTACCAGGGCGCTGGCCTCTTCTCCATTGGTCTCCTCCTGCTCTTTCAGACCGATCAGCTGCCACTGGTCGTCGCTCCGTTGCAAAGTGAAATCAGACATCTCCACACGAGTGACTTGATCCCCATCCAACTTGAGGATGTCCTTGTCGATCCAATCGTCGGCCTTGGCACCGGCCTCCCAAGTATTGAAGGCCACGGCATAGACCGCGTCCTCCCCCTCGGGCCGGACATGGACCTTACGGAATCCTGGCGAGGTGCCCACATAGAGCACCGCCTGGGTCTCCTCCTTAGTCAGCAGGGCCAGCCTGCGTTCAAAGGCTTCATCGTCCACCTTGAAACGCTTGGCTGCCCCCCCGGTGGTGGCCACCGGCCAGCCCTTTTCCAGTGTGGCCAGCTTCTCCAACAGCCGCTCCACGGTCTCCTGATCGGCTGGAAAATCCCCGCTTTCCGGCAGCAGCCATTTGCCATCGCGTTTTTGCAGCACCAGGCTATTCTCGTCATCTTCAATGCGCAGCCCGTCTACCTCCTTCTTATCGAAGGCAAGCAGCTTTTCTTGGGGTTCAAAGGCCCCGTAGTCCTCGCCCATCAAGTTGACAGCTACCGCCAAGACCAGTTGCACCAGCAGCAGGCCGCCCAAAATGGAAATCCACTTCTTCATCTTCATTCACCCCTCCTCTTATTTGGTCGTACCCAGCACCGCAGCATAGCGCCGCCGTGCCTGTTGGTTGACCTGCCTGCGGATCAGCCAGACCAGCAGCAGACCAAGCAGCGCCAGACCATAATTGAGGTACTCCCAAAACACTTGGGCGTCCCGGCCCAAGGGCGCAAGGGTGCGTGAAAACTGGGCCCGGCCACGGATGGCAAGCAGACCACCCTCTTCCAGGGACCAGTCGATGGCATTTTCCACCAATTCCACCGGCTTGAGATAGCGGGTGCCCAACCCGGCGGCGGCCAAATCCAACATTTCGTCGGTGAGGAAGCTGTTGGAAGCAAACAGGAGGATACGCGATGATTCAGGTGAACGCTCAATCACCCGCGTAATCACCGGTTCTGGCTTCTCCTTGTTCTCAGGCTCGCTTTCCTCAGCGCCTGCTGCTGTCTCCTCATTGCCGGTGTCCGCCTCTTCTGCCACCGTAGTCAGAGGCGAAGGTTTATCCTTGAAGAAGGAGTCGAAACGACCCTCCACCATCACCCCCAGCAACTGCCTGCCCTGTTCCTCGCCAACGGGAAAACCAAGCTGAGGATGGGCGCGGAAGTCAGGTTGGATGTTGAGGCGATCAGAGGTCCAGGATTGATCCGAGCTTTCCAGCAGGCGAATTACCTGACGCCCCTGGTTCTTCTGCTTATCCACGGTGATGGGGGAAGCCCAAGTCATGGTGATTTGATTGAGGCCGGCGGTGATATCCCCCTTCTGGGCCATGCCGTCATTGCGGATATCGATAAAATAGGGATAATCCACCAGCTGGGTCTCCTGCACCACGAAACCTCCAATCTGACGATCCACTGGGATCGGGAAGGCTGCGTTTTGGGGGTCGAGTACCATGTGCTCCCCAAGCTGGAGACCATGATGGGCCAACCAATCCTTCAGCCCCGTATCGTGTTTGCTGGCGGCAAGCGTCTGCTGAGTGTCGATATCGAAGGGCGCAGTCGCCAATACTACAGTACCACCGCGCATCAGGAACTGGTCCACGGCAAATAGCTGCTTCTCGTCCAGGGTATCGGGGGCAGCCAGCAGCAGCAGGTCGGTATCGGAAGGTATCTGTCCGTTTTTCAGATCCGCAGCGATGACATTGTGCTCTTCTGCCAGGGTATCCCGCAGCCAGTTGAAGCGCTTACCCCCTCCCCCCATACCCAACTGGGGCAAGGAGGGGGCTGAGGGCGGGGTATGCAGGGCCACGGTCTTAAGGAAACCCCGGGAGAAGCGCTTAAGGGCGGCGTCAATACTACGTTCAAGCCCGGCCTTTTCGTAGTTCTCCGGCAAGGGTACTTGGATGGTGCGTCCTTCCCCTTCGAGAGTCATGTAGAACCAGAAGGTATTGGCGTCGAGCAGACTGGCGGCCATAGGGCGAAAACCGAATTCGCTTCTGATCCGCTCGGCTAATGCGCCCCCTTCGGCATCCGGATCGCGAATATCGACGGTCAGCTTGCCGCCCGACTCTTCACGCAGCTCATCGAGTAAAACTTCCAAATCCTGACGGAGCGACTGGAGCACTTCTGGCAACTTCTCATCCGCCGAGACATATCCTTTGAAGCTCACCGGATGGGGGATGTTCTCGAACAGTTCGCTGGCCCCTTGATAGGCGTAAAGCACCTTCTTGATGGCCTGGGTAATATCGTACTCAGGATTACGCAGCTCCACATCCAAATCCGTTTCGCTCTGGACCTTGATTTCAATAAGATCCCGGAAACCTAAGACCTCGTACTGATCTCCATATTGAAGCAGAATATTGAAATAGGAATTGACCACCGAGGCCTGATACTTACTGGCGAACTGGAAGGGCACTGGTTGAATACCGTACTTTTCGTTGGCCTCCCGTTCCAGCTCCGGATAGGCCTGGGGGTCAATGAATTCAACTCGCACCCGGCCCTCACCGGCTACTGCATACTCTTCCAATAGATCCCGCAGACGAGGCACCAGTGGCGCTAGCAGCGGATGGGTCTGGGCGCTGAAGTAGCCGCGAATTAGCATGGGCTCCCGCAACTGCGCTAGGTAGCTTCGGGTCGCCTCGGAAATGGAGTAGAGGTTGCCCTGGGTAACATCGGCGCGGACCCACCCCAGGGGCGCCAACCACAGATTGGCCGCCAGGAAGTTGGCGACCAATAATCCAGTCACCCACCCCCAGCGCCGATGGTGGGTATTGCTCGGGTTACCGGCCCAACGCAGCCATTCCAATGCGAAAACATTCAGGGAGAGAAAAACCCCTACCAGGCTCAAGTAATAATAGAGATCCCGTAGATCGATCACGCCACGGGTAATGGAATCAAAACGTGAACCGGAGCCTAGTAGTTTGAGGAACTCCGAGACCCGGTTGCCAAACAGCCCAGTCAAGGCATCGGAACCTAGCAAATAAAAAAAGCCGCAGACCACCGCCGTCAGGATCAGGCTAATGATCTGATTGGGCGAACGGGCGCTCACGAATAACCCGATGGCGGCATAAGCGGCTGCTAGAAACAAGGTGGCCAGGTACCCTCCAAACACCGGCCCCCAGTCCAGGGGGCCTATAAGGCTCACGGTCAGTGGCAGGGGCAGAGTCAACAGCAGCGCCACGGCCACCAATGCCAGACAGGCAAAAAATTTGCCAAGCACGAATTGGTAGCTCTTGACCGGTGTGCTGAGCAAAAATTCCAGGGTGCCGGCACGCCGTTCCTCAGACCACATGCGCATGGTGATGGCCGCCACCAGGAAAATTAGCAATAGCGGCATCCACTCGAACAGGGGCCGGACATCGGCGATATTGCGGGCGAAAAAGGTTTCCACCCAAAAGAAGATGAATAGAGTAACCGCCAGAAAGGCGCCGAGGAAGATAAAGGCGGTAGGCGAGGAGAAAAAGCCGGCAAACTCTTTGCGCGCAATTCTCAGTGCATTCCCCATCTTGCTTACCTCCCCTCCTGTGCTGAGATTTCACCGAAAATGGTTTCCAGATCGCGGCTCTCCGGTTGCAGGGCATAGAGCTTCCATCCCGCCGTTGCAATTCGGTTGGCAACATTAGGTGCGGTGTCAGCGAGCTGGCCCTGACTGTCCAGGCCAAGGGCATAACGGTGCCCCGGCCCCCATGCACTCAATGATTCCACGGACTGGATACCGTCGACCGACTTGAATAGGTCGAGCGCCTGCTCCGGCCCGGCATCAACAGCAACCAATAGTCGCCTACCAGCCTGCAGCTCATCCATGGTGGCGTCCAATGCCTTGTGGCCATTGCGGATGATGATAACCCGATCGCAGATAGCCTGAACCTCTTGCAGAATGTGGGTGGAGAGGATGACGGTAGCCTGCTTTGCCAAAGTCCGAATGAGATCCCGCATATGTTGCACCTGGGTTGGATCCAAGCCGTTGGTGGGCTCGTCAAGAATGAGCAGGCGAGGATTATGGAGAATCGCCTGAGCCACACCTACCCGTTGGCAATACCCCCTGGAAAGGGTCCCAATGGTATCTGCCGCCTTGGCTGATAGTTCCGTTCTGTCAATGGCTTCCCGGATTCTCTCAGCCCGTTCACTGTTGGGAACACCATGCAACGAGGCGGCGTAATCAAGATAGTCGATCACAGTCATTTCAGAATAAAGGGGATCATTCTCCGGCAGATAACCAATATAGCGCTGGACTGCTTCACGGTGGGTCGCGATATCCAGGCCATCGATTTCAATGGAACCGCTAGTCGGTTCCAAATAGCCGGTTAACATTTTCATAATAGTGGTTTTGCCCGCACCATTGTGGCCAAGCAATCCCACAATCTCGCCCTGACCAATTTCGAAGGAGACCTGATCGACTGCTGTCAGATCACCGTAGGTTCTGGTCAACGCTTCTACTTGAATCATCAAAGCGCTCCTGTAATTTATTCTTTATTGAGTTAAATTGCCTCTCCAGAGGGCTAAATGCATGATCTAGTTCTTCCCCACCCCCTCGGGCAAGGATTTTTTAAAGAAGGGTAAAAATAGAGGTTAATTTTGGGATATAAGAGCCTTCCTCCTTCAATAGGCTTTCCCTCAATAGCCCCCTCAGCGGCTATCTTTGTTTCAGTCGCTCCGGTCCCATGGGACCGGAGCAATTTCTTTATCTCTACTATAATGACGGCAAGCCAAGTAGTCTGACTACTCGGTATGCACCTGGATCTTGCGAGGCTTATGCTCCTCTCGCTTGCGGATACGCAAGGTCAACACCCCTTCTTTCAGAGTGGCCTCGGCGTTGTCCCCATCCAATTCTCTGCTGAGGGAGAAGCTGCGTTGATAACAGGTAGAGCGAACATCGGCATAGAGGGGCTGCGTGCCTTCTGGCACCGGAATATCTACTCTGCCCTCAATGGATAAGGTGTCACTGTCGATACGCACCTGGAGCCGCTTTCGTGATACCCCCGGCATATCCGCCCGCAATGTAATGCCCGTCGCATCCTCAAAGATATCGACCGCCGGCCGGATCGCACGTTCCATTTCCTTTACTTCCTGAGCCGCCTTAGCGCCCTCTCTGCCCACTTCTTTTGTCTCAGCCATTTTGTCCCCTCCTGCTGATTATTTCACTTCGATCTGCCGCGGCTTAGCCGACTCGCGCCGCTGGATAGTGACATGCAGGACCCCGTCCCGATAGCGGGCACTCACCTGATCGGGATCCACATCTTCGGGTAGGGTCACGACACGGCGAAACGTGCCGTCAAAACGCTCTTTGCGGTAATAATTGACTCCCTCCTCGGTGCTTAGCTTGCGCTCACCGGCCACGGTCAGTAGATTCTGCTGAATAGAAATATCCAGACTTTTAGGATCCAAGCCCGCGGCAAATAAGTAGACATCGACCTGATCGGGCGTGCTTCCCACATTGATAGGCGGGTAGGTTCCCCTCTCCACTGCCCGGATACCGCTCGGCCAAGGTGTTGCCCCAAACAGTTGATCCATTTCCTGTTCCAAACGCCTAAACTCATTGAATAAGCCGGCTTCAAAATTAGCCCGATTACCGAACATATCTATACCTCCTTATTGATGCTGATTGATCTGATCAGCCCTTCCTGTTGAAAAATTGGGACTCGGTTATGTTTTTCAAGAGTGTTGGAACAACTGTTTTCCCGATACCACTTCAACACACTTATAAGGATTCCTAATTTAATGAAGCCAATCCACTCAAACACCGGCTCGGTGAACAAAATGTTTGATTCAATACGAAACGATCATCTACTGGAGCGATATGGCCGATGGGCCACTTAATTCAAGAAGTGGTCGCCAATGCAGAAACGATAATTCAGGAAATAAACCAAAGGCCTCTTTTGGTCATCCCATTACCCATTCAATGGATTAATTCATTAGATTTGGAACTATTTCATGCATTAATCCTGATGAACCTAATTATTATAGAAGCTAGGGAAACCGCCAAAAAGTAGGTAGAAATACCCATTTTCATTACAAGGGTTTTGGTTTTTACTTAGCTACTCGTTCTAAAGTCACCACAAGTGGCCAAATCCCTGTTCAGTACAGGTGGCCCGATGATTAACGAGTACTTTGGCAATGAAGGGAGGTTCTCATGTCCTTAGCGACTCACCGAGCAGTAGCCCATAGCTTCGGGGCTGGGGTTGAAGACCACGCCGTCTTTTTAACTTCCCCTGAGGTCCTAGATTTTTCCCTGTGCCGGGAATTTTGGGAGGCGGCACAACAAGTCCGCGATTCCGAGATGACAATTATCATTGACCTGAGCAGGACCCACGCGATTCACGATTCCGGTTATACGCTGCTCTGGATGTTAAAGGACAGCCTCACTAAAGCACCGGCCGACCTCCTGCTGATGGGGGGCCATTCCAATCTAAAGAAAATGCTCCAGTTACGCGGCTTTGAGTCCCACTTTAAGCTCTTATAACTCTATCGAGGGAAGTCCCTTGAGTGGCCTCTCCCTCGCGCTCTGCGGTCAGAAATAAAAAGCTCAGCGCGAGTAGTGATACCAATTTAACAAAAGAATGCAATTTATTAAGATTGTAAGCGTTTGTTTACATTAGACCTATACTGCGCAAAATTACATGAAATTGGTATGACAAGCCTTTGATTTATATGGCGCGCCCGGAAGGATTCGAACCTCCGATTCCCTACTTCCTAGCTCGCTTATTTTTATTTAAGTTATTGATTTAATTAACTAAATAGGGGATGTTTCCCTTGCCGTCTTTTTTTTTGGCCTGTCGGCAAAGCCATCCCCTGCAACCCGCTTCGGGTATAGCGGCCAATCCTCCCTTTCCGCGGCTGTTCTTATGGGGCTAAGCCTTGCTGTCAATGAGGTTTGCCTGCTCGATTGCAGCTGTATCCCAGTTGTACTCTGTTTGCAAGACTATCCAAAACTCGGCGGTCGTATCAAAATATCGTGCCAGGCGCATCGCCATATCTGCTGTTACTTCGCGCCGCTCAAGCACAATATCGTTGATGCGTGGCGCCGGCACATGCATTGCTTTGGCTAGCGCATTCGCGTTCATTCCCAACGGTTTTAGATAGTCCTCTTGCAAAATCTCGCCCGGGTGAATTGGGCGCATACCGTTTTTCGACATGGCTTGCCCTCCTCAATGAGAATCCACACCTTCGATATCTTACGGATCCTCATTCGTATAACGTCGAGCAATCAGCCAAAATGTGAATTGGTTCTCAAAAAAATGAGGCTCTCAGCAGTGTTACACACCATCACCCGAAGCAAAAAAGGAGCAAGCCTTGTTCAGTGCTCCTCTGGAAACCTGATATTTAGCCTAATGCAAGAATGGTGATTAAAGTGTGGCTCATGAGCCGAATGTTATCGCAAATCCCAAGCGGCAAAAGACCTGACAGGGCTTGACCCTTTGGCTACGATTGATAGCGTGGTTAGGTTGATTAAGTTGCCGCATGAAGTTCTTCTATGGCTGATTTTATGACACGAATGGCCGAACGCATTAAGAGCCAAACTAGACCAAGTGCGACTAAGATGTCGGGCCATCCCGAGCCAGTTAGCCACACCGCCCCAGCTGCCACAAATACAGAGAGATTTGATGCGATGTCGTTTCGCGAACACTCCCACACAGAACTCATATTGACGTCTTCATGACGATGTCGCCAAAGCAAGAAAAGACAAATTGAATTTGCAGTAAGACCGAGAAGGCTGAAAGCACCCATGACCTCGAACAGAGGGGTGCTTGGGACAATAAGCTTGTAGGCAATTTGGGCAATCACAGCGAGAGCAGCCAGAAAAATTAAGCTACCCTTGAGCAGCGCGACCTTTGCCTTAGCGCTAGCGCCCCTTGAGACGGCGTATAGGCTCAGAGCATAGGTGAAGGCGTCTCCAAGATTGTCAAGACTGTCTGCCAGCAGTGCCGTTGAGTTGCCATACAGTGCTGCCACCAAAATAACCAGGAACATCACTGCATTGATACCAAGCACAGTCTGGAGTGTTACTCGCTGCCCTTCGCGTAGAGCGTCCAACGAACAGCTGTTATCGCAGCAACCACTCATTCCCAAAACCTCATTTGCAACCTAACATGAGGTAGACACTAAACGACGCTTTGCTCAAAATGAGAGTTTATTTCATCCTTAGAAAAATTATAGCCTATAGGCACCCCCGACCTGCAACCCGCTTCGCGTATAGCAGCCAAATCCTCCCCTTCCGCGGCTGTTCTTATGGGGCTGAATCTCGCCGGCATTGAGGTTTGCCGCTGGATTTCAACTACCCGCAATAGGCCTACATTTACTTAAGCACGGGGGCTCGATAAAGAATTTGAAAGAAGCCAACTGTAAATCCTAGCATCCTGATAGGCAAATGTGGCAGTACCCACATGATCTTGGCCTTGATCGACATAGACGCGCTCTCCCGGCGTCTCACTCTGCAATGGCTCTAAGTGAAGGCATTGGATAAAGCTCAATTTTTTAGGCCGGGATACTTCCCCATAAGAAAGCCACACTGGACGCCCTGGATCTTCCACTGGCACACGGGTAGGGTCCACCGCCCAGAGCGCAGCCCAGAAGTTACGCTGTTCTAGTGCAAGATCAAAAACACCGTTGCCCCCAAAACTAAAGCCCGTCAGAAACCGCTGTTCAGGGGCTTCATGATTTAATGCTTGTACCTGCTGCACGATGGCCAGGACAGCATCCGCATAGCGATATCATAAATCACCTCGGGCAGGCAACTGCGGAGCCACGACAATAAACTCTGTTGTGGCCTTTGAAGCGCTTGTCGGTTGTAGAGGGCCATGCCTTGTGAGCGCCTGCCGGATCGGCGCCGGAGGCCCTTCATCATAACCATGGAGAAAGCACAAGATAGGCCATGTTCCAGTTACTGACGGAACTGTACCAGGAACGGAAAGCAGATAAGGCAGAGGCGCAGACTCCACTAAACTCAAGTTAAAATGATTCATGCACCTCCAGATGAAACATTATGCCCATAGTGCCTATGCGCATCCCTTAATCAAGTATAGCGCTCATAGTGTTTGAGCGAGGATTGAAATGATAACTTCTTTACTGAGAGCCGCGCTTTTGCCTCTCACCCGCGCAATGGAATGGCACCGGCGGTCCTCACCTTTTACCTGCTCAGCCCTCTACGAGTAGAAAATAGCCCGCTGTTATCTGTTTAGGTTGAAGCTGTTATTAGACATCATCTCTCTGATTCTTTCCGAAAGCTCATAATGGGACAAGGCTCGGAACCGTTGACTTAATCTCATTCAAGGTAGGGATATATATGATCTTAGAACCCTTAGACGCATACTTTGCCTCTTCAGGAATGATAACCTTGTCAAGGTAATCGTTTCTGATTGGATATCTACAAGGATCAGCAAAACTGCTACAGCAGGACCCATTGGTTGAACCGTCAACAACTCTGACATTTCAAGCTGATATTTCGCAACGTTAATATCAAATGGAGCACCTTCCTGATTAGGGCGCACTTCAGCACTGAGAGACGAGGCGAGTAACGGACGATAGAACAGCCCCGCTGCTGAGATGGCGGGACTTCTGTTTTCGAACAGCTTTTATTCAGAATAATTAATGAATTGCTGTTACAAGACGAATAAAGATCTTAAGTTAGGGCCACCTTTCAGTAGTATTTTTTTAAGCCTTTGATTATTAGTAGCACGTTGGCCCAAAACTGTCCGAAGTATTGAAATAAGAATAATGGAGAAAATAACAGTGGAATTAAAAAAAAGCAGGATTCTCGCCCTGTTGCTATCCGCTTTTGCATTTGCAATAACAGTTCAAACGCCGGTTCACGCAGCGCTCAATTCCGTGGACTACGCCATGTATTTCCATAGTGAGGTGAAAGATTCGGAAGAATGCCGTATGTCGGTAGAAAACGGAGAGATCGTTACACCCGGCGTACTTCGCAACCTGTCGATGACCTGCCCTGACATGTTTTCCTGGCAGCTGTTTACCGAAGTCGTGCGCGATCAATTCTGGACCAACTGGGCCGACGAAACCCAAAACTGGCCGGCCGTACCTTATCCATTGTGCGCCGATCCGGAAAAACCAGGAGAAAACTGTTGCACTCCCAATCACCCCGATAAAAATCCGGCCGGGCATTGTCCGGTGTTTCCGCTGGACCTTGCCCGGGCTCAAACCAGCGCAAAGCTGCTAAAAGCCGAACCCGAGGCTCGCATAGGACGGCCGTCGATCATGGCCCATCACAACCCCGCCATGCCCTTCGATGCTACGCTGTTGGAAGAGCGGCTGATAAAGAAAATCCGCCAACCGAAGCTGAAAGAAGGCGAAACACCGGCTTGCGCAGCGGTAGGCGTTACTCCAGCGGACATTATCACCCAGAAGACTATCAGCGAGTCCGAAAGCATTGGCCGGATCGTCCGCCAGACCAACGCGGAAATCACCGTGCGCAACCGCAGCTTTCACTATTATCTATTCCGCAATAATTTATACAATGCCGACGGCGTGGCTGAAGCATTTCTACGACACAGCCAAAATCTGCAGAAAAACGCTCCTTATCGCAGCCTTAACGGTTACACTTCAAAAGACGCGACCTCAGCGTTGTCGAAAATCGACCTGCCGG